>PMBV01000245.1 GCA_003153055.1 Myxococcales bacterium
CGCCCTCGGGGCCGGCGAGCCCGAGACGCCGAGCGACCAGAGCCTCGTCTTCTACAACGCCCGGTTGGCGCTCAGAGAGGCCCAGCCCACCGAGGCGCTCAAGCTGTGGCTGTTGCGCAACGCGCTCGTCTCCGGAGGGCAGGGGCTGTCTCCTCATGACGAGGAGTTTCGCTCGGTGGCGTGGGCGGCGCTGGGGGCGGCGGGGCTCTGCGAGGACGGCTTCCCTCGGGACGACGAAGGCGGGGCTGGCCTCTGGCCGCTCGCGCTGCACAACACGGTGGTGAGCGCCATGGTGAAGGGCCGGCCCCAGGCGCCACCGTCACCCTTCGACGCCTTCGAGGTGGGCCGCCAGCAGCGCCTCATCTCGCTGCTCGACGTGCTGTCTGGGGCCGAGCTGGCGTCGGTGAGCTTCCATCGAACGACGTGCCTGCTCCCCGATGTCGTCGGGCTCACGCTGGGGAACCTGCCTGGCCTCGAGCTCGATGATCGCTACGCCGTGGGGCTGTTTCTCAAGGCGGTGCTGCGCCAGTCACTCTCGACGCTCGACCGGAGCAAGGTCGAAGGGGTGGCGGCCATCGAGGCGCGGATTTTTGATCTCGACCTCGCGCTCATGGAGCTCCAGTCGCGGGCGGCGAAGAAGGCGGCGTCGGAGGCCGAGCGCAAGGCGGCGAAGGCAGGCGTGTCGAAGGCTGGGGTGCGCGAGGTGCGTGCCAAGGAGGAGTCCTTCAGGCCCACCGAGGCCCAAGCGCGGCTCCTCCAAAGCAGTCTGAGTTGGCCGGCCGCCCAGTGGCTGTCGCTGAGCCCCCAGCGGAGGCTGGCGCTGTTCGCCCGGGCGCGGTCCTTCGTTGGTAGGCCGTCGGAGCACGAAGCCGTCATCCTCTCGAACATCGACGCGCTCCTCGACCGCCGTGCTGGGGAAGAGATCGCCTCGTGGGTCGGTTTCCTCGGGGTGAAGGAGTCGCCGGATCGACGGGCGCTGGTGACAGCCGGCGAGCGGGGCAAGCGGCTCCTCGAGCTGGAGCCCTCGACCGGTTTCAAGGAGCGCGCCACCATCGCGCTGCATCGTGGCGTCTCGTTCCTCGAGGCAGGGCGCACCCAGGACGCGCTGCGCTCCTTCGCGGCGGCGACGGCCTTCGCCGAGGAGTCTCGCGAGCCCGCGGCGGTGTTGGCGCTGGCGATGCGGTGGCTGTCGTATGTGCTGGGGTCCTACGAGACGAGCGGAGACGTGGTCGCCACGCTGAGGGCGCTGGTGCCGGCTCAGGAGTACAACGCCGTCATCGAGGACCTCGTGTGGCGGGCGGCCTTGCGTGTCGATGAGCGCTCCTTCGAGCGGCTGGTGGCCAGCCGGCACCGAGGCGGGGCGTTCGATCGACGGGTCGACCGGCTCAGGCTGTTGGCGCGGGGCAGGGCTGGCGAGCTGGCCACTCAGCTCCGTGACGCGGCAAAAGACGAGCCGAACCTGACGCTGGTGTTCACCCGGCAGCTCATCGATCACATCGAGGCCGAAGACGCCGGAGCTCGCCGGGCGAACGTGCCGTTGCTCAAGCTCCTGGAGCAGATTCTCACCGGCCTCGAGGCGCAGGACGATGGACGAAGCGCGTCGGCCCGCCTGGCTGGTGAGCTCCTCGAGCGCGTGCAGGCGGTGCTCGAGGGGCTGGCCGACCTCGACAGCTCGGCTGAAGCTCGGGCCCGCGCGCTCGCCCCGGGCCATGAGACGTTCGCAGGAAACGTCCGGCTGGCTCCGGTCGACCCGCTGCCGTGGCCCTTCGTGGCACCTGAGCCGGCGGCGCCCTCGGCCTTCGTGCCGCTCGAGCTCCGGCCGGTGGAGTGGAGAGACGAGCATGGTGAGCTGGTGTTCGGGTGGAGGATCTCCGAGTGAAGCGCGGCGAGCTTCGGCGTCAGCTCAGGCGGAGAGCGAAGGAGCTCCGGGCCCAGCTCTCCGATGCGCGCCGTCAGGTCAGAGACAGGGTCGCGGGCCTCGAGGTGGTGCAGCGGGAGCGACGGCGCCGACGGCTGAAGCAGGCCGCGGGCCTCGCGATTGTCATCGCGCTGTTGCTCTTGATTCGATGTGACTGTGGGCGGGTGAGCCCTGAGGTCGCCGCCGAGGTCGCGCCGGTCGTCGATGCTGGGGTCCAGCCGCGGCCAACCGTTGCGACGGCCTCAAAGGCGTTGGAGGCACGCGTGGAGCGTCAGCCCAGGGCGGCCTTCACAACACAGGCACAGGAAGCCAGTTCCTGGCTCGACGAGTTCCGGCTCCAGGTGGCGGCCCGGAGCCCTCGGCTGGCGCGCTGCTTCAGCGGAGCCGAGCACCCCGGGGCGTTGAGGTGGAGCGTGGCCCTGAACCCGTCGAGCGGCGCCGTGTCGGACCATCAGCTTGATCTGGTCGGCCCAGACCCCGACTTGCAGACGAAGCAACGAGAGTGTCTCGAGCGCGCGCTGTCGAGCCCGCCGTATGCGCTGGCCGGGGCCTCGGAAGACGCCCTCGCTCGCAGGGTGAGCTTGGTGATCGAGTTCTAGAAGTAGGCGACGTCACCTCACCGCACCCGTCGTTGCATGAGGATTCTCCATACGCTAAACAGGCACGCCGCTGGGTGCTCATTGGGGGAGGCGCCGGATGACGATTGGCCGATGGCTTCTGGACGGGTGGTGTGTCAAAGATTTCACGCGCGAGTATCGCTTCTTCCTTTCGTGGGACTGGTACCGGCTCACGTGTGAGGAACCTACGCCACCGGAACAGCTCAGCACCTGGGACGCCGAGCGCGTCATCGAGAGGAATGCCTGTGAGCCCAACCACTTGGGCAATCGGGTCATCGAGTCGCTGTATCGCGCCGTGACCCGTCAAGAATGCCTCCCGAGCGTCGCTTCTCGAGACCTCGAGAATCTCATGTTGTCGACGGTGCTTGAGGCGGTGAGCTCTCGGCGACTGGTGGCGGTACAGGTCGAGTGGTCCGTCCCAGACCAGTATGTTGCTGACCCCGAACCGGAGCTCGAGAATCCGACTGAGCCCCTTCCTCCGGCCACGTTTGAGTTGCAGGTCGTGCTGGACTGCGACAGCACAGCGATCACCCGCCTCCGCCTCGACGTCAAGCCACAGGACGAACGGGACTTCCGCGACTTCGCCACTGACGGAGATGGCTGGATTCGCATCGAGCACTCGCCACAGACCCCGACACACGTTCGGTCGCCACAGGGCATGACCGGCTTCCGACTCGACGACTGCGCCGTCGTGGTTGGCTGGGGCCTCGCGCCCCTCGAGAGGCAGGAGACTCCGAAGAGAGACCGGCCTACGGACACACACATCCGGCGTCTGGTGGAGATCTCCGAGTACCATGTGCGAAACGGCGACTCGCAGGCCAGCCTCGCCACTCGCGCGAAGATGAGCTGGGCGGACCTCGCCTACTTCAACTGGGGAACGAGGGGGCCGGAGGAAGTAGACCAGCACCTCCTGCTTGAGGTCGGCTGCCGGAAGAAGGGAAGAAATGGCGGTTTCGTCTTCTCTGATGCAGACAAGCCCGGCATCATCCTGATTCCGAAGCCCTTCTCCCATGACGGGCTCTCGGCCGGCATCAAGAACGTTCTGAGAGTCAAGCCGCTCGAAAGGAGGGTCTTCGAGGTGGAGATCGTGTCGGATGAAGGACTGCCCATTCCCGACGCTCAGTTTGACGCCGAGCTTGTCGACGGCCGGACGGTGCGCGGCGTGACCAACGCCAATGGGAAGGGCATCATCCTGAACCCACCGAGCGGCCGAGTGGTCGTGAGGGTGGTGGACCCCGATGACGTCCTGGCCAAGGCGCTCGCAGTGGCCACTCGAAACGGCTTCTCAAAGCAGGAGCTCACGGCGTTGTTTCGAATGCTGCAGAACAGCCCATCTACGGTGAACCGGGCGGTGCAGGCCTACAACACGCACTTCAACGACTACTCGGCCGAGGGTTTCCTTCGGGACGTCGACTTCATCGTCACGGACCCGGACGCTCGGCGTGTCGTTCACAGCTTACTCACGGCGGCGGGACTCGCGAATACGAGTGCTCTCCAGAGGTTCGGCTGGCGGCTGCAGGACGGGGGGCGCACATGGGAGCGCTGAAATACCGCATCGCCTCTCAACCACAGTACCAGACGGTCTCGCCGGGCGCGGAGGTCGACTACTGGTGCGAGCAACTCTACGACACCATCGAGGCGGCCGACGGGCCCAGAGACGGCTTCCAGTGGTATTGCTTGAACGATCCACAAGCGGTTGCCGAGCGAGGGCTGCCGTGGGTGGTTCGGGGCTCGGCGATGCAGAAGTGGGCCAAGGCTCGTTGGGACACGGCGGGGCGTCACCACGTCCAGTGCCACGTACGTTTCACCGACGGGGCCCAGCACGTCTACGAACAGGTTCAGTGTGTCGACCAGGTCGACGCCATTCTCTCTCGCGAGCTCGAGCGGGCGCGCCGAGAGGGAACGAACAGCCCTGATTCGGCGCATTCCGCAACTCAGAGGTACGTCCAGCTCCTCAGGGACATCGAGGTTCAGTATCCGATCCGAGACGCGGGGAAGAAGAAGCAGCACGATGACCTGATCGCTGGCTATGGGGCGTACCTCTCGAAGCTGGAGGAACTCCTCGCCTGGACCAAACTGGGGCCTCGGTATCCCATCCACGCGGTGCACCTCGCGACCCAGACCCAAGAGCGGACGACCCTCAACGTCTTCGTGTCTCGTGTCAATGCAGGGGCGTTTGGGCAGCAATGGCGTCTGGTCGACTGGACGAATCCGCTCGACCGGACTCGGACGAGCCGCCACGAAGGCTCTGGTGCGACGGCGTGGGAGGCAATTGCCGCGGCGATCGATGCCTGGGCCTCGGGCGGCAATCGCTACGCAAGCGGCAGGCTCGAGTACGCCGTTCCAGGGAATGTGGCGCCGGGCGAACCGCTCGCCGGGGCCTTCGACACCAGTGGCTCGACAACGTGGGACAAGCTGGCCACGGGGCTGGAGTGGATCGGGATTGCAGCCGCTGGCGTCGCGTTCGTGGTCGGGATTGTTGCTCCCGTCCCCGGCTCAAGCCTCCTGTCGGCCGCGATCTGGACGTCGGTGTTCTCGAGCACAGCCGCGGCGACTATCAACATCGGCCAGCGTCATGAGGAGGGCTTCGGGGATTGGCGCGATGACGCCTTCGATACGCTCACGATCGTCGGCAACCTCTTCGCCGGAGCCAGCATGTGGGCCAAGGGCGCGACTGTTCTCGCCCGGAATGCCGAGGGCAAGCTGTTGCGTGCCACCCTCATTGGGCAGGTGGGGACGGACGCTGTCCAGGGAGTGCTCATCGGCGTCGAGCACCTGAAGGCGTTCGACGAGATCATGAACGCCCCGGACCTCATGCCCGATGAGCGGGCGCACAAGCTCTTGGAGTTGTTTCGGTCACTCGCGGTCGCTGGCGTCCTGACCTATGTCAGTGTCAAGGGGACAAAGGCCGACCTCGAGAACCTCGGTTCCAAGGCGAAGCACCTCGCCGGGGAGGAGGCACGGGCGCCGAAGGAGAAGCTCAAGGACCTGGCGGACCCGAAGAAGACAGTTGACATCACCAAGGTGCCTCCAGCGGAGACACACACCAACGACGAGAAGTTGACGGTTACCGCCCAAACGGCGCAGCGCCGATCGGCAGGGCAGGAGCGGGCGAAGTCGCCTTTTGAGTCGAAGTTTTTGGAGAGTGACGATTGGGTCAACTTCAAGATCTCAGACAATCTCATCTGGCTTGAACACGTGCGATCCGGGCAAGGCAATGATCCGAAAATGAACTGGATCTTCAGGGCGGAACTCAAGAAGGGAGCGGTTGAGATCAAGGTCCGTGTTCGCGGCCGTGACGGCGCTGGCAACCCGTCGCAGTCCGACCGACTCAGGGGACGGGAATGCTACGAAATGATGTTCGAACATTTCGAGGCGAAGGGTCGGAGGATCGAGGCATGGAAGGGCGAATTTGCCTGGGACAACTACAGGGCCGTCAAACAAGCCATCGCGTCGGGGGCGACGCCAAAAGAGGCGATCCTGCAGTCCGTCACGGCGAAGTTCTGGAGGGAGTGGGCGGAGAGGAAGGGACTCCGGGCCGAGGTGCTTCAGGCTGAAGAGATCGAGGGTGAGGAGTTCGCGTTCTTCGTGAAGTTCGTTCCGAAGTGATACAGGACGGCGCAGCAGAGGTAATCATGGCACTTCCGGGTGAAATTCTGGGCGAGTTCGTCGGCGAGCTGAGGGCAAGGCGTGCCGCTGGCGCGACCCCGTATGAGCTCCTCCGATTCTTGGAGGATCACGGAGTCCGGACCAGAACCGATACATTCCGTGCGGCATTCCTTGGCTGGTTTTCGTGGGTTGCATTTCTCACTCACGATGAGTCTGGGGCGCCGATAGCGGAGGAGACGATCAATCGGAAGATTGAGCGCGGCTTTGCGGCCATTGCCGCGGATGGGGATGGTTGGCACTCAGCACCCCCTTATCCGGACGTCATGGGCCGCAGGGATCGTGAGGCAATTCGCTCGGTTTCAAAAAGTCGCGACTGCTACATCATCGTCCGATCCAGCCATCCAAGAGCGCGTCACTATCGGCATCGAGTCGGCCACCGTCCGGCGCCCGCGCGTCTCGTCGCGATCGTCCGTGACCAGGAACCGTCCGCCGGGTTGTACGCGGCCGACCCATCAGATTCCCGGCTCACGGCTCTCCTTCGGGTAGTTCGGCCCGGGTGTACCTATGATTCATACGTCGGTGAGCTCCGACAGGCTGGCTATTCAGTGGCCCCAGAGGCCGACGGTTGGGTTATTCTGAACGGCATGGACGAGGCTTTCTATCCCGGCTACGTCATTCAGGGCGTGTACGACAAAGAGTCAGGAAACAACCTCTGGACGCGCAACTTGGGTGAGGCCATTCGGCGGGAACTCAACGTTCGAATGGGCGCGAGCCTTGTCGTGCTCGGTCCACGTGACCTCTGGCAGCTGAGGGAATCGGAGCTCAGCTGCATGTTGGCAGGGCCCCAGTTCCCAGTGCATGTATTCGGGCCTCGCCCCGGCGGCAATGTAGACGACTTTGTGGACTTTTCATCGCTGCAAGACTCCTACGGGTCACGATGCTTCGCCTGGCACTTCAGCAGCGAGCCAGCACCCCCGGGAGCATCGATATGAAAGCGAAGCGAGACGAACTCGTTCGAGGACGAGCGGACGCTCTCCGTGCCTATTCAAAGGCGATGGATGCGATGGAAATGACCAAGCTGTACACGGACGCCGAGCAGGCCGCGCTCAAAGAGGCAGACGAGCACTTCCGCCGCGCCGTCGAGCTGGAGGAAAGCTACCTGAAGGAACTCCCCCGTGTGGTGATGTCTCGGTGTCCGTTCGACCACCAACCGCTTTACCGAACGTTCGACCCATTTGGCCTCGATGGCCCCTGGTGGCGGGGAGACGCGAGTCCCGAGGAGCCGGTTGCCTGTCGGCACTTCCTGGTGTTGGACGGCGCGCTCAGCTTCAACGGAAGGCCAGCGCAGGCGGGTTCTTTCGAGGTTCGACCAGGGCCTCAGGTTCCATTTGTGATTCCGCGCCTCCTCGAGAAGGAGGGGGTGAAGGCGGTCGTTTCGATGCTCGCGATGGAGAATGGTTATGTTGCGTACCCGGTTGCCTATTTTGCCGAGCGGCGGCCCCCTCCGCAGGAACTGACCGCCACTTGGGGCAGGACGCTCTATCTCTACGAAACCCAACTGGGTGAGACCTCATGGAGAGTCGCGAGCGAAGTCCGCGACTTCGAGCTCGATCCGTGGCTCACGTCCGGCAAGCTCCTGTGGACGTCCGGGAATGGCGACGCCATGAGGCTGAAGCAGGGCACTGATTGTCCCCATGCCGGACTGCGTGGTGAGCGGAGGCCCGCGGTGCTCGAAGGCGACCGAGTCTGGTTTGATGTGCCCCACGGCGGGCAATGACCCAAGGCTCGAGCCCGGCTCACTCCAAGAAGGGACGCGGCCGCTCGTTGGGGGCCTTGGCCGCGGCCTTCACCTGCGCACGCTCCAGCGCCGCACGCGCACTGCCCCGCCGAATCGACATCGCACCCAGCACGGCGCGGAGCTGGCCGAGCCCGGAGTGACACGCCGTTGCCTGCGCCCGCCGGGCCTTGGCCTCCGACGGATCCGCCCCATCGAGCTTGGCCCGAACCTCCGCCTCGGCAGTGGCCGCGACCAACGCCTGCTCCGCGCAGCCCCGGCTCGCCTCGACCAACTCCAGCGCTCGCTCCTTCTCCCGCAGCGTTGCCTCGGCGTACTTCACCTGCGCCTCGGCCTCAGCAGCGAACACCGCGTCGACCTCCGCGCCCTGCGCCTCGCGGACTCGCTGCGCCGCGGCCACGTCGGCCTCAGCCTCGGCCCGCGTCGCCCGCGCCTCCTGCACGCGCGCCTGGGCAGTCCTCAGCTCCTCCTCGGAGTCCTTCAGCCATACCTGCCCCTCGTAGGGGAGCCGGGGGCCGGACGCGCAGCCGGCGAGGCAGGCGGCCAACACAGAGAAACGCGCGGGGCTCACGGTGCCACCACCTCGGCTGCGAAGGGCCCGAACACCGCTCGTCCAGAGGCGAAGTCGGCCCCTGGCTCGAAGGTGATGGAGATGCGCCCCTCGACGGTCTTGGCCGCTCCTGGGCTCGCTGTGAGCGAGAAGGTGCCCCGGAGGATGGGCGGGAAGGTGGTGTGCTCGTCTTGGTAGACGTTGCGAGTGACGCTCCCGCGCTGGATGCCGCCGTCCAGCACCTCGGCGAGGTCGAGCATCATCAGCCCCTGCAGGTTGGGCTGGTCGCTCACGTTGACGGACACCTTGAGCGGGGTGTCCCACTGGGTCCCTCGCGCTCGGAGAAACCGCAGCGAGAAGGAGCTGGGGAGCACCTCGAGGGTGGAGCGCTCGTAGGCGAGGTCGATCTCCTGCGCCAAGCTCCCGTCGAGAGCCGCCGCGTCTCCACAGCCGAGCAGCACCACGCTCGCCAAAGCCAACCAGACCATCATGTATCGCATCTCACTCCTCATCGCAGGCTCACCGCGGTGGACGAGCACCGCTGCCACTCGGGATCCGCCGCAGGACCGGTGAGCAACCCTTTGTCTCCAACCTTCGCCAGGTCTGCCTGGGCGCCCTCGACGTCTCCAAACCGACAGCGCAGCGCAGCCAGGTTGCCTCGGGCCAGCGCGTAGGTGGGGTCCGAGGCCAGGGCCGACGAATAGGCCCGCCCGGCCTCGGTGGCCTCGCCGACCTGGAGCAGCGCCCAGCCCAAGCCGGCCAGCGCCGGGGCGTTGGCCTTGTCAGCCTCGAGCGCGCGGAGGAACGTGAGTCGAGCGGCCTGGGGGTTGCCGCGCTGGAGGTACGCCGTGGCGAGGGCGGTCAGGCTCGCGGCGTCCTTGGCGCGATCCACGTTGCCCTGCAGCTTCTTGGGCAGGGCGGTGGCGTCGGGCCCCGCCACGCGGGCCCAGGTCGCTCGCGCCTCGTCACTCTGTTTTCGGCAACCCACCACCGCGTCGGTGAAGACGCCCATCTCCTCCGCGCGCTGGACGCACGTGTGGAACGTCTCCGTCGCTTGGGCTCGAAGCGGAGCGACTTGCTGCTCGACCGCGCCTTCCTCCGCTCCACCTTCGCCGGCCGCGCCTGTCGCCGCGCTGGCCAGCTCGAGGTAGCCCAGGCCCACTCGCCACAAGGACGCCACCGCCCACTCCGGCGAGCCCATCGAGGCGATGCGGACATAGCGCGGCACCAGGGACCTCCAGGCCACCGCCTTGGCCTCCAGCTCGGTTGGGCCGAGCTTCTTGAAGGCTCGGAATTCGGGCTCGGTGGCGAACCAGGCCCCGCGGGCCGGCGCGTCGCCTCCACCCGCCGCCGCCAGCCGCTCCCACACCCCGTCAGGCGGCGTCCTCGTCAGCTCCGCCACCACCGCCAGCGCCCGGAGGTTGGCGCGATCTCGCTTGAGCGCCTCCCGTGCGGTGGCCAGCGCGTCCTCGGCGCGGTCAGCCTTCACCAGCTGCTCGGCGATGCCCGCGTACTGCTCCGCCGCTTCCTTCGCCGGTGCCTGCTCGGCGGCCTTCGTGAGCAGCCGTGCCCCGCGGGCCGGGTCGCCCAAGGCAAACTGGAGGTTCCCTGCCGGCCCCAGCGCCCCGGCCTTCTCGTACCACTCGGCGGCCTCGGCGAACCGGGCCGTCTCGGAGGCTGCCTTCGCCAGCGTCCCATACACGCCCTTGGCCTGGGGCGCTTTGGGGTGTTGTTGGATCAGCCGGAGCCCGAGCTCCCGCTCCTTCTCGAAGTCGCCGGTCTCCGCGGCCGCGAGCATGGCCGCGGCCAGCGTCCGAGCCGCGGTGGGCTCGTCGCTCGCCGCCGCCGCTGCCTCCTCGAGGCCCTGCACCACGTCGCCCGTCTTGCTCGCGGCGGCCAGCGCCAGATCAGACATCGCCTCGCCCTCCGCGTCTGACATCACCTTCTTCACGTCGGCCTTGAGGGAGCTGGGGAGCGCCGCGGCGAGGAAACGCTGGCCGGCGTCGAGGAGGCCTGGAACGTCGCGCACGCGGTAGTACGACTCCATGGCCAGGTGGGCGGCGGCCACCGCGTCTTTGTGCTCGGGGTGGGCGACGGCGAAGGCGCGGAAGCGCTCGGCGGCCGTACGGAGCTCGCCGTCGTCGAAGTGGGCGCGGGCGATGGCCATCTCCAGCTCGACGTGGTTGGCGTTCTGGGGGAAGCGCTCGAGAAAGGCCGCACCCTCCAGCTTGATCGCGGCGCGGGCTTCGACGGTCTCCAGGCGGCTCCGACGGTCGAGCTCGGTCGGGGCCAGCGCCTCACGGTAGGCCACCAGCACCCCCCACCGCGCGGCCTCTTCCTTGGCTGGGTCCACGCCTTCCATCCGCTGGGCGAGGGCCTCGAACTGTCGGGCCGCCTCGGGGTAGTCGTGGGCGGCGAACAGGACGTCAGCCCGGTTCTGCAGCATCTCCGCGACCCGGGCCTCGGGTCGGAACAAGCTCAGGTACTCGGCGTAGGCGCGGGCTGCTTCGGTCGCCAAGGCGGGCTCCTTCTTCTTCTGCGCGGCCTGGTGCAGGCGAGTGGCCAGGTCGCGCGACATCTCCTCGAGGCTGTCGAGCTGCTTCTTGCGCGCGGCCGGCTCCAGTGCGTAGTCGCGGCGAACGCCCACCGCGGCGCGCACCATGAAGCCGACGTCGACCGCTCGGGGCACCGCTTTGGCGCCCGCCAGGATGAGGGCGTCGTACAGCTGCCCCACCCGCTCCACGTCATGCTCCGGCTCGGGGCGTACGGCCAAGAGCTTGCGCAGGGCTCCCACCGCGTGCTCCGGCTGTTGTTTCACGCTGTATCGGCCAGCGAGCTTCTCGAGCACCAGGGCGTAGGTGGCGCTGGAGTCGGCCAGGCGCTCGAAGTACGCCAGTGCGCCCTTGGGGTGCTTCACCTCGACGTAGCTGAAGGCGAGGTCGACCAGGGCCTCGCGGCGCACGTCGAGGACCTTCTGGGCGTCGGGGCCCTGGGGCTTCTTCATCTTCACCACCGAAGCGAAGAAGTCGAAGGCCCCCGCGTGATCGCCCTGGTTCACGCGGATCCACCCCAGCTTGTACCGGGCCATGGCGCTGGTGTGGCCTGGCGGTGCGTACTGCGCCACCCGGTAGTGCCGCTCGGCCTCCTTCAGGTCGGCGGCGTCGAAGTAGTGGTCACCGACGATGAGCTCACCCTGCTTGGCCAGCGGGCTCTTGGGGTGCTTCTTCGTCAGGTCCACCAAGGTGGCCACCATGTCGTCGAACTTCCCCAGCTCGCGCTGCTCGTGGGCCATGAAGAAGAGCGCCTTGTCTGCCCCCGCGTAGTCTGGCGACTCCTTGAGGAGCCGGCCATAGAGTGCCACCGCCTTCTCCTTGAGGAGGCGGACCTCCGGTGAGGTCAGCGAGCCCTTCTCGTCGCTGGCACGCTTGGCCGCCAACTGGTGGAACACCAGGCGGCTCTTCTGAACGTACAGCTCGCACAGGCGGAAACGCAGCTCCGGGAGGTACTGGGCCGTCGGGGTGCGCGCGGCGAGGGTCTCGGTCTCCTCCATGGCTCGCTCGACCTTGGCGAGCTCGGCCTCGATCTTCGCGAGGTCGCCCGTTGCGGCGAGCACCAGACTGGTCACGAGCGCGATCATCGCCCAGGCTCCTCGCAGCGATCATCCAGCGCCACCCGGAAGTCTCGCAGCTCGTCGTTCCAGTATTCACCGGTGAAGCGGTAGCTTACGTCGAGCGGGCCGACCGGCTCGGGACGAGTCGGAGCTGGCGCCGCACTGTTCACTTCGAGCTGTGCGTTGAGCTTCATTCCCACCTCGTAGTCGATGACGCGCGCCTGCTCGGCGGCGTCGAGGAGTTGCTCCGCCAGGGCCTCGAGTGCCGTGTCGAGGCGCGCGTCCCGCACCCGCTCCGCCTCGCCGAGCTCGGTGGCGTAGAGGTCCGAGAGGTGCCCGGTGAGCCGTTCACCCAGGGCACCGCCTTCGCGGGCGAGTCGAGACCGCTCCGCGTCGACGCGCTCGAGGTAGGCTTGGGTTCGGGCCACCGCCGGGCGGGCGAGGGCCGCGGCGCGCAGCGCTCTCACCTCGGAAAGCTCCCGGCGTTGGCGAATCGCCTCCAGGGCCGAATCGAAGCGTCGCAGCAGCTCGCGAGCCGCCCCCCGGGCGCCGAGGTAATGGCAGCGGTCGAGGAAGAGCTGGGCCCGGAGCAGCTCTCGGTCCGGCAGGAAGGCGGAAGCGAAGGCGGGGGCGTCGAGGGTGAGGAGCAGCGAGAGGGCATCTTCGGTGCGGCCGAGGCGGTAGCTGGCCCAGGCCTCCTCGAGGTAGAGGGACGCCCGGCCCGGAGCCAGGGGCGGGAGCACCGCCTTCTGGTAGGCGTCGAGGGCGCCAGTGAAATCCTTGGCCTCGTACCGCAGCCGGGCCAAGGCGAGCTGGGCCTCCAACCGCACCGCCGGTGGCGCCAGAGCCGCAGCGGCGAGTGCCGCGAACGGGCCAACCAGTCGCTCGGCGGGGTCCCGCCGCTTCACCCGTGTCACCAGCCGGGCCAGCTCGGCCTGCGCCGCCTCGGAGGTCCCCGGCGGGATCTTCGAAAAGCTGGCCTCGGCCCACTGGAGGCGGCCGGCTTTGAGGTCCACCAGCCCTTGGACCAGGCGGACGCGCCGCGACGCCTCATCGGGGAGCGCCGCCACGTCGAGCGGCGCCAAGATGCGCTCCTCCAGGCCGTCCTCGTGGCTCTGGTCGAGCCCACGCACCAGACGGCTCACCGCCTCGCCCACGACGACCGGATCCGCGCGCTCGTGGATGATGCGAATGAGCCACGCGGTCGAGGCTACCGTGTAGCCAAGGCGGTTGAGGGCGTCGGCGAGCTCGAGCATCGCCGGAGCGTACAGCTCGGCGGTCGACGGGGCCTCGAGGAGCCAGGCGTGCAGCTCCGGGGCGTCGCCGAGCGGATCGAGGCCACGGGCACCGGTCCTGACGGCGTCGACGAAGGCGGGCGCGGGCGCGGGCCCATGGGAGGGCACAGTCCCATGCGAGGGCGCCGGCTCAGGCGAGGGTCCCGGCTCAGACGAGGGCACGGCTTCAGACGAGGGCACGGGCTCAGACGAGGGCGGCTCAGACGAGGGCGCGGGCTCGGACGAGGGCACGGGCTCAGGCGAGGGCGCAGGCGCGGCGTCCGCGGAGAGCAGGGCCAGGGCGAGGTACGGTATGACAGTCAGTGGCGTCACGGGGCCCCGAGGCTGATGGCCATGGCGAGCTGGAGGTCCAGCACGTTGAAGGGCTTCTTGTCGACGACGACGTGGTCGAGCACCTCCAGCCTGATCGACAGCCAGTCCGTGACGAACACCCGCAGCCCGCCGCCCAGGGCGACGCCGGGGGCGAAGACCGCCTGCGTCACCACCAGGTCAGCTCCGATCGACAGGTAGAGGCCGCCATGCAGCAGGGCCGAGTTCATGAACGCCGCCTTGCCGTAGAGGGCGTTCCACACCAGATCCGAGCCCACCATCCAGTGCACCTCGGGGAAGTCGGTGACCTTGAGGTACAGCCCCTCGATCTGCTGCCGGAGCCCGGTGGAGAACGGCATCGAGAAGGTGCCCCGGCCCACCCGCCAGGCGAAGTGAGGGCTGAAGTGGTACGTGTAGCCGACGTTGACCGTGAGGGCCTTGTAGAAGGCATCGAGGGGCAAGAAGCCCGCGCTCACCGTCAGCTCGTGCTTGAGCTGGTACTGGCGATGCTGGACAACCTGCACGGCGGCTGGGTTCTCTTCCTCGGCTCGAGCTGCCCCGACGCTCGCCAGCACCATCAGCATCACCAGGCCTGTCTTCGACATGTGTACACGCCCTCCGCGCCGCCGGTGTTTCACCCGCCATGCCGCGCTCAAAAGTGAAACCTCGAGTGGGCACCGGGCGCCGAACCCCGCTGGGTTCGCGCTCCTGGGCGAGGGCGCCTCACCACACCACTGTGAACCTTTGTCTCCAGTGGAGCACGAATGCACCGATCCGTGTGGTCAGACTTACAGTTGACCACGATGCGAGCGTGGCCGGTGCGATCGAGGTTTGAGTCTACTGGCCGAAGAACTTGAAGTCGCTTGGCTGCACCTCGATGACCTCACCGCCTTCGCTATAGGGCACGACCTTGCGGGCGACGCGGTAGATCAGCGTCCCGTGCGGGTCGTCTTGCCTCGATTGATCGAGGTAGAGCTCGATGACGTTCTCGAGCGCCGCGTGGTTCGAGGTGGCGAGGGTGCGACCCAGGGTGACGTTGCGGACCTCGAAGTCGATGCAGTCGGGGTTCGCGAGCTGAGGCTTGAACACCGCGTAGTCGTACTTCCAGTGGGCCCGCTGCGAGTCGATCGCATTGCTCGCGGTGTGCACCCGAAGCTCCTCGACATCGTTGTACCCGTCGAGGTCTCGATCCGAGTCGTGGTTGGGGAAGGTGGCGTCCTGGAGGATGGTGAAGTCCAGCTCGTCGGGCACCAGGTCGGGGTCCTTCTTGCTCACCGAGCCGAAGTCCGAGTCCGGGTCGGCGGGATCCGTGGAGAGCCAGCTCTCCTCACAGTCGTTGAGCCCGTCGTGGTCGGTGTCTTTGCCGATGTCGGTGCTGGTGCAGGTGCACTCGCCGCCCACCTTCGCCGCTGGATTCCAGCCCACCCTCGCCTCGAGAGAGTCGTTGCACCCGTCGCCGTCGGTGTCACGGAGCGTGGGGTCGGTGCCGAGGATCGCCTCTCTCGCGTCGGAGAGGCCGTCGCCGTCGCTGTCGACCTCCTGGCCGTCGATGACGGGGAGCATCGACCGGTTGGTCACCAGGAAGAAGCGGTGCACGTAGGTGCGCCGGATGCTCGAGAAGTCGAAGCCCGTGTAGTCGATGGCGTCGCCGTTGGGGAAAGACTTGAACACGCCCTCCCCCGCGACGGCCATCTTCTGGAGCAGGCTGGTGGCCGTGTCGGTGCCGCCGCCGAGATACACCGTGTTGAGGTTGATGCCGCCCACGGAGGACTTGAGCGCCATGATGGTCTGCACGACCGAGACGTCCTCGGCCTCCGTGCTGCCGTCGGTGGGGATGCCGTCGGACAGGAAGATGATGACATACCGGGTTCGCTTGGCCTGGGCGGTGTCGACGTTCACGTCGGCGGTGATCTCGCTGAGGGCGAGGTTGAGGGCGACCAGGTACGGCGTCTTCCCGTTGCCCGGGCTGGCGACCGCCTGCTCCTGGGTGATGAAGAGGGCCGAGTCGTCGGTGAAGCGAGGGGTGCTGAACACCGCCGTCTTCTCGCTCGAGAACACCTCGCCACCGAAGAACACCTTCCCGGGGGCGGAGAGCTTGGTGACCAACTCCTCCACCGCCGTGTAGCGCCCCTTGTTGGGGTCGTTGTCTCGCATCGAGCCGGTGTCGTCGATCACCATCCAGATTTTGACTGGGAACACCACCGTTTCCGGGTCTTCGTTGCAGAAGCTCCCTTTGATGCTGTTCGGCTGAACCTCGGGCATTGGCAGCGGATCCTGCCGGGGCAGAAACACGTCGGCATCGGTGCACCCCGCGGCCAGCATCGCGAGCGCCAGCGCCGGACTTCGGAGGATTCGCATGGCGGGCAGCCCTTCAGCTTTCGTGCCACGAGCCAACGGCGCATTTCCGCGACCGCTCTCTTTGGCCGCCACCATCGTGCGATCGCGAGTTGGCGGAGCATCGGCGCTCCAGTGGATAGCCCAGTTCACAGGGAGCCTCTCTCAGCGCGGACGCCGGCCATCACTCGGGCGGACCACGGTGTGCACTGCATTGAACACAACACATCCACGAAATGAGAATCTGCGAGGTGGCTCATACTCAATACAAGTCGTCGAGACGAGCGGCCTGGAACATGCTTGGGCCCGTCATCGTCTAATCTGTGGAACTGCGATCGGAGGGCGAGCGCAGGAGGACGGGGTCGGGCGTGGCGCGGGTCGCATGAGGCGATCAGCAGACCGGACCGTTGGGCTTGGTCCGAAGGAGATACGTGATGACTCGCATGACCTATTCTTTCCTCTTCGGCGCCCTGGCTGGCTTCGCGCTGGCGTCCTGCACGAGCACGGCGAGCTGCGCCGTGAGCTCCGACTGCCAGTCGGGGCAGGTGTGTCTGCCCTCCGGGGCATGCGCTCGGTCATGCAGCTCCGAGAGCCAATGCTCGACGGGTGAGAAGTGCACCTTCGGCGGCTGCGTCGCCCCCGTCAGGAGCGGGACGGGTGGCGCGAGCGGGACGGGTGGCGCGAGCGGGACGGGCGGTGCGAGCGGGACGGGCGGTGCGAGCGGGACGGGCGGTGCGAACGGAGAGGGTGGGACTGGCGGCGCCAGCGGGACGGGCGGATCGAGCGGGTCGGGAGGGGGGAAGGCCAGCGGAGGTGGGGGCGGCTCCACCGTGGACGCAGGCTGTGGTGAATCGTTCAGCCCGACGGTCATCCCGGCGAATTTGATGATCGTCCTCGACAAGTCCAGCTCCATGAACGAGCGGATCGACGGGACGACGAAGTTCGACGCGGCGGTCGCGGCCATCAAGCAGGTCATTGCCAAGTACCCGGCGATCAACTTCGGGCTCGAGATGTTCTCGGTGCCAGCGGGCAGCGGGAGGCAGAACGACTGCACGAACGGGCCGGGGAAGATCTACGTGAACATCGCTCCGAATACAGGTCCGCAGATCGAGAGCTCGATGGCGGTGAGCGCCGACGGGAATGGCACTCCCATCGCCGGCGGTCTCACGGTCGGCGGCCAGGACCCGGCGCTCAGCGACGCGACCCGCAGCGAGAATGTCGTCGTCGTCACCGACGGCGAGGAGAACTGCAAGGGCGATCCGGTCTCGGTGATAGCGGGTCTGCTCGCTCGCACCGTGTCGGTCAGGACCTGGGTGGTTGGCTTTGGCTCGCAGGTCGACGCCACCACGCTCACGAACATGGCCGTCGCGGGTGACACGGCACGCTCGACGACGCCGAAGTACTACCAGGCCGATGAGCCGGCCGACCTCCTGGCCGCCCTCGCAGCCATCGCCCAGGGCGCCTCGTGCACCTTCGCCCTCAACCAGCCTCCCCCGGTCGCTGACGGAGGTGGGTACGCGCAGGTGACCATCGTAATCAATGGGGCGACGATTCCTTGGGATCCGACCCACGTCTCCGGTTGGGACTACGACTCGGCGACTGGCCGCATGACGCTCTACGGAGCGGCCTGTCAGTCCCTGGGCTCGGGAGGCTCCTCGTCAGGGTCGGGAGCAGCCTCGGTCGGGGTCCAGTACGCCTGTGCGAGCAGCCAGCCCGATCCGGTCGAGCCGCCCAACGAAGACCATTAGAGCGACTCGTGCACGTGCGACACGGCTGACCCGATCGCTGCGACGCGCTCTCCTTTCCCGCCGAGGGCTCGCCTCGGTCATCGGGAGGGTAGGATGCGTCTCCAGAAATCACGGCCCATGGTTTTGGGCCTCCTCTTCGCTACGCTTCCCCTCGCCGCCGCCGCCGCGGCGCCCAACTACGGTGAGGCGCTCCAGAAGGCGCTCTACTTCTACGAGGCCCAGCGGGCCGGCCGGATGCCAGCGAACAACCGCGTCGAGTGGCGGGGAGACGCCACGCTCACCGACGGCTCGGACATCGGGGTGGACCTCTCCGGCGGCTGGTTCGACGCTGGCGACCACGTCAAGTTCGGCTTCCCGATGGCCTTCACCGCGACGATGCTCGCCTGGAGCGCCGTGGAGTACCGCGACGGCTACGTGAAGTCCGGGCAGCTCGACGCGCTCCTCGGGAACCTCCGCTGGGCCACCGACTTCTTCCTCAGGGCCCACACCGCGCCCAATGAGCTCTACGGGCAGGTCGGCACCGGGAGCACGGACCACACCTTCTGGGGGCCGCCCGAGGTGATGCAGATGGCCCGCCCGGCGGCTAAGATCACCCCCAGCTGTCCCGGCTCGGACCTCGCTGGCGAGACGGCCGCCGCGCTCGCCGCGGCCTCGATGGTCTTCCGGCCGACGGATCCGAGCTACGCCGACATACTCCTCACCCACGCGCGCCAGCTCTACACCTTCGCCGACGCCAGTCGCGGGAAGTACTCGGACTGCATCACCGACGCGGCGAGCTTCTACAAATCGTGGAGCGGCTACGACGATGAGCTCGTCTGGGGCGCTCTCTGGCTCTACCGCGCCACGAAGGACGCCGCGTTCCTCACCAAGGCGAAGAGCCTCTACGCCAACTTGGCCACCGAGAACCAAACCACGGTGAAGAAGTACAAGTGGGCGCTGGCCTGGGACGACAAGTCCTATGGCTGCTACGTCCTCTTGGCCAAGCTCACCGGCGACGCTCAGTACCACCAGGACGCCCAGCGCTGGCTGAACTGGTGGACGGTGGGCGGGACCGCCAACGGCGCCGACGGCACGAAGGTGAAGGTGAGCCCCGGGGGGTTGGCCGTCCTCGACTCCTGGGGCTCGCTGCGGTACGCGGCCAACACAGCCTTCGCCGCGTTGGTGTACTCCGACGGGCTCGACGACGCGACGCTCAAGGCCCGGTACCACGACTTCGCCGTCAAGCAGCTGGGCTACATCCTCGGCGACAATCCGCTCAACCGGAGCTTCGTCGTCGGCTTCGGCACCAATCCACCCACGCACCCTCACCACCGCGGGTCCCACGGCTCCTGGCTCGACAGCATGACCGAGCCGGCCGAGAGCCGCCACGTCCTCTATGGCGCGCTGGTCGGCGGGCCGCCCTCGGCCGACGACACGTACACGGACTCGCGCAGCGACTACCAAGCCAACGAGGTGGCCTGTGACTACAACGCCGGCTTCACCGCGGCGCTTGCCCGGCTGTACCAGGAATACGGTGGGACCGCGGTGGCGGGCTTCCCGGCAGTCGAGTCGAGGGACGACGACGAGATCTTCACTCAGGCAGCCATCAACGCCACCAGCATCGGCTTCACCGAGCTCAAGGTCATCGTCGTCAACAAGTCCGGCTGGCCGGCGCGCGTCACCGACAAGCTGTCCTTCAAGTACTTCTTCACGCTCGAGCCCGGGGTCACTCCGAGCATGATCACCGTGACCGCCCCCTACAACCAGTGCAACGCCCCCAAGGGGCCGACGCAGCAGGAGGGCAGCATCTACTTCGTCGAGATCGACTGCGCGGGCGTGAAGCTCTACCCCGGCGGTCAGAGCGCCTACAAGAAGGAGGTGCAGTTCCGCCTCACCAGCTCCGGCGCGTGGGACGCGTCGAACGACTGGTCCTACGCGGGCATCGAGACGAAGCCCGGCGGAACTCCGGTGAAGGCCCAGCACATCGTGGTGTACGACGACGGCACCCGCGTCTTCGGCACCGAGCCCAACGGTGACGCGCAGGCCCCCACCACCCCTTCGGGCCTCGCGGCCACGGCCCAGACGACGACCTCCATTACCCTCGGCTGGACCGCCTCCTCCGACAACGTGGGGGTCAAGGCCTACGACGTGTACCTGGGCACCACCCGCGTCGGGACGAGCGCCACCACGAGCTATACGGTGGTCGGCCTCACCGCTGGCACCTCGTACGCCTTCACGGTGAGGGCCCGCGACGCCGCCGGCAACGTCTCCCCGCTCAGCGCCCCCGTCACCGCCTCGACGCAGGCCTCGGGCCCGGGCGGCGATTCGCAGGCGCCCAGCGCGCCGACGAGCCTCGCCGCCACCGCGTGGACCGCCACCTCCATCACCCTCGGCTGGAGCGCCGCCACCGACGACGTGGGCGTCACCGGCTATGACATCTACCGGGGGACCGAGCTCGTCTCGTCGATCGCCGGCACTTCGTACACGGTGACCGGGCTGACCGCGTCCACGACCTACGCCTTCAGCGTCAAGGCACGCGACGGGGCTGGCAACGTCTCGGCTCCCGCCACCGTCACGGCCGCGACCCACGCCGAGACCGTCGGCACCGACACCCAAGCCCCCACCGCGCCAGGCGCGCTCACCGTGACGGCGAAGACGGCCACCACCGTGACGCTCTCGTGGTCGGCGTCGACCGACGACTCCGGCACCGTCGCCTACGACGTCTCGGTCGGCACCACGGTGGTGTCCTCCACCAGCGCGACGCACGCCACGGTGACGGGCCTCACCGCCGGGACGAGCTACACCTTGAGCGTGCGCGCTCGCGACGGGGCCAACAACCAGTCGCCGACCGCATCCATCTCGGTGAGGACGGACGGGGCGCAGTCGGGCGGCGGCTGCGCGGCGACCCAGCTTGGCCTCGGCGGCCTCATCGCCCTGGTGGTCGCCCTGCTCCGGGCGCGAACGCCAGGGCATGCGAGCGGTCGGGGCGCCTGAGCACCGTTCGAGGGTGACGCACGGCTGGCAGGACGTCGGTGCTCAGTGCCGCGGGCCGAAGACTCTGTCGACCGACGTGGCGGAGAGTGCTCGCTTCAGCCACCGATCGACTTCCTGCGCGCTGGCGGCCTTCACTCGGTTCCGCGTCTCTCTGGCAACCGAGCCGAAGCGCTCCTTGAGAACGACCAGAAGGGCCTTTGCCCTGCCCTCGGCGACCCCTTTGGCCATCCCCTCGGCCATCCACTCCCTGGCCGCCATCGACAACATCTCTTCCTCGTATTCCGGCATCACTCGGCCCTTCGCCAATCGCCTTCGCGCCATCTCCCTCAAGAGGTCGGCATCACTCATGCTCCCCAGCGGGTGCCGTCGTTGGGTGGCGTACTGCTCGTCACTGGCGTGCGCGGCATTCGGCGGCGGCTCATTCGGCAGGTAGATCATGCGCTTCCCCGGCTTGTCGATCCCCTTGACGTTCGGGCCAGAATCTCAATCTGGGCGTGCACCCTCTGCACCCTTCGACCTCTACCTATGTCAGAGGTGTCTGGTAGAGGTCGTGGAGGGCGAGAGGATGGCGAGGATGGGGGCAGAGAAGAAACACCCGCACGACAGGTTCTTCAAAGTGCTGATGGGCTACGCGCTGGCAGTGAAGGCGCTCTTGCGTGAGCGGCTGCCGAAGGAGCTGGCTGCCCAGCTGAGCGATCGGGTGGCCAGGCTGGTCGATGGCTCGTTTGTCGACGGCGGCCTGGGCGAGCATCTTGCGGATCGGCTCTTCGAGGCTAGGACGAAGGCGTCGGAGGCGTTCTTCTGCCTCCTGGAGCACAAGAGCGCGCCGGATCGAAGTGTCGCGCTTCAGTTTCTCGAGTACGTCACGTATGCGTGGAAGCGGTCGGCCAGTGGAGGGAAGGACGACAGGCTTCCTCCTATCATCCCCGTGGTCGTGTACCACGGAGTCGTGCCCTGGAACGTTCCCTCCATGTTCTCCCAGTTGGTCCGGGAGACGCCGCGGCTGGGGGTGAAACCGGTGGATTTCCAGATGGTCGTGGTGGACGTGGGCGCCATCGACGATGGAGCGCTGTCAGCGGATCCAACGCTTCATGCGGGGCTCATGGCGCTCAAGTATGCGACGAGGGAATCGCGCCAACGGGGGAAGTTGGGCGCTGTGTTAGCGGCGCTGAAACAGGCCCCCTGGCTCGTTCCCACGGGCCTCACGTATATACTGGCGACGTACAGGCGAGTTGACCGGGCGACCGTGCTCAAGGAAGTGAGGCGAGTGATGCCGGAATACGAGGAAGAGATGTTGTCGATGGCGGCGAGGGAGTGGATGGCCGAGGGGATGGCCAAAGGGGTCGCCCAAGGCGTCGCCAAAGGGGTCGCCGAGGGCAGGGCGAAGGCCCTTCTGGTCGTTCTCAAGGAGCGCTTCGGCTCGGTTGCCAGAGAGACGCGGAGCCGAGTGAAGGCGGCCAGCGCGCAGGAAGTCGATCGGTGGCTGAAGCGAGCACTCTCCGCCACGTCGGTCGACAGAGTCTTCGGCCCGCGGCACTGAGCACCGATGTCCTGCCAGCCGCGCGTCAGGTCCCTCGGGCGCCCCTCCTCAGTCAGTTCACGTGGTCGGCCGCGCTCGGCGGGGGCGACAGCTCGCGAACCTGGCCACTGTCGAGATCGTAGACCGCTCGAATCATCGTCAGCTCGCCCTCCTTGACCAGCTTGGCCAGAAGCGGGCTCCGTTGGAGGATCTCCTCGGCGGTGGCGGCGACGTTGGCTTCGACGCCCCGGTGCACCAGCTCGTCACCGGTGAACTTTCCCTTGAGGCCCTCGAGTGAGGGACCGAGCTCCTTCATCAGCGCCTCGAGGTTCGGGCTGGGCATCTTCCCGCCCTGGCTGGCAGCGGTGACTGCGCCGCACTTCTCGTGACCCAGCACCACCAAGAGCCGGGTGTGGAGGTGCTCGGCAGCGTACTCCATGCTCGCCAGGCCGATGGTGTCGGCCACGTTCCCCGCTGACCGGACCACGAAGAGCTCGCCCAGCGTCTGGTCGAACACCAGCTCCGGCGGCAGACGGCTGTCTGAGCACGACAGCACGATGGCCTTGGGGTGCTGCCCGGTGACCAGCGCCTTTCGCTCGGCGCCGAAGTCGTGACTGTGCACGTGCCCCGACATGAAGCGCCCGTTGCCCTCGAAGAGCGACTCGACCGCGCCCGTGGAGTCAGCGGCCCCAGGCTCCTCGGCCTTCTTCGGTTCCCCAGTCGCGGGGGCGCGCGCTTCCTTGGCTGGCGCTCGGGGCGGGCCCTTCGGCTGCGAGCGCCCTTCGGCCACCGTCTTTCTGAGGTGGGGTGGGGTGGGCGGCGGGTTGATCGTGCGAACGATGACCACACCGCCGATGGCGACGGCCCCGATGGACTGCACTGCGATCAGCACAGGGAGGATGGGGAGGCGCTTCATCGCAAACAAAGCTGAGCAACCACGGGGCCAGCGCCAGTCACCCGTGGTCATGGCGGCCCGTGTGGGTCCCATCGACATCGCAGGTCACCGGAGACCTCTTGAGCGGGGCGGGTCGTTCAAGGGGTGACCCGTGCTCCGGCCCTACTCCGCGGCGAGCCGCTCGACGAGCCCGACGACCGCCGCCTCCTCGGCCGCGCCCGTCAGGCGAGTGACCAGGTGACCCTCGCGGTCGGTGATGAAGAGCGTGGGGAGCGAGGTCACCCCGAAGCGCTCCTCGACCTCCGGGTCTCCCAGCACCGCGAAGCGCTCCAGGCCGCGGACCTGCTGCGAGAACTCCCTCACCAGGGGCACCTGCCCCGGCGGGTCGTCTTCACTGATGGCCACGAAGGCGACCCCGCGCGACTCGACGCGCTTGGCCAGCTCCACGAGCCAGGGCATCTCGGCGCGGCATGGAGGGCACCAGGTCGCCCAAAAGTCCACCACGACGACCTTGCCGCGCAAGTCACTGAGTCGCACCCGGCCCCCTTCGAGCCGAGGCAGGTCGAAGTCGGGCAGTGCCGCGCCCCGTTGCTCCTGCGACGCGGGGGCGCCCGTGGGCCTCGTCAGCTGGGTGTAACCGGCGGCCAGCGCCAGGGCGACCGCGAGGCCCCCCAGCCCCGCGGCGATGAACCTGCGTGCGTTGTCGTCACTGCCTGGCATGACTTGCCTTTCACGGCGCGGGCGCCACGTCTCGGCAGGCCTCGCTCAGCAGCTCCGGCCGATACTCGAAGTGCATCGTGTCGAAGTGCTGCCACCGCCCGCCCCAGATGAAGCCCTCGGCCTCGAAGGCGTCGACGATGGTCTGAGGCACGGAGTTTCGCCACACCAGGGGCTCACCCCGCGGTGTCCATCGCCAGTAATGCGAGCGGTCGACGTTGAGGTCGATGGCGATGCCCCAAGCGTGTGTCGACAGGTTCTTGGAGCGCGCGATGCGGCGCCAGATCCACGTGCCCCCGATGTTGGTGAGAAAGGGTCCCAGCCTGGGGTTCTGCTTCACTTCTGGTGCGAGGCGGTCGACCACCCTGGCGAGCGCTGGCGCGGCGAGCTCGTGGAACGGGTAGCGCAGCCCGAAGAACCGAACCTTCACCAAGTGGTCGGCCACGTCCTCGCGGGTCGCGCCGTAGGTCGCCTTGAGGAGCTCCTCGACGCGGATCCGCCCTGGGTCCTCCAGCGGGCCGGCGTCGGTGGCGTCGATGGGGCGAATGGGGCCTCCGACGTAGGGGGCCCGGTAGAGGTCTGCCAGCGTCGGAGTGGCCTCCACGTCGAGGCCACCGTCGCCTGGCCCAGAAGGGAGCGCCTGCCAGGGCAACCAGGTGCCGTCGGTGAGCTCGAGGCCCCACCCGGCGTCGGGGCGGAGCGAAACCCGGCCCGAATACCAAGTGGGCAAGCATGACAGCCCCCGCGGAGGCGAGCCCCCGTCGGGTGGCTCGAGACCCGCGTCAGCCGACAGCGCCAGCGCCAGCGCGACCGTTGTCCACACTCCCACGGTCACTCGACGACGACCAGCGGGGCCCCGTTGTCGACGGTCTGGCCTTCTTTGACGAGCACCTCGGTGACCTTCCCGGCGCGGGGGGCCTTGAGCTCGTTCTCCATCTTCATCGCCTCGACGACGACGAGCCCGTGGCCCTCGACCACCTCGTCACCTTCCTTGACGAAGATCTTCACCACCTTGCCAGGCATCGGGGCACACACCGTCTGTTTGCCCTCGACGCCGAAGCCCACCGCCTGGCGCAGCCGCATCTGCCGCTCGTCGACGATGTCGACCCGAGTGGCCTGCCCGCGGAGGAACACCGTCACCTCGTCGCCGTGGCCGTCGAACTCCACCGCGTAGGAGTTGCCCTCGACGATCATCGAGACGGCGCCGTGGGAGAGGTCGAGCGAGTCGATCTCGAAGCGATGGCCGTCCATGGTGATGGCGTAGCGGCCATCACCCAGCGACTCGACCTCGATCTTGGTCGGCTCGGCCTCTTTGGTGGCCAGGTTCTTCGCGAAGTACGTCGATTTGCGCACCATGGGTTAGCTCCGCCTCCAGCTCGCGACACGTCGACCTTGGGCCCGCCAGGGCGACACGCCGCCCGAGGAGCCGGAGGCCTTGGCCGCATGAATCGTCGCCGCCTGCTTCTCGGCCCGGTGATGGGCGTACACGGCAGCCGCGAGCATCGACGCCTTGGTCAAGGTGGGGTCGCTCTCGCCCAGGAGCTTCTGGTGCTCCCGCCCGAGGAACCCGGTGTCGTAGTCGCCGTTGACGAACACCGGGTGCTCGATGATGTGCTTCAAGTAGCGGATGTTGGTGGTGATGCCCTTGAGCACGTACTCCTCGAGGGCTCGGCGCATGCGCAAGATGGCCTCGCGCCGCGTGGGGGCCCAGACCGACAGCTTCGAGAGCATGGGGTCGTACACGTTGGGGACGGTGTAGCCGGCATACACGCCCGAGTCGTCGCGGAGGAACGGCCCGCTGGGCACGCGGATGTATTGGATACGCCCCGGAGACGGCATGAAGTTCGTGCTCGGGTCTTCGGCGTAGATGCGCACCTCGATGGCGTGGCCCCTGGGCTCCACCGGCTCGAGGAGCGGGAGCACCCCGCCCTGGGCCACGTGGATCTGCCAGGCCACCAAATCGATGCCGGTCACCCACTCGGTCACCGGGTGCTCGACCTGNNGCCGGCGCCGACGTAGCCCACCGACTTGGCTGCCTTCACGGCCACCTCGCCCATCGCCGCCCGGAGCTCGGGGGTGAGAATGGGAGACGGCGTCTCTTCGACCACCTTCTGGTTGCGGCGCTGGGCGCTGCACTCGCGCTCGTTCAGGTGAATGCAGTTGCCGTACGTGTCGCCGAAGACCTGGATCTCGACGTGGTGGGGCTCCTCGACGAACTTCTCCATGTACACGGAGTCGTTGCCAAAGGCGCTCTGGGCCTCGCTGCGGGCGGTGCGCCACGCCGAGTCGAGATCTTCCGCTCGCTCGACCTTGCGCATGCCCTTGCCGCCGCCGCCACCTGCCGCCTTCAGCATCACGGGGTAGCCGATCTTCGCCCCGAAGACCCGGGCCTCCTCGACGTTCTTGAACGGCTCGGTGGTGCCCGGCACCACGGGGACACCCGCCTTGGTCATGTGGGCGCGGGCGCGCGTCTTCTCACCCATCGCGTCCATCGCGCTGGCCGGCGGGCCGATGAAGGTGATGCCGGCCTTCTCACAGGCGCGCACGAAGTTGGCGTTCTCCGAGAGGAAGCCGTAGCCGGGGTGAATCGCGTCGGCGCCCGACTCCTTGGCCGCGGCGAGGATGCGCTCGGCGACCAGGTAGCTCTCTTTGGAGGGCGGAGGACCGACCAGATAGGCCTGGTCCGCGAAGCGGGTGTGCAGCGCCGCTCGGTCCGCCTCCGAGTACACCGCCACCGTGCCGATGCCCAGCTCCTTGCAGGTGCGCATCACGCGGATGGCGATCTCGCCTCGGTTGGCGACCAACACTTTCTTGATTCGGGCCATGGCGCGGTTCCATAGCAACAAATGGCGTGTCCAGGCCGGCAAACACCGTCGAGGCCGGGCCCCGGGCGCCCTTGAGTCGCAGGTCGTTCTTATGGGCCCCTGGTTCCCCACTTCAGCGGGTGCTGGGCGCTGATGCTCCCGTGGAGCAGTGCCCTCGTCTCACGTTTTGGGGGACAGCATTGGTTGGGCGGACTAGCTTCATCGCCCAGGGCCCGATGCTGACCTCTTTCTTTGCCGCATTGAAGGGACGGTTTGGGCCGCTGCCTCCCCTGGAGTCACTCGAGAAGCTCAGCGAGGATCCCGCCGTCGTCGAGGGCATTCGACGCTCGTACCAGACGTTCGCAGCGGGGGTCCGGGAGACCAAAGCCCAGCGCGGTGAGCTCGGGGCGCCGGCCAACCCAAACATCAAGACCATCGGCGGCTACCCCATCTTGCGGGAGCTCGGCCGGGGTGGCATGGGCGCGGTGTACCTGGCGGAGAACGCCCAGCAACAGCTCGTGGTCATCAAGGTTCCGTTCTCGGAGTTCGGCACCGCGCCCCAGTATGTCGAGTTGTTCTTTCGCGAGTTCCAGGCCCTCGCCGCGGTGCGCCACGAGAACATCGTGCGGGTGTTCCGCTACGGGCGCGACGAGCACCACGGCGTCTACTACTACGTGGCCGAGCTGGTCGACGGGGTGACGCTCAAGGACTACCTGGAGGCCCGCCCCGATCGAGGCTTCACGCCGTCGGAGGCAGCCACCGTCAGCCTCTGTGTGCTGCGGGCGATTCGCTTCCTCAGGAGCCGGCAGGTCACCCACCGCGACCTCAAGCCTGGCAACATCATGTTCGACCAAGACGGGTGGGTGAAGCTCATCGACTTCGGCTCGGCGAAGATCGCCGGCCAGAGCTCCGAGCTCACCAACGCCGGGGTGATGATGGGCACCTTCGATTACATGGCGCCCGAGGCTGGCCGGAAGGGAGCCGAGAAAACGGTGGGGGCCGAGCGTGACCTCTACGCCCTGGGCATCATTCACTACCGCATGCTCCACGGGCACCTCCCGACGGACTTCGGGTCGGGCCAAGACGCTGCCGTGGCCTTCGCTCGCTTCGCTGACGGCCGAGGTCGGGCGCTCAAGGACTTGGGTGGCCTCGATCGCCTCTCGCGCCACCTGCTGCTTCGGCTCACCGAGCGTGTGCCCGAGCGACGGCTGGTCGACTTCGACGAGATCGAGGCGCGGCTGGCGCAGATTATCAAGCACGACACGGGCCGCGCGATGTCGTCGGCCTGACCGGGCCCGCCATGCCGGCCACTTCAGGTCCTCTCGAGGAGCGCGCATGATTCGGGTGCGGGTCTACGACGCAGCAGGAGTGCTGACCGACGGCGACGAGGCGCTCCTCGACGCACCAGGGCTCAAGTGGGTCGACGTGGAGTCACCCGACGAGCCCTTGCTCCAGCGCCTGGCCGAGCGCTTCGGGCTCCACCGCCTCGAGGTCGAAGACTGCCTCCACCTCGACCAGCGGCCCAAGCTCGAGGAATACCCCGGGCACCAGTTCATCGTGCTCCAGGGCTTCGACTGCCCCACCGAGAAGCTCGACGACCTCGAGATGCACGAGCTGCACCTCATGCTGGGGCCCGACTGGCTCATCAGCGTGCACCAGCGGGCCGCCGCTGCCATCGAGGTCGCCCGGGGCCGGATGACGGCCGACCCAAAAGGGAGCTTCGGGCGCGGGGTCGACTATTTGGCGTACCTTCTGGCTGACGCGCTGGTGGACCAGAGTTTTCCGCTCCTCGACCGGCTCAACGACGAGATTGAGCTGCTCGAAGAGCGCATCTTCACCCAGCGCCCCGCTCAGGTGCTGATGCAGCGGGCCTTCGACCTGAAGCGGGTCTTTGTGCAGCTCAGGCGCGTGTTGTCGCCGCAGCGTGACGTGGTGGGCCTGCTGTCTCGCCGAGGGCTGCCTCACGTGAGCGAGCGCACCGCGCTGTACTTCCGCGACGTGTACGATCACCTGGTGCGCATCGCCGAGCAGATCGAGTCGGGCCGAGACCTGGTGGGCAACGCCGTCGACGCGTACCTGTCGGTGGTGGCCAACCGCACCAGTGACATCTCGAAGCAGCTCACCCTCTTCGCGTCCATCTTCATGCCGCTGTCGTTCATC
Source organism: Myxococcales bacterium (assembly GCA_003153055.1). The sequence continues at coordinate 28,854 of PMBV01000245.1, forward strand.
GTCGGCTTCTTCGGTCAGAACTTCGAGGGCATCGCCGAGCATCGGTTCCTGTACTGGATGCTCGGCTCCGTCGTCGTGCTCCCTACGGCCATGCTCTGGTGGTTCCGCCGCCGAGACTGGCTGTAGCCCTCACTCCACCGACACCAGGCGCACTTTCTTGTAGATCCGTCGATCGAGCGGAAGCCGGGCGTCGATGAACCCAAGAGCTTCGTCGAACTCGAACGTGAACGTCGGCACCGGCGGCGAGATGGACACGATGAGCTCGAAGCTCCACAGACTGGACAGCTCGGTCTTGCCTTCGAGCGCTTCGGGCGGCGGCGGTGGCAGCTTTTCGGCGGCGGCCTTCACGTCGGCCAGCGCTTCCCGGTCGACAGTCTCGTCGTTCGACGGCGCGACCAGCTCGACCTTGACGAGGTGGCCCTGGGCGTCTTGCACCACCCGCAAGGTCGCTCGCCGGGTGGCCTTGAACTGCTCAGCCATCGTCCGCTGGAGCTCCTTCTTGGCCTCCAGGTCGACGCCCGAGATGCCCTTGATTTGCTCGTTCACCGGGGCGCGCCGCCCCGAACCGCTGCCGGTCGACGAGGGATCGAAGGGTGAGCCCGACTGGCCGAAGACCGCCGCGCGCTCGAGCCAGACATCGTTGAGCAGCTTGAAGTTCTTCGCCGCCTGCTCGGTGAACCCCTTGAGGCCGGCGGCCGCGACCCGGTCGGCGTCCCAGTGCTTGATGAGCGCCTTGCCGAGCGCGGTGTAATAGGGGTGAACCAGCCCCCGCTCCACCCGGCCTCGGCCCAGCGTCTCTTTGGCCAGGGTCGTGACGAGCTCGTTCGCTCCCATGGGGTGCCGGAGGCCGACCTCTGGCTCGACGCCCGCGTCCACCCCGAGCCCGAAGCTCCCCGAAGGCACGAGGGCCATCGATTGGGGCAGGGCCCTCGGCGCGTCGAGCGTCGGCGCCGCGCGTGGCACATCTGACGGGGCCTCGCTCGGCGCTTCGAGGGGCGGTGGGCTGGGTCGACGCCGGGCTGGCGGAGCTCGAGGCGGCTCGAGCGAGGGAGGCGCTTGAATGCGTGGGGGCTCGGTTCGTTGAATCTCGAAGGCGACGAGCTCGAGCCTGGGTCGCGTGGTCTCCGGTGTGGGAGGTCTAGAAGAGCCGCTCAAGAACAGGCCATGGAGCGCCAGGCTGATGCCCAGCGTACCCACCATGATCCAGTCGAGAAGCCACCGCATGCCACCCTCATAACCAGCCTGCCCAAGCGAAGGGGCGAAGGAGATCAACAACCGATGGGAAAATACCTCGCCGTGCGGCAAGGTGCCTCGTCTGCATGACGACGTTTGGCCGGTACACCCTCGTCAGAAAGCTCGCCGTCGGCGGCATGGCCGAGGTGTTTCTCGCCCGCGCCGATGGGCCCATGGGGTTCCAGAAGCGCTGCGTCGTCAAGCGCATCCTCCCCCATTTCAGTGACGACCCGGCCTTCGTCCAGATGTTTCTCGCCGAGGCACGGCTGGCTGCCGAGCTGAACCACCCCAACCTGGTGCAGATCTTCGACTTCGGCGAGGTCGACGGCCAGTACTTCATCGCGATGGAGTACATCGACGGCCCCAACCTCCGGATGCTCAACCGCGAGGTGCGGGCTCGGAAGGGGCCGCTCCGGGTGAACCTGGCGGCGCGCATCATCTCGCAGGCGGCCGAGGGCCTGCACTTCGCCCACGAGCTCAGAGACGAGGCGGGTCAGCTCCTCAACCTCGTGCACCGCGACATCAGCCCCGACAACATCTTGGTGTCCCGCTCCGGGGCGGTGAAGGTGGTCGACTTCGGCATCGCCAAGGCCGCAAACCAGCCGCACCTGACCAAGTCGGGCACGGTGAAGGGCAAGCTGGCCTATATGCCCCCCGAGCAGCTGGCCCGGGAGGCGGTCGATCGGCGCTCCGACATCTTCGCGCTCGGCGTGGTGCTGTTCGAGTTGGTGACCGGAGAGATGCCCTTCGACGCCACCAGCGAGGTCAGCATCATTCAGGCGATCCTCGGTCAGGAGCCCCTCCGCCGCCTGCGCAGCCTTCGCCTCGACGCGCCCCCGATGCTCGACGACATCATCGCCCGGTGTCTCGAGAAGTCGGTGAGCGATCGATACCCGAGCTGCATCGAGCTGATGCAGGACCTCGAGCGCTTCCTCCAGCGTACCGGCTCGGTCGGCGCGGGAGACATCGCCCAGGAAGTGCAGGAGTCGCTGGGGGCCGAGCTCGATGCCTCGGGGACCAGCAAGGTGCCCACCGGGGGAGGCCTGCTCGATGCCACCGTGCCACGTCCCAAGAGCCAGGGCCCGCTCCCGGCCTCCGAGGCGGCTCCTCCAGCGGACAGAGCCGGGGCGCCGGTCGAGCCAGCGCCTCCTCGCCGGGCCCCGGTGCGCCGAGTCGACCCCTCGGTGGCCGAGACGATTCGCTCGGGCGAGGTGGCGCCGGCCCCGCAGCGGTCGCCCGACCGGAATCACCTGGCGATCATCGCGGGCCTCGCGCTTCTCGCCGTGGTGGGAGCAGCGGGCGCATTTCTGCTCCTCCGCGAGGGCACGACGATGGGCCCACGGACGCCGCCCATCGAGGCTCGGCCACCCATCGAGCGCCTGGTGCCCACCCGTGACGCAGGGGCCGAACCGGTGCAGCCACCACCCGTGGAGGACGTCGCGGCGGTCGACGCCGGGGCCGTGGTGACGGGCTACACCGCCGAGCCGGCCGACCCCGCGCATCACCAGGTGGCGCCCTCGCGCACCGGCCGCCTCGAGCTGCGCATCAGGCCATACGCCACCGTCTCCATCGACGGCCATGAGGTGGGCGATACACCGCTCCCGCCCCAAACGCTGACCGTCGGGAGACACAAGGTTCGTCTGGTGAACAGCGGGCTCCAAAAGGACGTGGTACTCGAGATCGTTGTGAAGCCCGGAGACAATCTCCTCAAGCACAACCTCAAGGAGTGACGATGCGTGCTCTTCTCGCGTTGACCCTCTGCCTCGCGCTTCCCTCCGCTGCCCAGAGCAAAGAGGTGAAGAAGTTCCTCAACGCCGCCATCACGCTCTACGAGAACCTCGAGTACGAGAAGGCGCTCAAGCAGATCGGCAAGGCCAAGGCGAAGGCAACCGGGCCCGACGACGAGGCCAAGGTGGCGCTCCTCGAGGGCGTGGTGCTGGCAGACATGGGCCAAGATGACAAGGCGCTGACCGCGTTCAAGACGGGCTTCGGTATCGATCTCGACGGCAAGCTCCCGGTCGACGTCTCGCCCAAGGTGCAAGCCGTCGCCGAGCGGGCGCGAGCCAACGTGCGCAAGTTGTTGGCGCCGACCCTCGAGGCTCAGCGGGCTGAAGAGGAGCGCCGCGTGGCCGAGGAGAAGGCCAAGGAAGAGCAGCTCCAGCGGCAGGCCGCGGAGGAAAAACGCCGTCAGGACGAGGAGGCCGCTCGCATGACTCCCCCGCCGGCCGTGGCGCGCTCGGCGGGCGTCGGGTCGTCGGTGCGCAGCCTGTTCTGGGTGCCGGGCGCCATCGGGTTGATCGCCGGGGGCGTGGGCACCTACTTCCTCGTGACCGCGAGCTCGAAGTACTCGGCGCTGATCCACCAGACGGTCGACCTGCCGACCGCGCAGGCCTACCGGGCGAGTGGCCCGACCGATGCCACCCTCGGGGCCGTCTTCGTCGGCGTGGGAGTGGCCGGCGTGGTGGCCGCGGTGGCCATGTTCGTCTTCGGCGCTCCTCCCTCGTCTCCTCAGGTCTCCATTGCGCCGCTCACCGGCGGGGGAATGGTGTCGTTGTCGCTGTCCGGCTTCTGATCCCGAGGCTCACGCATGCGCCGCTTCATTCCCGGTTGGTTGGTCCCCGTCGCGTTCCTGGCCGGTTGCATGGCCACCGCAGCCTTCACCGTTCCCAAGGCTCGGGCCGATGCTCGCTCGGGCTCCCGCTGGGAGCACTGGTGCGTCGACGTCGACGGCGTGCCCAAGAACGAGCAACTCGAGCGGGCCAGCGCCGAGGGCTGGGAGCTCGCCGCGGCCACGTTCAGGCCTCCGGTGGTGAAGGATGGCTCGTCGGTGGGGGGAGGCGCCACGCTGCTGTGCTTCCGGCGTCCCCGCTGATCGCGAAGGAAGATGTCCTAAGGTGCCTTGACGCGGGGCCCCACTTCGCATATTGGGTTCGCCCTTTCCCCGGCTCCGCAAGGAGGCCGCGGAGCAATGTTCAACAAGATCGAAGGGATACCACGATGTACGCGGTCATTCGAACAGGTGGCAAGCAGTACCGCGTCGCGGAAGGTGACGTGCTCCGCATCGAGAAGATCGGCGGGGACGCGGGTTCCGAGGTGAAGTTTGCCGAGGTCCTGATGGTGGGCGGCCAGGAAGCGGTGCAGGTGGGCAAGCCGATGGTGGCTGGCGCACTCGTCACCGGCAAGATCCTCCGCCAGACGAAGGATCGTCGCGTGCTGCACTTCCGTAAAGAGAAGGAAGGGTGGACCCGCCTCCGTGGGCACCGGCAGCCGTTCACCGAGGTGAAAATCACCGCCGTTTCCGCGGCCTAAGAAGGGTTCACGAAGCGCCATGGCACACAAAAAAGGACAAGGCAGCTCACGCAACGGCCGCGACTCAAATTCGCAGCGTCGTGGGGCGAAAGCTTACGGTGGGCAGTTCATCACCGCGGGCAGCATCATCATTCGCCAGCTGGGGACCAAGATTCACCCCGGCAAGAACGTGAAGGCTGGCCGCGATCACACGCTGTTCTCGGTGGTCGACGGAGTCGTCACCTTCGAGCGGATGGACAAGACGCGCAAGCGCGTGTCGGTGTACCCAGTCCCCGCGGCCGCGAGCTAGGCCGAACCACATGAAGCACCTCCTCCCAGAATGCGGGAGGAGAGGAACGCCGCGGCTGGCAGCGAAAGACTGCTGACGCGGCGCGTGTCGTTTGGACGGCTATGAAATTCGTCGATCAGGTCCGCATCCACGTAAAGGCAGGAGACGGCGGAAACGGTGCCGTGGCCTTTCGGCGAGAGAAGTTCATCGAGAAGGGCGGCCCCTCGGGAGGCGACGGTGGCCACGGTGGCTCCGTCATCTTCGTGGCCCAGCCCCATCGCACCACGCTCCTCGACTTTCGCTACCTGCAGCACCACACCGCCCGCCACGGCCAGCATGGCATGGGGAGCGACTGCAACGGCAAAGCGGCCGACGATCTCGTCCTCGAGGTCCCGGTGGGGACAATGGTGTTCGACGAGACCACCGGTGAGAAGCTGGTCGACCTGTCGACGCCTGGAGAGCGATGGGTGGCGGCCAAGGGCGGGCGGGGTGGGTTGGGCAACATGAACTTCACCACCTCGACGCGCCAGGCCCCTCGCTTCGCCCAAGACGGCACCCTGGGTGAGGAGCGCTCGCTCACCCTCGAGCTCAAGCTGTTGGCCGACGTCGGGTTGATCGGCTTCCCCAACGCGGGGAAGTCGACGTTTGTCAGCCGGGTGTCGAGGGCCAAGCCGAAGATCGCCGACTACCCATTCACCACGCTGGTCCCCAACCTCGGCGTGGTGGCCTACAAAGACGGCAAGTCTTTCGTGGTGGCCGACATTCCCGGGCTCATCGAGGGCGCCAGCGATGGCCACGGGCTGGGGCATCAGTTCCTCCGGCACGTCGAGCGCTGCCGCGTCTTGGTTCACCTGGTGGATCTGGGCGCCTCGACCGAGGGTCGAACGGCCCTCGGTGACTACGATGCCATCAACCGAGAGCTCGAGCGGTACAGCCCCACGCTGGCCGAGAAGCCGCAGATAGTCGTGGCCAACAAGCTCGACCTCACCCATGCGCGCGAAGCTCTGCCCGCGTTCGTCAAGGCGATGAAGCGGCGGCGCATCGAGGTGCTGCCGCTGTCGGGAGCCACGGGAGAAGGCTTGGGCGCGGTGCTCGATGCCTGTGCCAAGGTGCTGTACTCGGTGACGGAGCCCAAGCCTCGCCGGGCACGGACTCCTGCTGCCAAGCGGCCGGCTCCCCAGCCCGAAAAGGCAGCGAAGCGCTCCGCCAAGCGTCCGACTCCTCGGCCCGCGAAAGTAGCGAAGCGCGCGCCCAAGAGGTCCCGCTGATGGGTGGCGGGGGTCCGAAGTACGAGGCCGCCAACGGACAGCCCAGCCCAGCCGAGTTGCTGCTGGCGCCGCGCAAGGAGCGCATTGAGGCGGTGATCCAGGGCCGCACTCGCTCGGTGACCGTGGTGCTCGATCGGCTCGAAGACAGCTTCAACATGGCGGCGGTGCTGCGAACCTGCGAGGCCATGGGTCTCCAAGAGGTTCACGTCATTCGCAACCCCGACGCGCCGTTCGCCCCCAACTCCAAGGTGACGCAGGGCTGCGACAAGTGGCTCGATCTGCACCTCCACCGCGACGCCACCGGGTGCTTCGAGCAGCTCAAGGGGCGGGGGTACCAGGTGCTGGCCTCGGCCATCAGACCAGGGGCGACGAGCTTGTTCGAGCTGGCGTTCGATCACAAGGTGGCGCTGGTGTTCGGCAACGAGCGTTTCGGGGTGTCAGAAGAGGTGCTCGAGCACGCCGATGGCACCTTCTGGATCCCCATGCGGGGCTTCGTGCAGTCGATGAACATCTCGGCCGCCGCGTCAGCCGCCGTCACCCGAGCCATCGCCTGGCGCCAGGAGCGGTTGGGGGTGCAGGGCGACCTATCGGCTCAAGAGCAGGGCGAGCTCCGCGAGCAGTTCTCGTACCTCTCGGTCAAGCAGCGGGGCCGGGTGTACCGAAACGGTTGAAGCTCGCGGTTCCTTCTTCGTCGAAACCACTCGAGGAGGTCCACGGATGACGACGACGTGTTGGGTGCTCGTGCTGTCGCTGGTGTCTGGGCTCGATGGCGGGGCTGTCTCTGATGGTGGCATGGCCAAGGCCCCGATGAGCCCTGAGGTGAAGGTCATCGTCGATCGGGTGCAGGCCTTCTACGAGGTGACCCGAGACTTCACCGCGGGCTTTCGCCAGGACTACACGTACGCCGCCTCGAAGCGGAGCAAGTCGTCCTCCGGGACGGTGACGTACAAGAAGCCGGCGCAGATGCGGTGGGAGTACGGCGCCCCGTCGCCCCGCACCTTCGTCTTGGCGGGAGACCGGGTGTACATGCATGACCCCGAGGCCAAGCTCGTCACCCGCGCGGCGCTGGCGACCAATCAGCTCTCAGCATCGGTGACGTTCCTCTGGGGGCAGGGGAAACTGGCGGAGGAGTTCGCCATCACCAGGAAGCCGTGCCCCGAGTGTGAGGTGTCTCCGGCCCACCCGCGCCTGAGCCTCGTGCTCGAGTTGCTGCCCTTGAAGCCAGACCCCCGGTTCAAGAAGGTGCTGCTCGAGGTCGATCAAGCCACAGCGCAGGTGCTCAAGAGCACCGTCATCGACCCCGACGGCTCGGTCAACGCCATCTCGTTCCTCGACCTCAAGACCAACACGGGCGTCGGGGAGAAGGCCTTCAAGCTGACGCCACCGCCGGGTACCCAGGTGCAGGACTTCTTGGTGCCTGACGCCGGCGCGAGGTAGGCGGGGCCGCGGGTTGGGCTCGATTTGGGGTCCTCGGCTCACGCACGGGGAACGCGCCGCATATTGAGAACATGCAGTGTTCTCATGATGCGAGTGGTTCGACCGTTGGACGCGCGTGTGTTCCATCGGGCTTGAGGAGGCCGTGTCAGGCGCCTCCCCAGCCCTGTCATCACGGAGTACTGATTCGTACACCGTGATGACGCGCTCGGAGACCTCTTGCCACCGAGGAGGAAGGACCCGCCAGCGGGCGCCGAGCGGCGAGCACGCCTTGAGGTGCGAGGGCGGGGCTGCTGTCCAACCACCAAGGCCGTCTGGCCAGCCCCACTCGACGACCGGCCGAGGGGCTCGTGATGCTCGCCCAGGGCCTCCGAGCCCCCCTCAGACCGGCGCCATTCCCCAGAGCTTCGCCCGACGCCTCTGGCTCGCGGTGTCTTCCCGATTGCCCGGGCGCCCCGGGGCCCCCGCTGGCAGTATGTACCCATGCGCTGGCTCCTCGCGATCCCGCTCGTCCTGATGGCCTGTGTACGTGCGGTCGCTCCCGTCGCCTCGGGGTCGCTGGTCGGGCTCACCGTTCCACTCCTCACGTCTCCCTCGTTTCGACTCGCCGTGGGCGGGCAGCTCGCCGGGCGACCCGTGACCGTACACCTCGACCCCGGCTCCCAGCTCAGCCTGGTGAGCGGCGGCTGCGCGGGTGTCCACTCGATGGCAGGCCGAGTGCGGCTCACCGACCCCTTCGGCCCCGAGAAGACCCTCCAGCTCGCCAGGATCGAGGGCCTCGATCTCGGCTCGGGGGCCCTCCCTGCCTTCGACGCCGGGCTCATCGCCGAGGAGGGCTGTCTCGTCATCTTGGGGGGCGACGAGCTCCAAGGTCTTGCCCTCGAGGTTCGCGCCGCCGCCCGCCTGGTGCGGTTTCGGCCCTCGGCCCCACGCGACGCTTGGCTCGCCACCATTCCCCCGAGCGAAGAGGTCGAGGTCATTCCACTCACCCGCGACCCACGCCACGACTGGCCTCTCGTCGCGGTACGGGTGACTCAAGGCCAAGCCACCTTCACCGGTGCGCTGCTGTTCTCGACCGACGAGCCCCGAACTCGCCTGTACGAGGCTCCGGCGCGCGCCGCGGGCCTCAGGCCAGGCCTCGAGCTGCTCCAGGGGCTCCCTCTGCCCGACGGCCTCCAGCTGCCCACGTCGCTCGAGTCTCTCCGAGGGTTCGCGGTCGATCGCGTCGAGCTCTCCCAGGGGGTCGGCGTCGCCGGCGTGGCCGTCGAGCTGGAGGCCGGCGCCCCGCCGCGTCTCGCCCAAGGGGTGCTCGGCGCCGACGTGTGGGGTCGCTTCGACGCCATCATCGACCTCGGCCAGGGCCTCCTCGTGCTCCATCGGCCGCGCGTGCTGACCTCCGGGGCGCGCACCCAGTGCGAGCGTGATGGTCGGGTGGGCGAAGACGTCTGCTTCGAGGTGACCCAGCGACAGAAGCCTGGGGCGACAGTGGTGGGCCTGGCCACCTGGCGGTCACTCCCAGAGGGCGGCCGCATCAGCCTCGACTTCGTCGGCGTCGATCCCCCGTGTCGGGTTGGCTACACCTTCCCTCCCACGGATCGAGGCAAGAGCACGCTCCACGAGCTGCCCTGGGCACGGCTCAAGGAGGTGATGCCAGAGTGCGCCTCGAGCCTCGCCCTGGCCGCCCGGGTCGAGCCCGGCCTCTTTCAGGAGGGCCCGCTCGAGGAGTGCCCCGGCGTCTGCGCCTACGCCCAGGACATCGGCAGCGCTCGCGTCACCTGCGAGTGCCAGCCTACCCGAGGGAACCTCGACGAGGACGCCGAGCGCGAGCTGCTCCAGCTCTACCGCACCCTGCTCGAGAAGGCTCGGCCCGCTGCCGAGCCCGAACCTGAAGACCCCGAATAGAAAGAGCCGCCGCTCTACTTGGTGCAGGCCGTGGCCAGCACCTCGGCCAACTCGGCGCGCCCGGCCAGCATCCGGCAGCCGTACTTCACCAGGTGCCGGTTCTCACCCTTGGTCAGGGCCTCGGTGAACGGAGCCCTGAGCTGAGAAAAGCAACGCCCAGTCACGATCTCCTTCGATTCCTGGGCCCAGGAGTCGCCCTCCACGACGTCGAGCATCACCTCGGGCAACTTCGGGTCGTCACACACGGCGTCGCCGTCGCGCGCGAAGGCGAGCTGGTAGAGGGGGAAGGCCACCGCGGGGATCAGCCGAGTGAGCACCACGTCCTTTGCCGCCCGTTGGGCCAGCTGGGGCGTCACGGTGTCTTTCTCGACGAACGCTCTCAGTCGCGTCAGCCACTCGTCGTCACCGCTGGAGTGACGGGACTTGCCGAAGGTGACCTTGAACGCCTCGAGGCCCGTTTCGGCCCGCTGCGCCATGTACACCTTCGAGGTCTTCAGCACGGGGTACAGCTTGAGTATCTCGTCGGCCGAGTCGAGGACGGTCTCGGGGCTCCGCGCCACGTCAGTGTCCTTGAGCTCGGCGGCGGCGGCCGTGGCGAGGAACGCGCCCCACTGCTCGTCTCGCTTGCTGGGGGCCACGGCAGCCAGAGACGTGCGCAACTCGCGCCATGACTGTTGCTTCTCGAGCGCGCGGAAGTCTTCCACCGGGTAGGGCGCTGGGGTCGCGCAACCGACGAGCAACCCCAGGGTCAGGAGCATCGTTCGGTTCATGGGCCGCGACCGTACACGAGTCGCCGCGGCCGTGGGCTCACTCCTCGATGGCGGTCTGGCGGAAGGCGTCGAGCACCGCCTGCGAGGCTCGCGAGAGGTACTTCCCCTTGCGCACCAGAATGCCGATGGGGCGGGTGAAGGCGCCCTCGACGAACGGCTTGGCCACGAGCGTGCCCGTATTGAGCTCGTGGGCCACCGTCGGTGTCGGCAGCACCGAGATGCCCAGCCCCAGCTCGACCGCGCGCTTGATGGTCTCGACGTTGTCCATTTCCATCGTGGGCTGGATCTCGAAGCCCTTGTCGCGGAACAGCTTGTCGATGCCCTTGCGCGACGGCGCCTCGCGATCGAAGGCCACGAAGGGCAGGCCGATCACCGAGCTCATCGCGATCTTCGCCTTGCTGGCCAGCGCGTGCCCCGGCGCCATCACCACCGCGAGCTTGTCTTCGCGGAACGGCACGATGTCGACGCCCGCACGGGCCTGTGGGTAGGCCACCAGGCCGAGATCCGCCGCGCCGAGAATGACGTCGTCGTACACCTGGTCGCTGCGACGGTAGTTCAGCCGGAAGTTCACCTTCGGGTGCGCGCGCAGCAGTTCCTTCTGGAGCTGGTTCAACTCGTGGAGCCCGACCGAATAGATGCTCGAGACGTTGCAGGTGCCCGACACCTCGGTGGCCTGCTCGCGGATCTCCTGCTCGACCTCGCCGAAGCGCGCCAGGATCTCCTTGCACCCTCGAAACAGCCGCTCACCAGCCGGCGTCGGCGTCACCTGCCTCGCGCTGCGCGACAACAGCCGTTGCTCGTAGCGATTCTCGAGCGCACGAATCTGCTGACTCACCGCTGACTGGGTGACGTGATTCAATTGAGCGGCGCGAGAGAACGATCCCGTCTCTACGACGTCGACNNTTGCATGAGCGGGCCTCCGCGCCTTCGACAAATTGATTAGTCAAGCTTTAGTATAAGGGCAAGTGAAGCCTCAAGTCATTTCGACACCCGGTGTCGGGAAAAGAAGGTGCGTTCGCTGGGCGGTGTGCGAAGAGCCCTCGCATGCGCCGAGCCTTCCTCGTGCTCTTCATTGCAGTGACGCTCTCGGGTTGCCGGTACATGGGGCAGTTGACGCCGCTGCGCTCCGACAACGCGCTGACGAGCACCCAGCCGACCAGCGACCCGACACGAAGGGGGCCGCTCGTGTCGCGTCGATGCCTCGTGGAGTGCGGAGCGGGCTTCGTGTGCAACGAGCAGTTGGCCGAGTGCGAAGCCGTGAAGCTCACGGTGCTCGACGGCGGGGCCAAATGGCTTCCGTGAAGTTTCTCTGTTCGACCGCTCCGACCTTCTCGAATTCACCGCTGAGTCGTTCGGCTCCTCACTGNNTGCCCTTAAATGCCACAGCTGCGAAGTGACGAACCAACTCATTGAATATGTTGGGCATTTGTTTCAGTTTGTAACATGACCTAGCGTTTTGAACTGCCCTCCCTGGTCTGAGGGTGCGCCAAGCAGGCACTGTAGCCCGCTGGAAGCGCTGGTGGCACGGATGGTGCTCGGAGGATGCGAAACTTCCCTGGGAGCAATGCGTGAAAGTTCAATGGTTGATTGCAGTCATGTTTGGAACGCTCGTGGTGGGATGCGAGCAAGGCGTGAATGTCGCCACGGTCGGCGCCGATCAGTCGGTGCGCGGAACGACCGAAGGCGACTTCGACCAGGGCCTGAAGATCGGCACTGATGTCGAGCAAGCCCTGTCGGCCCTGCCCAACGCCATCGCGGTGCCTGGGTCGGCTGGCGCGCCCTCCTTCGTCTACGGCGACCTCGGTGGGACCAGCGCGCGGACCGAGCTCGGCATTCGAGCGAGCCTGGCGGCCATCGCCCCGGCTTTCCGCCTCAGCGCAGACAACCTCCAACTTCGCCACCTCCGCACGGACGAGCTCGGGTTCACCCACGCGCGGTACTTCCAGATGAAGAATGGCCTCAAAGTGGTCGGTGGCGATCTGGCTCTCCACGTCGGCCCGAGTGGGCGGGTGTACGCCGCGAACGGCTCGGCCCGTGACGGCGTGACCCTGAGCCCCACGCCGCTGGTGGCCGCGGTCGATGCGGTCGAGACGGCGCGGGCCAGTCGCGATCTCCCCGGCGCGATGCTCGGCAGCCCGACGCTGGTGTACCTCATCAGCAACACCGACTCGATGATGCACCTGGCGTACGAGGTCGAGGTGAAGGGTCGCGAGGCCACCGGAATGGCCGTGCGTGACCTGGTCTACGTCGACGCGCGAGCTGGCAAGGTGATCGAGGTTCACCCCACGATCCACACCGCCCTCAGCCGTAAGGTCTACTCGGCCAACAACGGCACCACGACCCCGGGCACCCTGAAGCGCAGCGAGGGTGGCGCCGCCGTGTCTGACGCCATCGTCAACACGAACTACGATCTCCTGGGCAACGTCTACAATTACTACTCGACGATCCACGCGCGCGATTCCTACGACAACGCTGGTGCCGCGCTCATCAGCACCGTCCACTACGACGTCAACTACGTCAACGCCTACTGGGACGGCACGCAGATGGTGTACGGCGACGGCCAGCTGCCCACGGCTGACAATCTCGCCAAGAGCCTCGACGTCACCGGCCACGAGCTCACCCACGCGGTGACCGAGCGCGAGTCGAACCTCGTGTATTCGGGCCAGTCTGGCGGCATCAACGAGGCCATGTCGGACATCTTCGGCGAGTCCATCGAGGCCTGGGTGCACGGCGCCGGCGACGACAACTTCACCGACGCATCGACCTTCCTGGTTGGCGACGACATCTGGACCCCTGCCACCCCGGGCGACGCGCTCCGCTACATGGACGACCCGGCCAAAGACGGGTCGAGCCTCGACGACTACCTCAACTACAACTCGACCGTCGACGTGCACTACTCCTCGGGCATCGCGAACCTGGCCTGGTCGCTGCTCGTCAAGGGTGGGCACCACCCACGCAACAAGTACACCGCCTACACGGTGCCGGCGATCGGCAAGGCGAAGGCCAGCAAGATCTTCTACCGCGCCAACACGACCTACCTGACCTCGAACGCGACCTTCCAGACGTTGCGGACCGCGACCAAGCAGGCGGCCACCGACCTCTATGACGCTGCGACGGCAGCGGCTGTCGACACGGCCTTCAACGCGCTGGGCGTGCCCGGTGGCTCCGGTGGTGGCGGCGGTGGAACGGGTGGAGGCGCTGGCGGTGGAGCGGGTGGCGGAACCGGCGGCGGATCGGGTGGTGGCGCGGGCGACGTCGTGCTGTCCAACGGCGTGCCGGTGACGGGCCTCTCGGGCGCCGCCAACTCGGATGCCTTCTACCGCATCGACGTGCCCTCAGGGTCGAGCAACCTCGTCATCAGCATCACCGGCAGCGGTGACGCCGACCTGTACACCAAGCTTGGCGCTCGGCCGACCTTGACCTCGTACGATTGCCGTCCCTACACCAGCGGCAGCGCCGAGGCCTGCACCGTCGCCGCTCCCACGGCGGGCTCGTACTACATCATGCTCCATGGCTACGCCGCGTACTCGGCGGTGACCCTCAAGGCCACCTTCACGACCGGTGGCACCGGTGGTGGCGGCGGCACGGGTGGTGGCGCAGGCGGCGGTGGTGGCGCAGGCGGCGGCGTCGGCGGTGGTGGTGGCGCGGGCGGTGGTGGCGGCACTGGCGACGTGGTGATGACCAACAACACGGCGATCACCAACCTCAGCGGCGCGGCCTCTTCTCAGGCGTACTTCCGCCTCGACGTCCCCGCGGGCACGGCGAAGGTGGTGTTCACCATCACGGGCTCCACGTCCTCCGCCAACGACGCCGACCTCTACGTGAAGGCCAGCTCGAGGCCCACGACGACGAGCTACACCTGCCGGCCGTTCACCACCGGCTCAAACGAGACCTGCACCATCACGAGCCCCACGGCTGGCTCGTACTTCGTGATGCTGAGGGGCTACACGGCCTACTCGGGGGTGACGCTCAAGGGCGCGTACTAGCGCTCCATTGACCCCGTTCTTGCTGTGAGGCACCCCCGGTCTTCAGTGGCCGGGGGTGTTTCCTTGTGTCCCGACAGGGAGGTGGGCGACCGCCGGAGGTTCTGCTACAGGCGCCGCATGCTCCTCCAAGGCAAGAAGCTGCTCATCACTGGAGTGCTGACGCCCCAGTCCATCGCGTCTTCGGTGGCGGAGCTCGCGCTCCAACAGGGCGCCGAGGTCCTGCTCACCAGCTTCGGGCGACCGATGTCGCTCACCCAGCGCACGGCCAAGCGCCTGTCACCCACGCTTGAGGTGCTTGAGCTCGACGTGACGAACCCGGCCCACTTCCCCGCGTTGCACGACGCCATCAAGGCCCGGTGGGGGCGCCTCGACGGGGTGCTCCACGCCATCGCCTACGCCCCGGAAGACGCCCTGGGAGGGAAGTTCCTCACCGCCCCGTGGGAGTCGGTGCAGCAGGCCTTTCGGGTCTCCACCTTCTCACTCAAGGAGCTGGCCGCGTCCCTCGCGCCGTTGTTCGACCGAGGGGGTGGCATCGTCACCCTCGACTTCGACAACTCGACCCAGGCCTGGCCGCTCTACGACTGGATGGGCGTCTGCAAGGCGGCCCTGGAGGCCACGGTGCGGTACCTGGCGAGGGACCTGGGGCCCAAGAAGATTCGCGTCAACGCGCTGGCCGCCGGCCCCATCGCCACCATCGCGGCCAAGGGCATCCCCGGTTTCAAGCACTTGGAAGACAAGTGGAACCGCCAGGCCCCACTGGGGTGGGACGCCCGCGATCCCCAGTACGTCGAGGCGGTGGCTCGCACCACCTGCGTGCTCCTGTCTGACTGGATGCCGTCGACCACCGGCGAGCTCATTCGCGTCGACGGCGGGTTTCACGCCGTCGGCTCGGAGCCGGTGGTGCTGGAGCCCACGCCCGTACAGTAGGCGTTCAGGCCTCGGCTGTGGTGAAGAGCAGCTCGAGCCCCGTGGCGTCGGCCTTCACGTCGGCCGCCGCCTTCCCCCCGTTCTTGAGGGCGCCGAACAACAGGGCCTCGGCGAGGGGCTTCTTGAGCGCGTTGTCCACCGCTCGGGACATCGGCCGGGCGCCGAACTCGGGGTCGTAGCCCTTGTCGCCGAGCCATTCGCGGGCCGCGTGCGAGAGCGACACCGTCACCTTCTTCTCGGTGAGCACTTCCTGGAGTGCCTTCACCTCTTTGTCCACCACCTTCAAGATGACCTCGCGGTCGAGGGCCGAGAAGGCCACCGTGGCGTCGAGGCGGTTGCGGAACTCCGGTGAGAAGGTGCGCTCGAGGGCGTCCTTGGCCCGGCTGGCGTCGACGAAGGGCTTCTCTCCGAAGCCGACGGACTTCTGCTTCATTTCCCGCGCCCCGGCGTTGGTCGTCATGATGACGATGACGTTGCGGAAGTCGGCCTTTCTCCCGTTGTTGTCGGTGAGGGTGGCGTGGTCCATCACCTGGAGGAGGATGTTGNNCCCACGTACCCCGGGGGCGCGCCGATGAGCCGCGAGACCGTGTGGCGCTCGGAGTACTCCGACATGTCGAACCGGAGGAACTCGATGCCCAACACCCGCGCCAGCTGCTTGGCGAGCTCGGTCTTGCCCACGCCGGTGGGGCCAGCGAAGAGGAAGCTGGCGATGGGCTTCTCGGGGCTGCGCAACCCCGAGCGCGACAGCTTGATGGCGGCGGCCAGCTCGTCGATGGCTGGGTCTTGCCCGAAGATGACGGCCTTGAGCTCCTTCTCGAGGTTCTTGAGCTGCTCCCGCTCGTCGAGGGCCACCGTCTTGGGCGGCATGCGGGCGATCTTCGCCACCACGCTCTCGACGTCTTGCACTGTCACGGCTCCGGTCGGTTTCTGGCGCAGCCGATCGATGGCCCCCGCCTCGTCGATGACGTCGATNNGACGTCGATGGCCTTGTCGGGGAGGTACTTCTCGTTGATGTACTTGGCTGCCATCTCGGCGGCCGTGCGCAACGCCTCGCGCTCGTACTTCACCTTGTGGTGCTCCTCGTACTTCGGGGCGAGCCCGATGAGGATCTGCACTGTGTCCTCGACGGTCGGCTCGGTGACGTCGATCTTCTGGAACCGCCGAGAGAGGGCCCGGTCGCGCTCGAAGGCGCTCTTGAATTCTTGGTAGGTGGTCGACCCGATGCAGCGCATGCGCCCCGAGGCCAGCGCCGGCTTGAGGAGGTTCGACGCGTCCATCGAGCCTCCGCTGGTGGCGCCTGCGCCGACGATGGTGTGGATCTCGTCGATGAAGAGAATGGCGTCTTCATGCGACTGGAGCGCCTTGAGCACGGCCTTGAGCCGCTCCTCGAACTGCCCGCGGAACTTGGTGCCGGCCAACAGCGCGCCCATGTCGAGGCTGAAGATGCGCGAGCTCTTGAGCACGTCGGGCACCTTCTGCTCATGGATCGCCAGCGCCAGGCCCTCGGCGATGGCCGTCTTGCCCACCCCCGACTCGCCAACGTAGAGGGGGTTGTTCTTTCTTCTCCGGCAGAGCACCTGAATGGTGCGCTCGAGCTCGAGCGTGCGGCCGATGAGGGGGTCGATGTGGCCCTTGGCCGCCTCGGAGTTGAGGTCCGTGCAGTACGCCTCCAGCGGGTTCTTGGCCGGAGGGGCCTCGTCGTCGTCGCCCGCGCCGGCGCCCTCTCGATCGGGGCTTGGGCTGGGGCTGCTGTTCCCGTCGTCGGGTTCCTTGCGGATGCCGTGCGAGACGTAGTTCAGAAGATCGTATCGGCTGATGCCCTCTTCCTTGAGGAAGAACAGCGCTTGAGAATCGGTCTCGCGGAACAGGGCGATGAGCACGTCGGCCGAGTCCATCACCTTCTGTTCAGCCGACAGGGCATGGAAGGCCGCCCGCTGCAGCACTCGATCGACGGCCACGGTCTGCTGGGGGTCAGCCTCGATGCCGTCGGGGAGCCGCTCCACCGTCTCGTCGAGGAACTTCTCGATGCGGCCTTTGATTCGCTCGGCCCGAGCGCCGCAGGCCTTGAGCACCTCGACGGTTCGCGGGTCGCGCAACAACCCGAGGAGCAGGTGCTCGAGCGTGAGGTACTCGTGTCGGAGTCGCTTGGCTTCGGCGAGCGCGAAGCGAATCGAGGCCTGGAGTTCTTTGGCGATGATGGGAGAGGCCATGGGTTTTCGTTTCAGAGCTCCTCGGGCTCGATGGACAGCTTCAGGGGGAACTCGTGCTCTTTGGCGAGCTGCTGGGTTCGGCTGACCTTGGTCTCGGCGACCTCGCGGGAATACACTCCCGCCACGCCGACCCCGTTGCGGTGGACGGCCAGCATGATCGCCTGAGAGTCAGACTCGGACTTGTGGAAGACCGACTGCAGCACCCACACGACGAACTCCATGGTGGTGTAGTTGTCGTTGTGAAAGAGCACCTTGAAGAGGGGCGGCTTCTTGAGCTGCTCCTTCCTCTTGGTCTCGGTCGCGGTGCCGGTGCCACCTTCGTCGGCTCCGGGGCGGTGGGTGGTGGCCATCTCGAGCGAAGGGTAACAGACGGGCTCGATGACGCACCTGCTCGAAGGTTCGAGCCTCCCCCCCCCGATCAGTGGGGAGACGAGCTCAGAACCTGAGCGCTTGACCCTGGTCTCGAGCTGTCGGTCGGGTTTCTACCCTCCGTTCTGGGGGGCCGTGGTGCTGGGGGCTGACGAGGCAGGCGCTGGCTCCTTCGCTTCGGCGCGCGGGCGCAGGAGCGAGGCGACGATGGATCCGGTGAGCAAGACCGCGATGACGCCCAGTGACACGCCGACGTGAATGGGCAGCACGTCGGCGAGGAGCATCTTCCCACCCACGAAGGCGAGCACCAGGCCGAGGCCGACCTTGAGGTAGTGGAACCGGGTCAGCATGCCCGCCAGCACGAAGTACAGCGAGCGGAGGCCGAGGATGGCGAAGATGTTCGACGTGAAGACGATGAATGGGTCCGTCGTGACGGCGAAGATGGCAGGAATGGAGTCGACGGCGAAGACGATGTCCGTCGCCTCCACCACCACCAGCACCATCAGCAGAGGGGTGGCGAACCACTTGCCGTTCTCTACCACGCTGAAGCTCGCTCCTCGGTAGTCCGAGACCGAAGGCACCAGCCGCCGGAACAGGCGCAACACGAGGTTCTTCTCGGGGTGCACCTCGCCCTGGTTCCCGAGCAGCAGCTTGATGCCGGTGAATACCAAGAAGGCCCCGAAGACGAACATCACCCAGTGGAACCGCTCGAGGAGCGCGGCCCCGAGGACGATGAACAGCGCGCGCATCACCAGGGCTCCGAGAATGCCCCAGAACAGCACCCGGTGTTGGAGCGCCGGAGGCACCGCGAAGTACGAGAACAGCACGAGGATGACAAAGAGGTTGTCGACCGACAGGGCCTTCTCGATGAGGTAGCCGGTCAGGAACTCGAGGCCTCTCTGGGGCCCGTACAGGGTGGCGACCCCCACGTTGAAGAGCAGGGCGAGGCCGACCCACGCGAGGGTGAACACGAGGGCCTCGCGCACCCGTACCGCGTGGGCCTTGCGGTGGAACACCAAGAGGTCCAAGGCGAGCAGGGCCACGACGAAGGCGATGAAGCCGGCCCAGGCCCAGGGGGTGCCGATGGTCGTCACTGCCACAAGTGTCTCCCGGAGCGCGACGGCCTGAGTTGGTTCATGGTCAAGACAGTGGTAGGGCTCGATTGATAGTTCGGCAATCAGGAAATACCCGGTCGACACTTCGTGTTTTCCGCAGTACTCGGTGAAGCCGTGGAATGGCTCAACTATCACCACCTGCTCTACTTCTACCTGGTGGCCAGGGAGGGCGGGTTGCTGCCGGCCAGCGAGAAGCTCAGGCTCGCCCAGTCGACGGTGAGCGGGCAGATTCGCGCGCTGGAGGAGGCGCTGGGTGAGAAGCTCTTCGTGCGCAGCGGGCGCCGGCTGGTGATGACCGAGATCGGCCGCCACGTGTTTCGCTACGCCGAGGAGATCTTCTCGTTGGGCCAGGAGCTGCAAGACTCGCTGAAGGGGCGGCCGGGTGGGCGGCCCATCGCGCTCAATGTAGGGGTGGCCGATGCGGTGCCGAAGCTGGTGGCCCAGCGTATCCTCGAGCCGGCCCTGCGGCTGCCCGAGGCGGTGCGGCTGGTGTGCCGGGAGGGCAAGCCCGAGCGCCTGCTCGCCGAGCTGGCGGTCTACGGCCTCGACGTCATCCTGTCTGACGCGCCGATTCCTCCCTCGGTGCGGATCCGTGCGTTCAGCCACGTCCTGGGCGAGTGCGGCATCGTCTTCTTCGGGGTGGCCGCGCTGGCGGAGGCGCACCGGCGCCAGTTCCCCCGGTCTCTCGACGGCGCGCCGATGTTGCTCCCCACCGAGAACACTGCGCTGCGCCGCTCCCTCGACCAGTGGTTCGCCAAAGAGGGCGTGCGGCCCCGCGTGGTGGGTGAGTTCGACGACAGCGCGCTACTCAAGGTCTTCGGTCAGTCAGGGGCGGGCATCTTCCCCGCCCACTCGGTCATCGCCGAAGAGGTCCGGCGCCAGCACCAGGTGCAGCCCATCGGGCGCACCGACGAGGTGAGGGAACGCTTCTATGCCATCTCGGTCGAGCGACGCCTCAAGCACCCGGCGGTGGTGGCGCTCACCGCCGAGGCTCGGGCAAAGCTGTTTGGTTAGACTGGAGCGTCAGCTCATGCCCTTGGAGTTGAACAAGGGCCCGTAGGTGCGGTCGATCTGCGGGATGTGCTGGGTCAGCCAATCGCGCACGAAGGCCGTCGTCTCTTGGGTGATTTCCGTCTGCCCTGCGCGGAACTTCGCCTGCAAATCGAGACACGTCTTCACCAGCTTGTCGTGCTCGGCCTTGTGCGTCTCCTTCGCCTGGTAGCCGTGCTTCGACATGCTGTTTTCTTCCGAGGCGAAGTGCTTGGCGACGATGTCGACGAGTTGGTCGAACTGCGCGCCGACGGCCTTGCGGTCGCCCTTCGCCGCGACCTCGTGGAGCGCGTTCAAGCTGCCGAAGATCGCCTTGTGCTCCTCGTCGTGCACGCCCACGTTGGTTCCGAACTGCTCCTTCGTCCAGGTGATCAGTGACATGCGACTTCCTCTTGCTTTCGGGGAAAAGAAAGACAACTCGGGGAACGACACACATCTGCTTCGGGGTGCTGCAATGCGTTGACTGACAAAGCGGGGGAGGGCGCGATGGCTTGTCTGAGGAGAGCCTCGTGCGCGGCTCATCAGCCGACGCATACTCTCAATTTCGAGTCATTTCGCAATCAGAAAGACACGACGAGGCCACCGGGTCGAGGTAAGGGGAATCCCGACCGTCGGCAAAAAACACACACATCGTATGCCTAGGTGCTCAAGGCGCTCGTCGTGTGGCCGGCGGTGCGCACGTCCACGCGGTTGTCGTAGAAGGTGCTCCCCGCGCCCGAGTCCGTCAGCCGCTGCGACGTGAGCGCGTTGACGGTGCGAGCCCCTGCCGAAGGTGCCAGCCAGTGCACACCTTCGACCACCGCCACGCCGGGCGGAACGGTGGCGGTCACCCGCAAGAGAAACGTCACCTCGCCCAGGTCGTTCCAGGCGATGACGTGCTGCCCGTCGGTGAGCCCGCGCTGCCGAGCGTCGGCCGGGGAGAGGTCGATGGTCTGGGGCCCGAGCTTGTGGCTGAGGTCTTCGCGCTCAGCGAAGGACGAGTTGAGGCGGTGGAGTGATGGGGCGGTCTGGAGCTGGAGCGGGAGCGAGTCAGCGTCGGCGTGTGACTTCCGGTGCCGGGGGAGCGGATCCGCGAGCGCGTCGTTTCTGATGGTGATCTTCCCCGAGGGGGTGAGCCAGCCGTGGCGCGGGGGCGACAACTTCACTGGCCGCCCAGCGTCGAGGGCCGCGCGATCGATCCCCTCGAGCCAGGGCGATGGAGTCTTGAGGAACGCCTCGATGTGTTGATCGACCGTCGTGGTGAACACCTCGTCGGTGTAGCCCATGGCCTTGGCCAGGCACTGAATCGTCTCCCAGTTCGAGCGCGCCTGGCCCACCGGGGGAATGGCGGGCCTGACCCGCTGAACGAAGAAGTGCCCGTAGCTGCGGTACAGGTCCTGGGTCTCGAGCATGGTGGGGGCGGGGAGCACCACGTCGGCGAAGCGCGCCGTGTCGGTGAGGAACCGCTCATGGACGACGGTGAAGAGGTCGTCGCGCTGGAGGCCCTGGAGCACGGCGTTCTGGTCAGGGCACACCACCGCCGGGTTGCAGTGTGACACGTAGATCGACATCACCCTGGGGGCGTCGAGCTCGGTGAGCGCGTGGCCCAGGCGGTTCAGGTTCACCAGGCGGCACGGCCCGGGCATCAGGTCGGGCCGGGTCAGGCTGCTCACGTCGAAGGCAGCCCCGGTGCCGGTGCCAGACAAGAGCCCGCCCCCGCGCTTGCCCCAGGCCCCGACGGCCGCTGGGAGGCAGCACAGTGCGCGCATGGTGGTGGCGCCGTTCCCGTAGCGTGACAGCCCGCCGCCGAGGCGAATGAAGGGCGCCCGGGCCCGGCCGTAGGCGAGCGCGAGCTCCTCGACCTCGAGGGCGGTGAGGCCGGTGAGCGCCGCGACGCGGGCCGGCGTGTACTCGGGCAGCACCTCGAGCTCGAGCTCGTTCCACCCCACCGTGTGGTCGGCCAGGAACCGGCGATCGACGAGCCCCTCGCGAGCCAGCACATGCATCATGCCCAGTGCCAACGCGCCGTCGGACCCCGGCCGCACCAGGAAGACGCGATCGACCAGGGCTGCCGTGGGCTGGCGATAGGTGTCGATGAGGAAGGCCCGGCCCTGGGCCCTCCGGGAGGTTTTCACGTGCGTCAGAAAGTGGAGGTTGGTGGCCAGGGCGTTGCAACCCCAGAGGATGACGAGGTCGCTGTTCGCCGCGTCTTCCGGCTCGGGCCCGGGGGTGTCTCCCATCACCTGCTTCCAGCCGGCGTCCTGCGCCGGGGTGCAGATGGTGCGATCGAGCAAGGACGCGCCCATTCGGTGGAACAGCGGGTGCTGGGCGTTGCGGTGCACCAGGCCCATGGTGCCCGCGTAGGTGACGGGGAGCACGCACTGGGGCCCGTGGTCGGCGATGAGCGCTTTCCACCGGGCGGCGATGAGGGTGGCGGCCTCGTCCCAGCTCGCCTGGCGGAACTGGCCCTCGCCCTTTCTCCCGGTCCTCACCAGAGGTGTGAGGAGCCGCCCCGAGGCGTGCACCGTCTTCTCGTAGCCGTTGACCTTGGGGCACAGGGCGCCGTGGGTGAAGTCGTGCTCCGGGTCGCCGCGAACCGAGACGACGCGCCCGTCATGGCTCTCGACGAGGAGGCCGCAGGCATCGGGGCAGTCATAGGGGCAGGTCGAGCGGGTGGTTTGGGGCATGGGGTGCGGAGCCTGCACGAGGCGCCGCCGGGACGCTATCGGCTGAGCGGCCGGTGCTCAACAGAAGGAGCCCGAGACCTCACCGGCCCACCTTGGGCCATCTGGCAGCCTCACGCGTCGATGACGCGATGGGGCAGGTGGCCCGTGGGCGGCACCACCTCGAGCAGTTGATCCTCGAAGACCTCGAGCCCTCCGTTCCGCCAGACCTCGGGAAGCCATGTGGGCACCTGAGACATGGCGCGGAGGTGCCGCTGCACCCGGGGAAAGTCGACCGCCAACGCGACGGCGCACGCATCTGCCATCGAAGCAGGCGGGACGCCCGCTGCCGCGGCCAGGGCCTCGCCGAGCGCCCGGAGACTCGGCCAGCGCCGGTGCGGTTCTTGGTGGAGCGCTCGCACGAGCACCGTGCCCACCTCAGGAGGGCACTGGGGGTGGGCCGCGGCGCTCCAGAAGAACGCGCCTCGACTGATGGCTCGGGCGGTCTCGAACTGGGAGCCGCGAAGGAAGGGCGCGGTCGTGGTGAGGAGCTCGGCCAGCACCGTGGCGATGGAGAAGACGCGGGACGCATACGTGAGCGGGAGGCCCATCGCCTGCTCAGGCGATATGTATGGAATGATATTCGCCAGGCTTCCCACCCGCGGAGTGGGGGGCAGCAGCCGGTCGAGATGCATGCCTGCGAAGACGAGATGAGGATCAGGGAACACCACCAGCCGGCGCTTCACGTCGACGCCCAGCGACTGGAGCCCCCCGCCCGCGGCCGGGCCGAAGGACGTGTCGGGAGCCCTGGTCAGGGCGTCGGCGAACGCGAGCCACACCGGCAGCGGCAGCACCCGGCCCGCCTTTACGAGGCTCAGGACGAGCTCCTTGACCGAGAGGCCGATGAACTGCTCCGCCACCAGCGTCACCGAGACGGGCGTCCGCGTCACCTGGAGGACGCGGCGGAACGGGGGACCCAGCGCGGCGAGGTGGCGCGCCTCCGCCTCGAGGCTGTCGAGCAGCGTGGTGCGCGGCGCCAAGGATTCGTGGGTGGCCTCCGTCACCAGCGGGAGATCCACGCCCGGCCTGGGTGGCGCCGACGTCACCTCGCTCCACGCTCCGCGGGCCAGTGTCGCCATGGGCCGCAGTGTGGATCGCCCGGTGCGAGCCGTCGACCCCGGCCCGTTGCGTCTCGGGGCTGGATCGCTCGAAAGCATCGAGATCACCGCCAACCTCCTGACCCGAATGCCTCTGAGGGGTTCTCCGTTCCGGGATGGTGGTGTCTCCGAAACCTCCGAACTCGCGGAGTGGTGTATTGGCGCCGATTCCTGCGAGGAATCGGCCGGTCAGGTGGCTGCGACAAGCGCCTGGCCTTCTCATCGTCGCCCCCTTGCTGCTCGGCTCCGCTTGCGTCATCGGCGAGGCCTCTGGCCCGGGAAAGGACGCGGGGCAGGGGAGCGCCGACGCATCGTCCCAAGCGAAAGACTCGGGCTCTGGCGCGAGCGACGCGGGGCGAGGAAGCGCCGACGCATCGTCCCAGCCGGCAGATTCGGGCGCGAGCGACCCGGGCCAAGACGGGGGGACGCCACCGCTGGTCTCCCGTCAGGGCTACGACGGAGCGCGCGGCAAGAGCTTCGACGATGGGTGGAAGTTCTACTTTGGCGACGCCTCGGGCGCCCAACAACCGGCCTTCAGCGATACGTCTTGGACCAGCCTGAGTGTCCCGCATGACTGGAGTCCTGCGCTCGGGTTCAACCGGAGTTCGCCCGGGGGCGGCGGCTCGGGATTCATCGACGGGCGCGTCGGCTGGTACCGAAAGACCTTTGCCTTGGATTCGTCGTATTCCGGCAAGCGGATTCTCATCGAGTTCGACGGCGTGTACAT
>PMBV01000056.1:0-19561 GCA_003153055.1 Myxococcales bacterium
CGCTTCGTGGACCACCTCGCGATGGCGCTGCACGCAAGACTCGGTACGAGCGATGCGTCTTTCGCTCGACGGGCCTGCGCGTCTGCCTCCCGGCAGTCGGCTTCCCGCAGGTCAGCGGCAACTTCGTGACGCACACGGCGGGCAGCTTGTCAGAAACCGGCGAGGGAGGAAGCTCCTTGACGCCTGGCGGCCTCGGCGCCGCTCGGTTACGAGGGAGCATGACCCCGCTCATTCTCTGCCTGGCGGTGCTGGGTGCCGATGGCCCCCGCTTCATCGAGGACGACTTCGGCCGGGCGCTGGCTCAGGCGAAGAAGGAAAGGAAGCTCCTCTTCGTCGACACCTGGGCCCCCTGGTGCCACACGTGCATCTACATGCGGGAGCACGTGCTGAACCGGCCGGCCTTCCGAGCCTTCGAGAAAGACGTCGTCTTCGCCGCGCTCGACACCGAGAAGCCCTCGAGCGTGGCGTTCCTCGAGAAGTACCCCGTCGACGTGCTCCCGACCCTCTTCTTCCTCGACCCGTCCAAGGACCAGCTCGTCTTCAAGTGGCTGGGCAGCACCGACGAGACGCAGATGCGCGGGCTCCTCGAGGCGGCGCGGGGTGGCTCCGGCGTGGTGTCCGAGGCTGACGGGCTCCTGGCTGCCGGCCACCCGGAGGACGCGGCCCAGAAGTATCTGGTGGGGCTCAAGGGCAGCGCTCCCCAGTCTCGCGGGAGGGCGGTGCTGTCGCTGTTGTCGGCGCTGACCCTGGCGAAGTCCTTCGAGGCCTGCGCCCGTACGGCGGTGGAGCACCTGGGCGACCTCGAGGGCCCCGACGAAAAGGCCAACGGCCTCACCTGGGGCCTGGGCTGTGCGCTCGAGTTGCCGGTGTCTGCCGAGCGAGGGACGGCCGTGGAGGCGCTGTCGAAGGCCGGCCGGGCGCTGCTCGCGTCCCAGGAGCTCGGCTCCATCTTGGCCGACGACGTGTCGGGGCTCTACGAGGAGCTCGTCGAGGCGTCGAGCCAGGCCGGGGAGACCCAGGGGTTGGCGCGGGAGTGGCTCCAGTACCTCGATGGTCAGGCGGCCAAGGCTACGAGCCCCGCGGCGCGGGCGGTGTTCGACCCTCACCGGGTGGCGGCGGCGCTCGCGGCGAAGGTGCCAGAGAAGATGGTGGAGCCGCTCCAGCGCTCGGAGAAGGAGCTCCCCAAGGACTACAACCCGCCGGCGCGGTTGGCGCTGGTGCTGCGGGAGCTCGGGCGGCTCGACGAGGCCCTCGCCGCGGCTGACCGGGCGCTGGCCAAGTGCGACGGCGGGCCACGGAAGCTCAGGCTCTTCGACACCAAGGTGTCCATCTTGGAGAAGCAAGGGAAGTTGGACGCGAGGAAGAAGGTGCTCGGCGAGATGGTGCTCTACGCCAAACATCTGCCTGGCGCTCAGATGAGCCAGACGCGCATCGCGGCGCTCGAGAAGCGCCTCGCCCAGGCGAGTCAACCCTGAGCTGGGGAAGAGGGGGCGCTACGGCTGGACCGACGCCGTGCGCACGCTCTTGACCACGACGTTGTCGATGAGGACCCCACAGTCGTGGCCCGGCCGAACATCACTGCAGGTGGCGGCGATGTCTTGGGTGAACTCGAAGCGCAGCTGGAACGAGGTCCCCGCCATGCCTGGCAAGCGAAGCCTCACGTGCTGCACGCCTCGCGAGTCGCCAGCCCAGGCAGACATGTCTTCGAAGTAAGCCGGGTCGTTCGAGCGCGGGAAGTGCTTGGGGTAATGGAAGGCGTTGCCCGTGGTGAACTGGTCGGCGAAGGCCTCGGCCAGCACGGACCTCAGCGTGTGCCCTGGCGTCACGTCGGTCACCCGCAGGAACGCTCCGTCGTAGGCCAGCACCTGAAACGAGGGGTCGTTCTCGGTGTCGTAGCAGACGTCGAGCTCCACCGTGATGAACTCGGCGTCCGTGGGGGCCACGAGCGTGGGGCTGAGGAGTCGCTCCCAGCGGGAGGGGCTCGAGGTGGGCGTCGGCGCGTCGTTGGCGTTGGGGTGGAAGACGCCGTTCGAGGTGGCTCCGCAGAAGCCGGGCGCTGACGGGGAGGCCGTGGCCACCCGCCATGGGACCACGTTGGCGCCTGCTCCGTGGACCGCGTTCCAGCCGGGGGGCAGTGAGCCCGCGTTGTCGAAGCTCTCGGACAGAAGCGTGGTGGGCTGGGGCGTGCCACTGAAGAGGGTGGTGGACAGCGTCGTCTTCCCGTGCCCCGCGCTGCTCACCGTGAGCACCAGCTCGATGGGCGTCCCGTGCACGAAGCCCGGGCGGGTCCACAGCAGGAAGGGCGTCTGGCTCTGCCGTGCCTCGCCGGGGCCCAGCCGCGCCCAAGACGCTTGATTGACGAAGACGTCGACGCCGGGCGTGGTGGTGCGCAGCGAGCCCTCGAGGTTCCTCAGCGTTGTCTGACTCAGGGCGTTGGTGGTGTCGTTCAGCAGCGTCAACCGCACGCTGAGGAGCTCTCGCGGGTCCACGAAGCCGTTGCCGCCGCTCTCGAGCACGTCAGCTCGGGTCAGCTCGAGGGGCGCGGCGTCGAAGGGGTGGACGCCATCGGGGAGCACCTTCACCTCGGCGTTTGGCACCGTGAGCGACGTCGCAGGCTGCCCATCGACGAAGCCCAGCGGAGGCCGTGAGGCGAGCGCGTACGAGGCATAGAGGTGCCCACCTTGCGCCACCGCCTGAATGTAGTCACCCAGGTTGGGTTGACCTGTGTCGTTGCCCCACCCGGCGTGGAACGGGCGATCCGACAGGGCCAGCGGGGCCACCCATGTTCGACCGCCGTCGTCCGAGTAGGTGTAGCTCACCTGGCTCAGGTCGCCCGAGGTCGCGACGCCCTGGTCGTAATAGAAGACATACACACGGCCGGTGTCATCGTCGACCGTCACCCAGGGGAACCACTGTGCGCGATCCGCGCCCGGCCGACTGTCGAGCATGATGGGCCTCGACCAGGTCGCGCCTTTGTCCGCGCTCGATTGGAAGGCGATGTCGGCGCCGTCGCCCGAGTCGTTGTCGGCGTAGACGAGGAAGAGCGTGCCACGGTGCTGCCCCCGCTTGGCCACCGCCAGCGATGGAGAGGTGTTCACCCGGTCGTTCCCCAGCACGTGATCCATGGTGAAGAACGCGTTGCTCGTCTCGACCGCCGGGCCCCAGCTCAGGCCCCCGTTGGTGGAGCGCGCCACCGCCGTGACGTTGCCCAGACCACCGACGAAGCGCCGCCAGGCGACGTAGGCGTCCTGGCCGCTGGGGCCGAAGCGGGGAATCGAGGCCTGCCCGTCGGAGTCCGTCGCGCTCACCAGCGCCGCGGGCGAGAACGTCGGGGTCCCAGGGCCGAGCACGTCGTCGCTGGTGGTGCTGAGCATCTGCACGCCCGAGGGCGCGAGCAGCGGATGGGTGAAGTTCGTCCACGACATGATGAGGCGCCCGGTCCGTGGGTCGAAGTCGATGAACTCCTTGTCGGCCGCGTCGACCGCGCTCCCGTCGGAGTAGACGTAGCCGTTCGGGTTGGTCGAGGCGGTCACCTCGAAGGGACCCTCCCAGGTGTGCCCGCAGTCTCGCGAGCGGTGAAGCGACATCGTCTGCACGGGCGTCGGTGCTCCAGGGAGGTACTCCTTCACCGTCAGGAGGATGGACGAGTAGACGAAGGTGCAGCCCCCCAGCCACTTGACGTCGGGATCGCCGAAGACCTCGGGGAACAGCTCTCCACCGAGATTGGCTTGTGGGGGCGAGGGGAGCTGGCCCCCCGCGACGATGGTGCGGCCGCCGTTGTCCGAGTACTGGAACCCAGACACCGAGATGGGGTTCAAGGAAAAGCCTTGGGTGTCATTGAAGCCCAGCACGATGTGCCGGCCGTCGCCGGAGACCGCGATGCTCGTCTCGGCTTGTCCGCCGGGCGCCGCCAGGGCCTCGTCTTGGGCGTTCTCTCCGCAGTCCGGCTGGTTGTCGCAGGTCTTGAGCGTCCCCTCTGGTGGAGGCGGCGGCCCGATGACTCGCACCGTCGTCGCCACCGCGGCCGAAGCCGGCAGCGGAGCCGCGAGCTTCCACGGTGCCAGGTTCGCCCGTTTGCTGGCGGCGGCCTTGCCCATCGGAGACATTGCCGGCTTCGCGCGGCCCGCTGGCTCCTCTCTCGCCAACGCTGCACCAGACAGTCCTGCGCAGAACAACAGCACCAACGATCGTGATGTCACAGGCAGCCTCCCTTGATTCAGCGCGACTCCCCAGCGGGTGCGAGCTTGCCTACACCCATTCTCGAGACCCGAACAGCCCCCGTGTGTCTAATGAGACGTTCTTTGATGTGTAGAGAAAGGCGAGCCGCGACGGAAGGTTCCCCTTGGCACCGGCGATGCACCGAATCCCCGTGTGAAGCAGCGTCCCATGCAGGACACGGGTCACTCCGTCGAGATGACTCATGAGCTCGGTCGATTTGACCGAGGCTGGCATCGACGGGAGCAGTCGACGTCGTCGGGGCGGGAGCGAACCAGTCGATGAACGGGGGCATCCATGTTGCGAAGCCTAAGAAGTCTCGAGCAGTACGCGGTCGCAGCGACCGATGGCGACATCGGTCGAGTCGTGGACTTCCTCCTCGACACCGAGCATTGGGCCCTGCGTTCACTGGTGGTGGAAACGGGCGATGGGCGGAGGGTCCTCGTCGCGCCCGGCGCCGTTCGGACCATCGATGGGAGCGCCTCGCGGTTCACCACCGTGCTGACGCTGAGCCAGGTGAAGAGCAGCCCGACCATTGACCCGGCGCCGGCCAAGGGAGCGGCAGGGCCCCCTGGCCGTTTGCGTGGGGCGTTCGAGCTCCGCGGGTACCACGTTCACGGGTCCGACAAGGACATCGGTCACGTGGAGGACCTCCTCGTGGACGAAGAGAGCTGGGTGGTACCCTATTTGGTCGTCGACACGAGCAACTGGTGGTTCGCCAAGAAGGTGCTGGTCGCCCCGCACTGGGCTACCCGCATCAGCTGGGAAGAGCACATGGTCTTCCTGAACATGACTCGCGAAGCCCTCAAGGGCAGCCCCGAGTGGATCCCCACGGTTCCTGTCAATCGCGAGTACGAAGGTCGGCTGTATGCCTACTATGGGAGGCCCGCGTACTGGGCAAGCAACGCGGGGCCGCGGGGAGCCAAGCCTGACAGCGCGCTCACTGCACCCGACAGATGAATCCGCTCGCCGTGGAAGTGGTCGCGGCGTCCGTGACAGTGCCGAGGGTCACCACGGCGCCATTGAGGGCATGGGCCGCGTCGACCGGAGCGGCGCCCGATTGCCAGAAGTCGGGTCGCGAGGTGGGGCTGTAGGCGGAGAAGCCGTTCAAGGCGAGCCAGGTGCCCTCCGTGGCCTCGTCGGAGTACCCGATCCAGGAAGTGGTTTGATACTTCAGGGTCTTGGCCTTGAAAGCCAGCCACTCGGCGTCGGAGGTGAACCACGCGAGGTCGGCTCCCGCCCCGAGGGTCTGACAGGCAGCCCGGGCGGCCGCGAGGTCCAGGGGCCAGCCGCAGAACCGCAGCGTGCCCAGGCCGTCGATGGGCCAGAGGTCGCAGACCTCCGCGGGGACACATGCCGTGGTCGCGTTCGCGTTCACGGAGCTGAAATTGAAGGGGTCGATCCTCAGTCGAGAGACGAGCTGCTGCACGGCACAGAGTGGCAGGCTGCTGTTCGAGTCGACTGACAGTTGTGACACCACCGACGTCAACACCGGTGTCGAGAGCGCGAGGAGCGCAGGGTTCGAGCTCACATTGAGTGCGGAGGTCCGAACCAGTCGAGGCAAGCTCAAGGTGGTCAGGACCTGGTTGCTGGTCACCGAGATGTCTTCGGCAGAGACCAGCTGGTCGAACGCCAGCGTCACGAGCGCGCCATTGTTCAAGATGCTCATCGAGCCGACCCTCGCAAGCTTGGGCGCCGAGAAGCTCACCAGCTCCCGGGCGGTGCAGTCGAGGCTGCCCAACTGCGTCAGCGCGGGGAGCGAGAGCGACTTCACGCCTGTGCTGGGTGCGCTGCACTCCCCGCAGCTCTGGTCGATGAGCGAGAGTCCACCGGCGATGATCCTCAGGGCGGGGAAGGTGAGCTCAGGGGTGGGCGACACGACGATGGTCAGCGTGCCCGTCATCACCTCGACTCCAGCCAGGACCGCGACGTCAGCCGCGGAGCGAATGGTGAGGTCTCCGTAATACACCACCGGCACCGAGGGATTGCAGACGTATTGGGTCGACGTCACCTCACCGACACTCAAGGTGCCGCTCGAGTCGAGATCGAGGCCCGAGTCGATGCGCACGCCGCCCGAGGGGCAGTGGTCTCCTCGAGGCTCGCTGCTGGTGACGGAGAGCCCGTTGATGCCCGCGTCGCCGGCTCGTCCGTCGCAGACGTACGTCGTCTGAGCGCCATTCACTTCGCCGTCGTCGAGCACCCCGTTGTCATTGGTGTCTTTGCCAGTCTCGATGGCGACGCCGCCCGACGGACATTGGGTTCCAGCTTCAACGACCCGACCTCGGAGGAGCGTAGCCTTGCTTGGGTTGCACGCCGAGAACAGCGCTACACTCACGAACAGCATGCCATTGCGCATATCGCCTCCGTTGGGAGGTTCCGTGTAGGCTGAATTCGAACAATCTGGAATTGAATCATCCGAGGACGACGAAGTGCCTGTCGGCATCGTTGCTTCCCGGCGCGGCCCTGGAGACAATGCGAAGATGGCACGTGGTGCACTTGGGCCGCTCCTCCTCACCGCGGTGGCCGTCGTCGCGGGCGGGTGCATTCTCGATTACGACAGCCTGACCCGCGGAGCTGGTGACGCGGGTGTGCAGGGCCCCGGAGATGGAGACGCGGGTCGGTTCATTCCGTCGCCGTGTGTTCACATCACCGCGGCAACTGGCAGCTTCTGCATCGAGGCCACCGAGGTGAGCCGTCGGCAGTATGCCGCGTTCCTCGCCGGGAGCGACGGCGGCGCCGGTCAGACCTCCGCCTGTGGCTGGAAGACGTCCCACGTCCCCGACGCTGGCCCTGGGAGCTGGCCGCCCAACGACGCTCAACTCACGCTGCCCGTCGTGGGGGTCGACTGGTGCGACGCGCATGCCTACTGCGCTTGGCTTGGCCGCCACCTGTGCGGCGCCATTGGAGGTGGCGCGCTCCCCTTCGGGCTGGTCGACGAACCTGGCTCCGATGCCTGGTTCGTGGCCTGCACCCACGACGGGTTGACCCCGTATCCCTACGGGCCGAGCTTCGACGAGACGAAGTGCATCGACTCCAGCGGGAGCTCCAGTCGTGTCGAGCCGGGCCCGGTCGGTACCTCGACGTGCGTCGGAGGCTATGCGGGCATCTATGACCTGAGTGGCAACGTCAGGGAATGGATCGACGCCTGCGACGGCACCAGCCAGCAGACCGATGGGTGTTACCACCGGGGTGGTTGGTACGAGCTGGGCCCCGCCAGCGCTCGCACGCTCATGTGTCAGTCGACGGGAGCGAATTTGGGCACCGAGTACCGAGGGTGGCGCGACGAGACCCTCGGCTTCCGCTGCTGCGGCGAGTGAAAGCCAAGGCCGCGGCGCAACGGGTCATTCGGGAGGCCAGCCGACCACCCAAGCACTCCTGCGAAGTCGATTTCACAGTAGCCTCCGGCCGATGAGGGTGTCCGACGAATCTCAGGGCGCGCCACTTCCGAGCTCACCCGGGCGCCCTCGGATGGCGACCCGGGCCGCCGGCATCGCAGCGGGCGCCTTCGCCCTCTTCCTCGGTGTCCTGGCGCCGTCGTCGGTCTTCTACTTTCGCTGGCTCCAGGAGGAGACCATCGGCCAGGAGCAGCTGGCGGTGGCCACCGCGGTCGCCGCTGCGCTGGAGGCCCGGCTCGATCAGGTCCGCCAGGTGCTCCTCGCGGTCGCTTCGGGGCTCGGACCCGAGCTCCTGGACAATCCCGTCGCCGCCACCGCCTTCCTCGACTCCCGCCTCGCCCTGTTCGCGGTGTGCGACAGCGGCGCGTACCTCGTCGACAGGCGCGGCCAGATGCTCGCCTCGTCTCACGTCGGCGCCGAGTCGGCCAAGGTCGACCGGGTGGTGGGCGACGCGCTCGAGCCGTGGATACGAGCACCGGCCCCCGGTGTCACCCTCGCGGAGCACCCGGTCATCACGGTGGGTGTCCCCATTCGCCGCGGTGACATAATCGTCGGCCAACTCGTCGGGCGCGTCGACCTGGTCGAGGGGCGTTTCCTCTCCGACTTCTCGGCGATGCGAATCGGCAAGACCGGCTATCTCTCGCTCACCACCACTGAGCGGGTCGTCCTGATGCACCGCGAGCCGGCGCGACGATTCTGGCAAGGATCGGTCGGCTCCAACCTGGCGGTGGGGCGAGGCCTGGAGGGCTACGAGGGGTGGCTCCGCACCCGCACCTCCCTGGGCGTCGAGATGATCGCCGCCGTGAAGCCGCTCCCCAGCACCGGCTGGGTCCTGGTGGCGAACTACCCGCTGAGCGAGGCCCATGGCCCCTACAATCGCTCGCTCGCCTGGTTCGGCGCCGGCGCGGTCCTCGGCATCTTCGCCCTTCTCGTCTGGGTGTGGCGCTCGATGCAAGGGCTCGCCGCCCCGCTCGTCGAGATGGCTCGTCAGGTCGAGGCGCTCACCAAGGGCGGCTCATCGGTCGCGCCCGTGGTGGTTCACTCGGACGACGAGGTGGGTACGCTCGCCACCGCCTTCAACCACCTCGCCCAGGAGCTCAGCCAGAGCCGTGCCGAGCAGAGCCGCACCGAGGCGGCGCTCCGACAGAGCGAGGAGCGCTTCCGCCTCGCGTTCAAGACCTCGCCCGAGCCGATGCTGCTCCAGCGTGCCGACGACAGCGTCCTGGTGGCGGTGAACGACGGCTTCCTCCAGCTCCACGGGCTCACCGAGGCTGAGGTCCTGGGGAAGACCCTCCTCGACTTGGGGCTTCTCGCGGTTCCAGAAGAGCGCGCGCGGGTCGCTACTCCGGCCAGCCGAACCGAGGTGATCCGCGGCCGCGACGTCCACGTGCACGCCGCCGATGGCCGGATCCACGTGTTGTCGCTCTCGTCGAGCATCGTCACGATCGATGGCGTTCGGCACACGCTCGTTCTCGGCCGCGACGTCACCGAGGAGCGGCAGCTCGCCGCTGAGCGCGAACGCCTCGCGATGGAGCTGCGCCAGAGCGAGGAGCGCTACCTCGCCGCGATCCGCAGCCTCCCCGTCGTGCAGTGGGTGGTGAACGAGGAGGGGGTCTTCATACACTCCGAGGGGCAGGGCCTCGCGGCGCTGGGGCTCAAGGCCGGAGAGGTCGTCGGTCGGTCGATTACCGAGGTCTACGCGGCCAGTCCGGGGCTCCTCGGAGCCTACGAGCGCGCGCGCGCCGGCGAGAGCTTCGTCACCGTCGACGAGTTCGGCCAGACCGCCTTCGAGAGTCACTGGGCACCCGTCCGCGACCCCAGCGGGCGCATCGTCGGCGTCACCGGCATCGCCCAGGACATTACCGCCCGTCGCCAGGCCGAGGCCCGTTTGGTGCAAGCGCAGAAGATGGAGGCGGTGGGCCGGCTGGCCAGCGGCATCGCTCACGACTTCAACAACCTCCTGGCGGTCATCCTCGGCGGCTGCTCGTACCTCGTCTCCGAGCCGGGAGTCCCGCCGAGCTCCCTCGAGGTGCTCTCGGAGATCCGCGCGGCCGGTGACCGGGCGGCGCGCCTGGTGAAGCAGCTCCTCACCTTTGGCCGGAAGGGCGTGGCCCGGCCGGTTCGCTGTACCCTCACAGAAGTCGTGGGCGGGCTCGAGACGCTGATTCGGCGGGCCATCGGCGAGAACATCGAGGTGGTGGTCCACGCCAGTGACGACCCCTGGTCCGTGCAGCTCGACCCCGATCAGATCGATCAAGTCCTCATGAACCTCGCGGTCAACGCCAGGGACGCGATGCCCAACGGCGGCCGCCTCACCATCGAGACCTCGAACGTGGAGCGCTCCACCTCGAGCGAGGGAGAGCCGCCTCCCGGGCGATGGGCCTGCCTCGCCGTCTCCGACAACGGCCTTGGCATGCCCGTCGAGGTGCAGGCCCGCATGTTCGACCCCTTCTTCACCACCAAGGAGGTGGGGCGGGGCACCGGGCTCGGTCTGTCGACGGTGTTGGGCGCCGTCCAGCAGGCGAACGGGCGCATCACGGTCGACTCCCGGCCCGGCGGAGGCACCAGCTTCCGCCTCTATTTCCCGGTCGCCGACGCGTCGGCCTCCACCGAGAAGGAAGACGCGGTGAAGGCCCCAGCGGTGCCTCGCAGGCTCACCGTGCTCGCGGTGGAGGACGACCCGGCCGTGCGCCGGAGCACCGTGCGGATGCTGGTGGGCTGCGGCTTCGAGGCCAAGGAGGCGTCGACCGCGGAGGAGGGCCTCGAGCTCATCGAGCGCGGCGGCGTCGATCTGCTCCTCACCGATGTGGTGATGCCCGGCATGTCGGGCCCAGACTTGGTGTGCCGCCTCAGGGCGCTGGGGAGCGAGCTGCCGGTCGTCTTCGCCTCGGGGTACATGGAAGGCGGGCTCCACGCTGTCCCCGACGGAGCGGTGGTGCTGACGAAGCCGTACGCCGCCCCCGAGCTGACCGAGGCGGTGGCTCGGGCGCTGAGCGCGAAGAGGTAATCAAATCGAGATGGAGCCCTCGCGGAAATCCGTCTTGGCCAGGTGCACGTTGATGCACACCGGCCGCCCGGCCTTGGACAACGCCTTGGCCTCATCGAGCACCTCGTCGACCTTCGCCGGGTCGGTGAGGAGCAGGCCCTTGCCGCCGTAGCCTTCCGCGACCGTATGGTAGGCCGTGCGGAGCAGCGTGGTGCCGACGTCAGAGCCGAGAATCGTCGTTTGATCCCTCGCGATCTGCGCCCAGCTCGCGTCGGTGCCGATCACCGCGATGGGGGCCATGCCGTGGCGCGCGAAGGTGTCGAACTCCGAGAGGCTGTAGGCGCTCGAGCCGTCACCGTAGAGGATCCACACCTCGGCCTTGGGGCGCACGGCCGCCGCGCCCACCGCGAAGCCACCTCCCACGCCCAGCGTGCCAAACACCCCCGGGTCGAGCCACGACAACGGCTTCCTCGGGCGAACGATGTAGGCCGCGGTGGCGACGAAGTCTCCGCCGTCCACCACCAGCACCGAGTCCTCCGCCAGCTTCTCTTCGAGCCTCAAAAAGAAGTGCACCGGGTCGACCAGCTCGCCCGTGGGCCGGGCCTTGGCGGCGATCTCCGAGTCTCGCTCGTGCTCCCGCGTGACGCACAGTTCGAGCCACTGGGCCCACTTCGGGTTGGGCAGGTGCACCTTCTTGCCGAGCTCAACCAGAAAATCTCCGGCGTTCATCTCGAGGCTGATGGTGGGCGTGCGGTTCTTGCTGAGCTCGATGGGCGAGAGGTTGGCGGCGATGACCTTCGCCTTCTTCGAGAT
This sequence comes from Myxococcales bacterium, assembly GCA_003153055.1. Next base: position 11,410 of record PMBV01000056.1, read on the forward strand.
GCCCAGGCCGTACTTCAGCCGGAAGTCGAAGGGAAAGCCGCACACCACCACCACGTCGGCCTCTTTGAGCGCCTTGCCACGTGCGTGACGGAACTGGAGCGGGCTGGCTCGACCCAACAGCCCTCGCGACATGCCTCCCAGCCAGACGGGCACGCCGATGGACTCCACGGCCTTCGCGATGGGGGCGGCGTCTCTGCAGTTCACCATCGTCTGGCTGCCGATGACGAGGGCGGGGCGCTCGGCGGTACGGAGCAGCTCCACTGCCTGGTCGATGCGCCGCTCGAGGTCATGGCTGGGCGCGGGCATCACCTTGGCCACCGCGCCCGCCACGTCGAGGTGCGGCGCGTGGAACTGCCGGTAGAGGTGGCCCTTGAGGTAGAGCCCCAGCGCCTTCTCGCCCAGGGTGCGGCCCTTCTCGACGCCGCTCTCCTTGAGGTACCACTCCTTGACGATGGCCTCGGGGTACAGCACGTCGACCGGCACCTCGACGAAGACCGGCCCCGGCACGCCCCCCGTCGCCTCGCGCAACGCTCGCTCCACCGTTGGGCCGAGCTGGCTCACCGTGCGGCACTGCACGGCCCACTTCACCGCCGAGCGAATGAGGGCCATTTGGTCGATGTCCTGCAGGGCGCCGCGGCCCTTCAGCACCGTGGCGGTCGCCCCGCCGAACAACACCACCGGTGACTGGGCGAGCTGGGCATTCTTCAGCGCGGTGAGGGCGTTGGTGACGCCCGGCCCAGCCGTCACGGCCGCCACTCCCGGCAACCCCGTCATTCGGGCCCACGCGTCGGCGGCGAACACGGCGTTCTTCTCGTCGCGGCAATCGATGACGCGGAGCCCGGCGTCCTTCGCGCCGACGAGAATGGGAGAGATGTGCCCTCCGCAGAGGGTGAACAGGGTGTCGATTTTCCAGCGCGCGAGGACCGAGGCGATGCGATCGCCCCCGTGGCGGTTGAGGCTCATGTCACGGACATAGAGAGGAATGCGGGCGTCGTCACGCGCTTCTCATCACACGAGACGAGCGGCCCCATCGAGGAACCGCCCCAAGAGGCCCGAGAAGGTCGGTTTCGCCAGCTCGGCCGCCTTTCCCACCTCGTCGTGCGAGAGCTTCTTCTGGCTGATGCCCGCCGCCAGGTTGGTGATGCAGCTGATGCCCGTCACCTTGAGGCCCATGTGCGCGGCCACGATGACTTCCGGCACCGTGCTCATGCCCACCGCGTCGGCTCCCAGAGTGCGGAGCATTCGAATCTCAGCTGGGGTCTCGTAGCTGGGCCCCGAGAGGCAGGCGTAGACGCCCCGGCGCAGCGCGTACGACTCGGCGAAGGCCGCCGACTCCAAGACGCGGAGGAACTCCGGGTCATAGGCGTGGGACATGTCGGGGAAGCGCGGCCCCAGCGAGGCGTCGTTGGGCCCCACCAAAGGGTTGAAGCCCGAGAGGTTGAGGTGGTCGACGATGGTCATCAGGTCACCCACCCGGAATGAGGGGTTGATGCCGCCGGCCGCGTTGGTGACGGTGAGGTGCTTGATACCCAGGCGCCCGAGGACTCGCGTGGGGAAGCCGACCTCCCACGGGGCGAAGCCCTCGTAGAAATGAACCCGACCCTGCATGGCCACCACCGGCACGTGCCCTCGGAACCCGAGGACCAATCGCCCCGCGTGACCCTCGACGGTGGACCGAGGGAAGCCCGGGAGCTCGCCGTAGTCGATGGGCACCGCCCGCTCGAGGCTGTCGGCGAAGGCCCCCAGCCCGCTCCCCAGAATCACTCCCAGCTTGGGCGTGAAGCCCGGGACTCTGGTACGGAGGACAGCCGCGCAGGCATCGAGCCGAGCCAGCAGGTCGGTTTGCATGGAGGGCACACCATAACCAAAGTCGGCCTCGACTCAGGCAAAATGACATCGGCTGATTGAAGGGTCTTCGTCGCTGGCCGTCTCGTACGTCGCAGCACTCCTGCTGGAGAAACCGTGACGAATGACTTTTCCTCGAAGCGAGGCCAGCCCATGTACCGCGACTTCGTTGGGTCGCTGCTGTCGTCGTACCGCCGGGCCCTCGGCTCCGCGCTCCCGGTCCGCCCACCGGCGGCGAGGCACTGGGTGGACCCATCGCGCCTCACCTGGCTCGGTCTCTTGGAGGATGGGGCCGGCTTTCAGCTCGCGTTCTCCCTCGGCCGCTTGAGGGTGCCGCCGGTGGGCGTTGGGCTCCACACCTTGGGCGTCTTTCGCCTGGTCGACGCCGTCTTTCCCGGGGTCGACGCGGCAGGCCTGAGCGCTTCGCTGGGGAGCCTCGTGCCCCCCGAGGTCGGCGCGGCGCGGGCGTTTCTCTCGAGGGCTGTGGCCCGGCTGGCACTGGCCGAGGTCGCCCTGGAGCTCGCCAAGGACCCGCGAGCGCTCCCGTTGCCGACGGCCGAGGGCTTCGAGGTCGCGGTGCCGGCGAAGGCCGAGGCGCTCGAGGTGGCCGCGCTGACGCCCCGGGTCCCCGAGGCGGGCGCGGAGAGAGTGGCCGCCGGTCTCGCGTTGCTGGAGCCGTCACTCGCCCGCCGCCTGGAGTGCCTCTTCGCCGCCCCCGAAGCGGTGCTCCTCGCGGCGGTGTCCGAGGCCCCGGGGGGCCAAGCGTGCTACGAGGCTCGGTCATGAGCGGCTCGAGGCTCCTCGTCGTCGACGATGACCCCCATGCCAGGGGGCTCCTCAAGCGGTTGTTGGCCCCGATGGGCGAAGTGGTGGAGGCGGCGAGCGCCAAGGAGGCGCAGGCCATCATCGCCCGGGGCCCGGCCTTCGACCTGGTGATGACCGACATGGCGATGCCCGAGGCCGACGACGGGCTCAAGGTGCTGGCGGCCTCGAAGGAGCACGGCGTCGACACCCCTGTCATCGTGGTCACCGCGTACGGCAACATCGAGGGCGCGCTGGACACGATTCAGCAGGGAGCCTTCGACTACCTGACCAAGCCCTTCGACGTCGACGCCATCGTGCGGGTGGCCCGCCGAGCCCTCGAGCAGAAGCGCCTGGTCGAGGAGAACCGGAGCCTCAAGCAGCAGGTGAGGCCGCCCTCTCTGGTGGGTCGCTCCAACGCGCTCTTGGAGGTCTTCAAGCAGGTGGCCCGAGCGGCCCAGTCGGACGTGCCGGTGCTCATCAACGGCGAGACCGGCACAGGGAAGGAGATGGTGGCTCGGAGTCTCCACCAACGCAGCCGTCGGTCGGCGGCGCCCTTCATCGCTGTCGACTGCAACGCCATCGCCGAGTCGCTGATGGAGTCGGAGCTGTTCGGCCATGCTCGGGGCGCCTTCACGGGTGCGACCGGGGCGAGGCGAGGGCTCTTCGAGGAGGCCAACGGCGGCACGCTCTTCCTCGACGAGATTGGCGACATCGGCCCGAAGATTCAGTCGCAGCTCCTCCGGGCGGTGCAAGAGGGAGAGATTCGCCGGGTCGGTGAGTCGGTGGCGGTGAAGGTCGACGTGCGCGTGGTGGCCGCCACCAACAAAGACCTCAAGGCCTCGGTGAAGGAAGGGAAGTTCCGGGAAGACCTCCTCTACCGGCTCGACGTGGTGTCGCTGGTGCTGCCGCCCTTGCGCGAGCGCCGCGAGGACATCCCCGCGTTGATCGAGCACTTCGCCGCGCTCCACGCTCAGGGCGGCGCGCGCCCGGTGGTGGCCGCCGAGGCGATTCAACGGCTGATGGCCTACGACTGGCCGGGCAACGTGCGGCAGCTCGAGAACATCGTCGCGCGGGCCCTGGCGCTCAACTCCACGGGCATTCTCATGCCGGGAGACTTCCCCGCGCCCATCGGTGACGCGGCGACGCCGGCCGGGCCCTCGGGGCTCACCGACGACTTGCCTGCCCTCGACGAGCTCAACCGTCGCTACGCCCAGCAGGTGCTGCAGCGCACGTCGGGCAACAAGTCCGAGGCGGCCCGCATCTTGGGCGTCGACCGGAAGACGCTGTACAAGTTGATCGGCCCCGAGGAGACCTGAGAACCTCCGCGGTCGGCCGGGCGCTCCAAGAAGGAACACGATGGCCCCGGTACCTCCCCAGCGCCGAATTGTTCGATGGGCCAAGGAAGGAGCGATTCTCCTCGCTCTCGTGCTGGGCATCGGCGCCTGGCAGACGCGCCACCACCCCACGGGGCTCGCTCCAGACTTCGCGTTGCGCGAGCTGGGTCGCGAGGGCGTCGTCACCCGTGACTCGCTCGCCGGTCGCCCCACGATGCTCGTCTTCTGGGCGCCCTGGTGCGGGGTGTGCAAGGTCGAGTCGCCGAACGTGTCGTGGGTCCGCGACCTGGTGGGCTCCAAGGCCCAGGTCCTCTCCGTGGTCGCGGGCTACCGCTCGGTGGGTGAGGTGGAGGCGTCGGTGAAGGAGCGCGCGATGGACTACCCGGTGCTCCTGGGCGACGACGAGACGACGGGTCGCTTCGGGGTGGAGGCGTTCCCTACCGTCTTCTTCCTCGACGAGAAGGGCCACATTCGCCACTCGGCCACCGGTTACACCACGACGCTGGGTCTCCTCTGGCGCCTGTTCGCGCCGTTCTGAGCTCGGGGCCCTCGGCTTTCGGTGGGAACCGATCCACGCGGCGGGAGGCTCTCCCCGTCAAGTCATGGCGACTTCTCACTTCACCGGTTGTCTCTCGTGCGGCGCCGAGCTCACGTACCGCGAGCGAGCCGAGCCGATGGTGTGCGTCGGGTGTGGCCGAACGCACCAGAGCAATGCCCGCTGCGTCGAAGGGCACTTCTTCTGCGACGTGTGCCACTCGGGTGAGACGGTGGACGTCATCGAACAGGCGTGCCTCGCCTCCCTCGAGACCGACCCGGTGGCTCTCACGCTCACCGTCATGCGGCACCCGAAGGTGAAGATGCACGGGGCCGAGCACCACTACTTGACGCCGGCGGCGCTTCTCACCGCCTATTGCAATGTTCGAGGCGAGGCTCCCGAGCGCAAGGCGTCGCTCCTCGCTGAGGCGAAGAAGCGGGCGGTGCAGGTCCCCGGAGGGACGTGTGGCTACTGGGGTGCGTGCGGCGCCGGCATCGGCACGGGCATCTTCGTCAGCCTCGTCACCGGTGCCACGCCTCGCTCCAAGGAGCCGTGGGTCTTGGCGCAGACGATGACGTCGGAGGTGCTCGGCCTCTACGCGAAGCTGGGCGGGCCGCGCTGCTGCAAGCGGAACACCTGGGTGGCCACGCTCGCCGCGGCGAAGTTCGCCCGGCAGCGCCTCGACACGCCGATGTCGGCCCGGGGGCCTCGCTGCGAGTTCAGCCCGTCGAACCCCGACTGCCACAAACAGGAGTGCCCATTCCATCCACGCACTCCACGGGTGGAGCACGTGGCGTCGTGAGGTAAAGGCCCGGCCGAGGGCGTGGGCAAGCACCCATCGTTCGCTTCGGATGCGCCGTGGCCGCGAGCACGGCTCGGTGAACGGTCATTCTCGACCTTTCAGGCTCTGGCCCCACCTTCGTCTAGCCTGGGCCCAACTCGCGAGCCCGCCATGACGCCCATCACCGACGATTCCACCGCCCTCGACGATCCCCTCCACAAGTTCCCTCGCACGCCGCACCTCCAGGGCTCGCGGCTGCAGCCCGGTGATGAGGACCTCGACCAGATTCCCCTCTCGTCGCTGCTGGGCCGCTGGGTCGTCATCGAGGAGAAGCTCGACGGCGCGAACGCGGGCATCTCCCTCGACGGAGCTGGAGCCCTGCGCCTCCAGAGCCGCGGCCACTTCCTGGCTGGAGGTGGCCGGGAGCGGCACTTCGCCTTTTTCAAGCAGTGGGCCAATACGCATGCGACGGCTCTCGCCCGGCTCTTGACGGGTGGTCGCACCATCTACGGCGAGTGGCTGTACGCCAAGCACACCGTCTTCTACGATTCGCTGCCTCACTACTTCCTCGAGTTCGACGTGCGCGAACCCGACGGCACCTTCTGGTCGACGGCGCGGCGGAGAGCCTTCTTCGCCGGCACGCCCATCACGTCTGTTCCCGTGCTGTGGGAGGGCGTCGTCGATCGACCCGAGCGCTTGCCCCGGCTCGTGAACCGGTCGCTCTACAAGAGCCAGCGGTGGCGCGACTCCCTCGTCGAGGCCATCGAGCCCGGGCTCGACGCCGACCGGGTGCGCCGCGAGACCGACCAGACGGACCTCGCCGAGGGGCTGTACCTCAAGGTCGAAGAGAGTGGCCGGGTCGTCGAGCGCTACAAGTGGGTCCGTGCCTCCTTCCTCACGTCGGTGGTGGACTCCGGCAGTCACTGGCTGTCGCGCCCCGTGATTCCCAACCGTCTCGCCCCCGGGGTGAACCTGTTTGGCCCATCGGAGAACCCATGACTGAGCTCTCGCAACTCGTTCCGGTGCCTGGGCCTCTCGGCTTTGCCATCGACTGGCCCCAGGTGGAGGAGGCACTCGAGGGACTCGTGTCGAGTCGGACCCTCGCCGCCACGCGCCAGGATGCTTCGGTTCACGCCGAGGGCGATGTGTGGGCTCATACCCGGCTGGTGCTGGAGGCGCTCACCAGCTCGTCCGAGTGGCGGGCGCTCGACCAAGGTCAGCGCGTCGTCACCTTCGTCGCCGCCCTCGCCCACGACGTGGGGAAGGCCTCGACGACCCGGGCCGACGCCGAGGGCCGGCTCTCGTCGAGAGGCCACAGTGGTCGAGGCGAGCAGCTCGTGCGCCATTGGCTGTGGCGACTGGGGGCGAACTTCGCCGACCGCGAACACGTCTGCCGGCTCATTCGAAACCACCAGGCGCCGTTCTACGCGTTGGAGAGGGAGAACCCTCCGTACCTCGCCGCGCGGCTGTCACTGGGTCTCACCAACCGGCTCCTGGTGACCCTGGCGCTGGCCGACGCGCGGGGCCGGAGGTGCGTCGACGCCGCGGCCCAGGCTCGTATGGTCGAGAACTGCGAGCTGTACGGGGCGCTGTGCGAGGAGGAGGGCGTGCTCGACGGACCGAAGGACTTCGCCAGTGAGCACACCCGCGTCGTGTGGTGCGAGTCGGGCGGCCAGCGAGCGCCCGAGGTCGCCGCGTTCGATGACACGACCTGCGAGCTCACCCTCATGTCTGGGTTGCCGGCCGCTGGGAAAGACACCTGGCTCGAGACTCATTGCCCGCAGCTCGAGGTGGTGTCTCTCGATGCGCTCCGTGAGCTGCACGATGTGGCCCCGACCGACGACCAAGGGTGGCTCGTACAGACGGCCCGGGAGGCCGCGCGGAGTTACCTGCGCGCCGGGCGGTCCTTCGCGTGGAACGCCACCACCTTGAGTGCGCAATTCCGGAGCCAGGTCATCGAGCTGGCGAGGTCGTACCGTGCCCGGGTGCACCTGGTGTACTGCGAGGCTGGCCCGCGGGAGCTCGCGGCTCGCAACGGATCCCGGAGAGACCCGGTCCCGGCTGCGGCGGTGAAGAAGATGCTCGAGCGCTGGTCGGTGCCGCTCCCCGACGAGGCCCACCGGGTAACCTATGCGGTGATGGTCTCTCCGTGACGAGCGCCAGGCTGTCTCACGGGTTGGCCTGGAGCGGCACCAAGACCGACGGCCCCGGTCCGTTGCTCGTCTGTGGAGTCAGCCGGAGGGTCGCGCTGTAGGAGCCACCATCCAGGGAGCCCAAACCATGCATGAAGCTCACCACGAGCTGGCAGGTGGAGGTTCCTGCGTCGGCCCAGATGCTCCTGGCGCAGCTCGTGGTGTACCTCCCGAACGCGGAAACGCTCGGACCCTCGTAGGTATCCTGGATGCCGGCGACGGCCATCGAACCCTCGTACGTCACCCAGAAGTTCTGGCGTGACGAGGTGGCTCCCGCGTCGAGGACCCACGAGGTGGGGTCCACCGAGAAGCTCGTGCTCTCGCCTGTGCCCAGAAGGGTGATGGTCGCGGCCAATCCGAGGTCGCTCGTCACTGTGAACGTTCGATCGGCAGGGCCCAGCTTCGTGGGAGCAAAAGAATACGCCCACTGGCACGAGGCGTCGGCGCCCAGGGTGGAACACGAGGGCGTCACGTGGAAGCCTCCGTCGATGACGCTGGCGCTTCCTGGGAACATGAGGACGGTCGCCGATTGGTTGTAGAGCATCGGCTTGGATTCCGCGGTCGTCGTCCCGAGCGCGACGCCGCCGAAGCTCACCGAGTTGGGGACGAAGAGGAGAGTGCCTCCACCGCCGCCGACTCCACCGCCGCCGACTCCACCGCC
>PMBV01000056.1:19634-30577 GCA_003153055.1 Myxococcales bacterium
CACCGCCGCCACCGACTCCACCGCCGACTGCGCCGCCGCCGACTCCTCCGTCTCCGTGGACGCCGGCATCGTCCGCGCACCGGCCCGCATCCACGCACTGCTCGTACTCGTCGTCATAGGTCCGGCATGCCAAGACGAGGATGAGTCCGAAGAGTGCGATTCTCATGAGCGCGTTCATTGCGATGCCCCACCGAGGGCGAGGGAGGCTCCGAAGGGAGTCGAAGTGACGACAGGTCTCGGCGCGTCGGCGATGCCGAGTGCTCCCAGGACGGCGCTCACGACGAGAGCAGCTCCGGCAGCGATGAGGCATGGCTTCGCCCACCGATTGCTCCATCGGTCGCGGAGGCCCCGTGCCTCCGATGGCGTCAGGGAGGGCGCGCTGAGCACGGAGCTGGCCGTGTCCTTCGCGAGGAAGAAGCTGGCCTTGGGCGAGGCCCCTCGTAAGCCGAGCCTGGTGAGCGGCTCACGGCGGATGTGGGCGAGACCGCCGCTGAGCACCGAGAACCGTCTCATTCCGAGGACCGTAGCGCACTCGGGCATCATGGCCGCACACACAACGCCCTCGGCCTGTGGGAAAACGTCCCTATGCGCATGACGCTCCTCTCGGGGTCCTCGCACCCCAGCCTCGCTCAGGACCTGTCTCACGAGCTCAAGGTGTCGTTGGGTCAGGTGGGCATCGAACGATTCCCCGATGGGGAGCTCGACATCGACGTGGCGGCGCCGGTCCGCGGCACGCATGTCTTCATCGTCCAGTCGCTCCATGCGCCAGTGGGAGAGCACCTCCTCGAGCTGACGTTGATGGCCGACGCCTGCCAGCGGCTCGGGGCCAAGAGCGTCACCGCCGTCATTCCCTACCTCGGCTACGCCCGCCAGGATCGCCGGGAGCAGGGCACCGAGCCGTTGGGCGCCCGCGTCGTCGCCGAGATCATCGCCGCGGGCCGGGTCGACCGCATTGTCGCGCTCGACCTCCATAGCAAGGCCGTCGAGGGGTGCTTCCCCAAGCCCGTCGAGCACGCCGCTGCGGTGCCCGCCCTCATCGAGCACGTACGTTCGAAGCTGACCTCGCCCGCGGTCGTCGTCTCACCAGACCTCGGAGCGGTGAAGCGCGCCGAGGCGTTCGCGAGGCCCCTGGGGCTCCCCGTCGCCATCGTTCACAAGCAGCGGCTCACCGGCGCCGACGTGCAGGCCCACGGCGTAGTGGGGGACGTGAAGGGTCGCCACGTGGTGGTGGTGGACGACATGATCTCCACTGGAGGCACGCTGGTGGCGGCCGTCAACGCGGTGCTCGAGGCCGGTGCCCTTCCTCCCGTGACGGTCGTCGCTTCCCACGGCCTCTTCGTCGGTCCCGCGGCTCAGCGCCTGGCTGCGCTCCCCCTGGCCAGCGTCGTCGTCTCGGACAGCGTTCCCCTGGTGCTCACCCCTCCGTTTCCCCTCGAGCGGGTCCGGTCGGCGCCAGCGCTCGCCTCGGCCATCCGCCGGTTGCTCGTTTGAAGAAGGAGCATTGACCCATGCCAGACTCGCACTCGCTGCTTCTGTTCATCGGCGCAGGTCTCCTCCTCAACATCACCCCCGGGCCGGATCTGCTCTACATCTTGGGCCGGAGCATCAGTCAGGGGCGGTCGGCCGGCGTGGTCTCGGCCCTCGGCATCGGCGTCGGCTGCATCGTGCACGTGCTCGCGGCGTCGCTGGGGCTCTCGGCGGTGCTCCTGGCGCTGCCGCACGCCTACGACGTGGTTCGAATGGCTGGAGCGGCCTACCTCATCATCCTCGGGGTCAAGTCGTTGCGTTCGCGCCAGGGCTCGCTCGAGGTGAAGGCGTTTGCGCCCGTCTCTCTCCGCCGCGTCTTCCTCCAGGGCGTGCTCACCAACGTGCTCAACCCCAAAGTGGCGCTGTTCTTCCTCGCCTTCCTCCCTCAGTTCGCCGACCCCGCGCGCGGGCCGCTGGCCCCTCAGCTCCTGCTCCTGGGGACCATCTTTGACGTGAACGGCACGCTGGTTTGCGTCCTCTTCGCGCTGTTCGCCAGCCAGGTCGGCGCGTGGATTCGCACTCGCTTCGGCGTCTCGCGGCTCTTCGACCGGCTGACGGGGGCGCTCTTCGTCGGCCTGGGCGTGCGACTCGCCTTGCTTGAGCGACGCTGACACTGTGCCGTCATCGACGGGGAGCGCCTGTGCTGACAGCCTGCTCCGCCTCGTGAGAGGGTGGCCGTCATGAATCTCGACGCCTACTTCGAGCGCATCGGATACCGCGGCGCCCGCGCTCCCACCCTCGAGGTCCTCAACCAGCTGGTGCGCGCTCACGTCGAGGCCATTCCCTTCGAGAACCTCGACGTCTTGCGATTGGTGCCCATCGAGCTGTCGGCCGAGGCACTCGAGCGCAAGCTCGTGCACCAGCGAAGAGGTGGCTACTGCTTCGAGCAGAACGGCCTGCTGCTGATGGTTCTCGAGACCATCGGCTTCCAGGTCACCCCGCTGAGCGCCCGGGTTCGCTACCAGCGGCCTCGCGACTACACTCCGCCGCGAACTCACCTGTTCCTGCGGGTGGAGCTCGACGGCACGTCCTGGCTCGCCGACGTCGGAGTGGGGGCGATGTCGCTGACCAGCGCGCTCCGCCTCGATGCGGAAGGAGAGCAGCCGACCCCGCACGAGCCTCGCCGCATCGTGCGGGAGGGCCGCCTCCTCTACCACCAGGTTCGACTGGGGGAGGCGTGGTGCGACGTCTCCGAGTTCACGCTGGAGGAAATGCCGCCCATCGACCGCGAGCTGGCCAACTGGTTCACCAGCGCCCACCCCCAGTCGCACTTCAAGTCTCGCCTCCTCGTCGCCCGCGCCGGGCCTGATGGGCAACGGTTCACGATCCTCAATCGCGAGCTCACCCACCGCATGAGGGATGGGTCGAGCTCGGTGCGCCTCCTCGAGAACCCCGCCGAGCTCCTCCAGGTGCTCGACGCCACGTTCGGGCTCCGGTTCCCTCCAGGCACGACGTTTCCGTGCCCCGGGCTCGACTGGCCTGCCCCAGGAGCGGCAGCCTAAGTCCCTCCTCGGAGTTGCGTTCGATCAGCTCGCCCCGAGTCCGAGATGCAGGGTATGAGGAATTCCTGTCGTTCCAGGTGCTGCTATTCTGATACCTTATTTGTGCTCTTTTCCACGATGTTGATCGCCGATTCGCCCTCGACGCCTGGGAGACCCGCATGACTGTCTCAACGCAACAGCCCGCCGTGACCGAGACGAAGCTCGTCGTCTCTGATCCAACCGCGCTCGGAGTCTTTGGCCTGGCCATGGTGACCTTCGTCGCCGCGTCGCAGAAGCTCGGGTGGACGACCGGCTCGGCCTACCTCGTTCCCTGGGCCATGTTCCTCGGCTCGGGTGCGCAGCTCTGGGCCTCGACGGTCGACTTCAAACGCAACAACCACTTCGGCGCCGTCGTCCTCGGAGCCTATGGCTTGTTTTGGATGGCGGTGTCGATGCACTGGGCCATCAGCCAGGGCTGGCTCGGTCCCGTCGACCCGGCGAAGGCCGACCCCAAGCAGCTCGGCGTTGCATGTATTGGGTACGCCATCTTCTCTGTCTTCATTATGATTGCGTCGTTCGAGACCAACAAGGTGTTCGCTGGAATTTTGGTGTTGATCAACGTTCTGCTTCCGGCGCTGGGCCTCACCATCTTGGGGGTTCACCCGGAGGTCTTCTCTCCGATGGCGGCGTGGTCCGAGCTCGGCATCTCGCTCCTCGGGTTCTACGGTGCCGGGGCGATCTTCCTCAATAATCACTTCGGCCGCGTGGTGTTGCCGTTGGGCAAGCCGCTGGGGCTCATCCACAAGGGGCCGCTTCCGGCTCCTACGCCGGCCGCTCCGCTGAACGTCGCGCAACCAGCGGCGTGAGCCGCTACGGCCCCGTGCAGAGGAGCTGCGGCCAGCTCCCCCGGCAAGGAGGTCTGACTTACTCAGGTCTGACTTACTCCCTCCCGGGCTCACGTCCGGTGAGGACGCGGCAGCGTGGCGCGAGCGCGGCTGCCACCGCCCTCGTCGCACCGGTCCCTCGTGCATCAATGAGCCCAAGGTGAGGAGGCCGCCGAAGGAGCCGAAGTCCGGCGTCGGTGACGCGGGTGCCGACGAGCACGACGCGCTCGAGAGACTCGAGCTGTGCGAGCGCCGCCATGGAGCCATCTCCGATGCCTGTGCCCGAGAGATTCACGTCGGCCAGAAACGCGAGATGGCGGAGCGCCTTCAGAGCCCCATCAGTGATCTGCGTCTGTCGCAGGTCGAGGGCCTCGAGGGCAGGGGCTGCCTTGCTCAACGCGTTGACGCCAGTATCGGAGATCGGCGTCGACGCGAGCTCCAGTCGCCGGAGCTCGCGGAGGGTCGACCCGGGTCTGGCCACCATGGTGGAATTGAGCCGGAGGCGTCGCAGCGAAGGTGCTTCAGCCAAGGAGGGCCACGCGTCGTCGGCAACGTCTGTCCGAGAGAGGTCAAGCTCCTCGAGCGCGCCGAACCTTGCCAACGCGGAGAGCGCACGGCTGGTGATTCGCGTATTCGAGACATCGAGGGCGACCAGCGGCAACTCCGACAGCGCGGGGATCCCCTCGTCGGTGACGTTCGTGCCCGCCAGCACAAGGCGACGAAGCCGTGGCAGTCGAATCAACTGAGGCACCGCCGCGTCGGTGAATCGAGTCGAGCGAACGTCGAGGGCTTGCAGCGAGCTGATTTCGCCTAGGGCCTGGGCGGCCGCGTCGGTCAGAGAGCAACCACCGAGCGCGAGGTCGCGGAGGAACTTCTGTCCACGCAACTTGAGAATCGAGGTGTCGGTGATGGGCGTGTCGCGCAGATGGAGAACGCGCCAGCTCCGGTCAAGCAGAGGAGCGAGGCCCAGGTCGCCGACCATGGTGCCGTCCATCGACAGCTCCTCGAGTTTCGGGAAGGCTGCAAGGGCCGCGGCGAATCGATCGCTGATACCCGTGCCGCTCACGTCCAACGAGCGGAGCTGAGGGAAACTCCCAGACCCCGGAGCATCGGCGTCGCTCAAGTCGGCGACGCTCGAGAGCCCGAGCGACTCGAGGCCTGTGAGCGTCGAGAGGATCGCGACCGCGGCCTGAGTCACTCGGGTCCGGCCCAGGTCGAGCGAGCGTAAGCCATGCAGCGTGCCGAGCACGTCGAGAGCGCGATCCGTAATCGCTGTCTCCGAGAGATCCAAGACGGCGAGCGCCTGTCGCTCTCGAAGCACCTCGAGCCCGGAGTCGTCGACGTGGGTCCGCCAGAGACCGAGCTCCTGGAGCGAGCTCATGTTCCGCAGTGCCTGCATTCCCGCACCGTCGACTCCAGTCTGGTCGAGGCCGAGCGTGGTGAGCCCTCGGAGCGCTTTGAGCTCCAACAGGCCCTCGCTCGTGACCGCGGTTCGATTGAGCTGGAGCCAGGTGAGGCTGGTCATCTTCCCCACCGCCGCGAGCCCTCTGTCGGTGATGGCCGTTCCCGACACGTCGAGGCGCTCCAGGGGGATCGCCGCGAGTCGTTGCACCGAGGCATCGGTGGCGCGCGTGTTGGCCAGGGAGAGGCCTCGCACGCTTCGAAGGCCAGACAATGGCGCCAAGGCCAGGTCATCCAGGCGCGTGTCATCGAGGACGAGCTCCCGGAGCTCGACCTGCCCCGCGATCGCTCGCAGCCCCTTCCCGGAGAGACGCGTTCGGGAGAGGTTGACGGAGGTGAGCTGGGTCCCTGAGAGGATCTCCTCTATCCCGACATCGGAGAGCGCCGTCCCGCCGAGGTCGAGCTCGCGCAGCGCGGGCAGGGTGACGAGCGTCTTGCTCACCTCATCCCCCAGCGACGTTCCGGAGAGCGCGAGGGAGCGCAGCCGCTGATGCTTGGCCAGGACCTGAATTCCGTGGCCATCGACCGGGGTGTCCGCGAGTTGGAGCAGGCGCAGTCGTTCAAGCTCCGCCGCGGCGGACAAAGTGTCGATCTGGGCGCGCGTGTTATCGAGTCGCAGCTCTTCGAGGCTCCTCAGTCGGCGCACTTCGGTGGCAAGCTGGGCATCGGAGAGGCCAGCGCCCGACAGGTCGAGTGCGCGCAGGGCCGATGCGTCGAGCGCGTTGAGCAACGGGGTGACGAGGAGCGCCGAGCCGGTGAGCGAAAGCCCGGCGATCGGCCGCGACCGGAGGAACGCCTCCCAGGCCGAGAGCGTGTCGGGCTGGACATCGATGGGACGAATCATCCAGCGGGCCCCGAGTTCGCGGGCCGATGGAAGCGCATCAGCGCCGAGCTCGCCGACGTCTTGGTAGGGGCCAAGATCGGATCGAGCGATCTGAACGCCTGCCCTGAGGTGCCTCCAGGGCACTTCGGGAGGGGCCTCTCTTGCCGGCCTGTGCGCCGCGCACCCCAAGAGCCCCGCGGCGACGGACACGATGAGGGGAAGTCGCGGCAGTCCAGAGTGCATGAGGTCAGTCTCGGTCAGCGGGCGACTGGCAGCGTGAGCATCGGCACGAGTTGATCTCGGTGGCTGGCTTGCATGCTGAACAGTTGCACGAGGAGCTGGAACGTCGTCTTCGACTCGAGGTCCGCGTCGTCGATCCAGTACCACCAGCCTCGGTGGAGGACCTTCACTGCCACCCGCTCTGGCGCCGAAGGCCCGCTGTGCACCTGGAACAGATCTCCCATGACGTGATGCCAATCGAAGCGGCTGCCATCGGCGTTCCTGGTGACGGTGACGAGCCCTTGCGCTTCATGCTCGGGAGGGACGTCGACCGCCTGGGAGAGGTAGAACATCGACGAAAGCACCGAGCGCATCCTCAGCGTGACTCGGTCATGCTCGGGTTGGGTGAAGTCACGGGCCAGAGGAATTCGCTCCACGTCTGGGTTGAGGCCGAGCAGGGCCTTGATGTCTGCGTTGGCGTCGGCGGCGCTGGGGTTCTTGTCGAGCAGCAGCAGGAAGCCCTGGTCATCGGCGCCTCCCAGTGGACTGAAGGCCACTTGGTCGGCCACCTGGAGCCTGCGCAGCTCGTCGGTCAGCCGCTTGAAGTCGGAGAAGTCTGGGGCGAGCAAGGGCGTGGGGCCGGCGGCGCTGGGGGCGTTGCGGACCGAGTTGATGCGATCGACGGTGAGGCGCAGGACCCGCGCGATGCTCCAGCCCGACTGGGAAAGGACGACCGCGGCGAGGAGCGGCACCGGGGCCACCAGCCGGCGCACGAAGGCCTCGCCCTGGAGCGGGGCGTAGACCACCGTCGGGGCGTACGAGAAGCTGCCACCCAGGTTCGGCGTGACGAGTGACCGCCCGGCGCCGAAGGGGTCAGGAATCGCGAGCGGCACGGCGAGCCCCGCCGAACCGCTCACGGCCTGTTGGGTGGTGATGTTGGAGACCTCGATGAAGTAGGGCGTGTCCCGGTAGCGCAGGCGCACCAGGTTGAGCAGGAGCTGCTCATCGAGCGTCTCGACCAGGTGACGGTTGAAGTCGAGCTGACCGGGGCGGATATGGCCGTCGGCGAGGGTGGCACAGCCGGTGAGCGCGGCGAGGGCGCAGGCGGCCAGCATCGAGCGGAGGGGGAGCGGGGACGCCGGGACAGTGACGCGAGGCATTCCAGCTACGTTGCCACGATGGGAGGGGGAACGAAACTTCGAGCGTACGCTCCGCGCTCGCAAGCCCTGTGCATGGGATACCACGCTCACCCCAACCCGGAAACTGGAATGCTCTCTGCCCTTCTCATGTCGCTCACCTTGCAGGTTGCCGATTCACGGCCGCACCTCCGCGCCTTCGTGGGTGGCAACATCGCCGTCGGGGGAGCGCCCTCGCTCGGTGCCGGCGGCTGG
This sequence comes from Myxococcales bacterium, assembly GCA_003153055.1. The sequence goes on from PMBV01000056.1 coordinate 27,421, forward strand.
GGCCCGGTGGCCGATGTGGGGGTGCAGCTCTCCGACGCCTTCGGAATCTACGCGTCTGCGCGGGCGACGACCCTGGCGGTGGTCCTGGCGCCGACGCAGGTCTCCGCCGCGGTGCTCGCCGAATGGACAGCTCCGTTCCGGCTCTCCATCGCCGCGGGAGCCGGCTGGCTGTGGACCATCGTGCCCGGGTTCGTCGACCAGGTTGCTTCCCAGCAACACGACGTGGCGTTTCCCCTTCGGGTCTCCTTCGATGTCGGTGAGCGGAGCGGGCTGAGGCTGTCGCTGGAGGCGGGCGTGGCGCCGTTCTTCTCGTCGAGGCCATTTGTCTGGGGAGGGCTGCTCATCGGGTTTGCATGGCGGTGACGGGGGCAGGTAGACCTGTATGATGACGTCTGATCAGCCGTGTCTCGGTGCCCGCTGGACGAGCGCCGCCGTCATTGCCCTCTCTCTGTTCGCGCTGCCTCTCCGCGCCGAGACTGAAGACCCCATTCGCACCGAGAGGCGTCGCCGCAACGAGGCCTTGGTGAAGGAGGGGTTCAACCTGACGCACGGGCTCGACGTGGGGGCGGCGGCAGGTGAGCGAATACAAGGTGAGCTGCTGGTTCCGCCTTTCGACGGCGAGCACCTGCTGCGCTTCTGGGCCGAGGCGCGAGTCGGCACGGTGACCTTCCGGCTCAGCTCCCCGAGCGGCGCGACCGTGGTGGCTTGGAGCGGGCGCATGGGTGAGACGACCCTACGGCTGTCGCTTCCCGCCGGCGCGTACGCCTGGGAGGTCAACGGGACGAAGGGCGGAGCCGCGCACGCGCTTCTCGGAGTGAGGGGCCCCGTCATCGAGCGCTGCGAGGCCGACGCGACGCTGGTGAGGGAACAGCCCGCGGACCCCGCTCGAGGCTTCTCCTGGCCCTACCTGCTGTACGTTCCGAAGGCGGCGCGAGCGAGGCATCTGCTGGTGGTGCCGAACAACACTGGCTTCGCGAGCGACGATTCCGAGCTGCTCCGAGCCTCCGCGTCATGTGAGTTGCAGCGCAACGTCTGGCTCGCGGAGGCGCTCGGCGCGCCGTTGCTGGTTCCGCTCTTCCCCCGCCCGAGTGAGGGCCAGGGGAACCTCTATCTTCACGCGCTCACCCGGGCCGCCCTCGAGGCGAAGGCTCCGGCGGTGGCTCGCGTCGACCTCCAGCTCGGCGCGATGTTCGACGACGCTCGAGCGCGCCTCGCAGTCGAGGAGATTGCCGTCTCGTCGCGGGTGCTGCTGTTCGGTTTCTCGGCCTCGGGCTCGTTCGTGAATCGCTTCGCCGTGTTGCACCCGGAGCGGGTTCTCGCGGTGGCGGCAGGGTCGCCCGGAGGCTGGCCGCTCGCACCTGTCGCTCGATTGGGTGACGACACTCTTTCGTGGCCGGTGGGCGTCGCCGACCTTCAGGCACTCACTGGGCACGACGTCGACGCGACCGCCCTCAAGAAGGTGTCGTGGTTCTTCTTCATGGGGGAACAGGACCAGAATGACTCGGTGCCCTTTCGTGACAGCTTCTCGGCGTCAGACCAGGCGTTGATCTTCCGGCGCTTCGGGGCGACGCCGGTGTCACGGTGGCGTTTCGCGGAGCGGCTCTATGCCAGCCAAGGGCTCGCCGCGCGCTTCAAGCTCTACCCAGGCGTGGCTCACGACGTGACGCCCTCGATGCAGACTGACGTCGAGCGACTCTTCCGCGGCGCGCTCGAACGCGGAGAGTGAGCTCAGCGGCGGCGACCCTTGCAAGCCCAGATGGAGACGCACTCCGGTGCCTGAGCCCCTCGGTGTCAGACCCGCCTGCTACGACTCATGGTGGAGGGCGGCGACGGTGGCGAGACTCACACAGCCTCACGACAAGTTTCTGAAGGCACTTCTGAATGACCCTGCAGAGACCTGGGGGAGTTGAACGCGCTGGGGCCGAAGAAGCGCGGCCCGAAGCCCGTGCTCCCGGACGCGCGAGACAGGAGGATCGCCGAGCTCGAGAAGGCAGTGGTGAAGGCTGAGCTGCGGGCGAAGCGGGCCGAGGGCTTGGTGGAACTCCAAAAAAAAGTGTCGGAGTTGCTGGGCATCCAGCTCCCGAAGGAGGGCGAGAATCCATGATCGGCCTCGTCCACACATTCGGTCCGGAACTCGGCATCGTCGCCGCCTGCGCGGCGGTGGGGCTGGCGCGAGCGACCTACTACCGCCAGGTCGAGCCGCCAATGCTTGGGCCCGCGCCCAGGAGGCTCAGCCCTCGGGCGATGACGGGCGACGAGAAGAGGGTCGTGCTCGCCGTGCTGCACGAGGAGCGCTTCGTCGATCTCGCTCCGTCCGAGGTGTACGCGACCCTTCTCGACGAAGGGACGTACCACTGCAGCGAGCGGTCGATGTACCGCGTACTGGCGGAGAACAAGGAAGTCCGGGAGCGTCGCGCGCAGTTGAGGCACCCGAAGTACGCCGCACCCGAGTTGCTCGCCACCGGCCCCAATCAGCTCTGGAGCTGGGACATCACCAAGCTGCACGGCCCGACGAAGTGGAGCTACTTCTACCTGTACGTCATCCTCGATGTGTTCAGCCGCTACGTCGTGGGGTGGCTGGTCGCGCCTGCTGAATCGAAGGCGTTGGCCGAGCGGTTCATCCGAGAGACGTGCGAGCGCCAGGGCATCGTCCCTGGAACCCTCACGGTCCACGCGGATCGCGGCTCGTCGATGAAGTCGAAGCCGGTCGCGCTGCTGCTCGCCGACCTGGGCGTGACGAAGAGCCACTCGCGGCCCCACGTCTCGAACGACAACCCGTTCTCGGAGGCCCAGTTCAAGACGCTAAAGTACCGCCCCGACTTCCCGGCGCGGTTCGGGTGCATCGAGGACGCCCGCGCTCACGCCAAGGATTTCATCGACTGGTACAACCTTGAGCATCACCACTCTGGTGTGGGCCTCTTCACGCCCCACGACGTGCACCACGGCCTGGCGGCGCAGCGGCACGCCGACCGGGCGATCGTGCTCCAGGACGCCCACCGCGCTCATCCTGAGCGGTTCGTCCGAGGCGTCCCTGTGCCGCTGGCGCTGCCCACCGAAGTCTGGATTAACAAGCCGGCCAAGCCGGAGGAGGCTGAGATCGAACGAGTTGCAGTCTAAATCTTGACAGACGTTGTCTCATTCACGTTGACAGGTTCCG
>PMBV01000550.1 GCA_003153055.1 Myxococcales bacterium
CCGCGGCGAACGATCGCACGCCTTCGGTCGATCCCTCGTTTCGCGGTGTGGCCATTGTCGCTTCGCGCCAGAAGACGGGTGATCCGCTTCGGGTCGACGGCGTCTTCCAGGTCTCGCAAGCCGATGCGAACTACATCGGGCGCCCGCTGCATCGCTCCCTGGTTTGCGTCATCTGGAGCTACAGGGAAAGCGTCACCCCATTTCGCGAGGTCGTCCTCTTCCCGGACGACGAGGTCCAGAAGGGCGATGCAGTGTACGGTGCCTTCAGCTTCCAGCTCCCCGTTCCTCAGCCTGGCATGTACCTTCACGTGGCCCTCGGCGAGCACTTGTCGGCCAGCGTTCGTAGCCCTGATTGATCAGGCCCTGCCGGTGGAGAAGCGCGCTGTGGGCATATGACGGCGATGAGAGCCAGACGGGCGGCGGGCCCTCTGCTGATGGCTGCGGCGCTGGCCGCGACGGACTGCCGTCCCACGGTTGGCACGAAGCCCGGCGGTCCTGCGGAGTCCCTCGCGAAGGAAGCGAAGGAGAGACGGTCCGTGGAACCAAAAATCAATCATCAATGTGATTTCAGCCAGGTCGATGCGACCTACGCCTCTTATCCATGCACGCCCGTCCTGGAAGCGGAAGATGAGAACGTCATCCGCATTAACGCGCCAGAGGAGGTCGCGTTCACGGTGCTCGACGACGGGCCGCTCGACGAGCGGATGGCAAACTTCATCATCTGCGGAGCGATGAGGATGCGTGCAGAAACCTTGCACGAGATGGGCATCCTTGACGCTCTCGATGCGTTGCTGTTGGTTGCGGTCGACGTCAAGACCCACAAAAGCTACACGGGCCCGATCGCGGACCTCGGGTTGCCCGAACCACTGCCCGAAGACCTGAAAACGAACTCGCCGCCCATGATCGGCTACGTATTCGGCGAGAGCTTCAGTCCCAACCTCGTGAGGTCCTTCGAATTACCCGCCGTGGAAACCGACTACGACGTCCACGTCGTGCTCAGCCCGTTCAAATCCAACGTGCTCAGGGTCCGGCTGCGCCGGAAGAAGTGAGGAAGTCCAGAACGCAGTCAGGACAACAGTTGATTGCCTAACCTAACCTAGCGAGCGGGGTACCAGCCTGGGCTCACGGCCGCCCCCGCGATCAACTCCGTACTCCCAACTCCCAAGAATCCACCTGGACGCAGTGCGGCACGAACCTTCTTCAGCACCAGGGCCCGGGTCGCCTCGGGGAAGTAGATGAGCACGTTGCGCACCAGGGCGACGTCGAGGCCCTCCATCGGCGGCCACCCGGTGATGAGGTTCTGGGGTTGCCAGGTGATGCGGCGGCGGTGCTTCTCTTTGATGCGGAAGTTGCCACCGTCGCGCTCGAAGTGCTTGAGGAGCCTGGGGGCCGACACGCCTCGGTTGACCTCGAACACCGAGAAGGTGCCCCGGGAGGCCTGCTCCACCACGCCCTCGGCCACGTCGGTGGCGACGATCTGCGTTCGCTCGGCCAGCGAGGGGAACCGCTCGTCGAGGAACATGAGCAGGGAGTAGGGCTCTTGGCCGGTGGAGCACGCCGCCGACCAGATCTTCAAGGGTCGCGTGTTGCCCGGCTCGAACACCCCGAGCTTCGGCAACACCAGGTCCTGAAAGGCGCGCCAGAACGGGCCGTCGCGGAAGAACGACGTCTCGTGGGTCGTCATCGCGTCGACCAACGGCGACGTCATCGACTTCGGCGCCCCGGGCCGGCACGCCTCGGACACGTACTCCTCGACCGTGGGGTAGTTGAGCGTCTTGGCGACCGGCGCGAGCCTGGCCTCCATCAAGTAGTGCTGGTCCTCGCCGAGAAGGACGCCACAGGACTCCTGCATGAAGGAGCGCAAGGCGGTCCAGCTGGCGGGAGCACTAGCCATGGAAGACCTCCGAGATGCGTTCCTTCAATGCATCCACCGTGAAGGGCTTCATCACGAAGTCGTTGGCGCCGGCCTCGAGGGCCTCCTGAATCGACTCCATCACGGCGTTGGAGGAGACCATGATGATGGTGACCTGCCCCCACCGGGTGTCGGCTCGCATCTGCTTGACCAGCGAGATGCCGTCCATCTCGGGCATCTGCCAGTCGACCAGGGCGAGGTCGCACAGCCCCATGTTCGCCAAGACGTCGAGCGCCTCGATGCCGTTGCAGGCCTGGGAGACCTCCCAGCCCATCGACTCGAGCGCTCGCTGCTCGACGGTCCGCATCATCTTCGAGTCGTCAACGACAATGGCCTTCATGGTTCCTCCGCGGACCGCTTACTCGTCGACACATACGACTTGCGTCTTGATGCCAAGGAGCATGTGCCCGTCCATCGGGTAGATGCCGAAGACCGCCTGCCGGTGGGTTACTCCCAGGGTGTCGGGCACCGGGCGCCAGCCCTCACCGTTCAGCTCGAAGACGTCGCCGATCTCGTCGACCACGATGCTCACCAGCCCCTCGGTCGTCTTGAGCACCAGGAACTTCTGCGAGCCCGACGGCGGAACACGGTCGAAGCCCAGCTTCGTTCTGAGGTCGATGGCCGGCATGATCGCCCCGCGAAGGTTGAGCAGGCCAACGATGCTCTCGGCCGCCAGCGGCACCCGGGTCAAGGGCTGCGACAGGAGCACCTCCTGCACCTCTTCCACCGGCACGGCGAACTGCTCCTCGGCCAAGAAGAACGTGGCCCACTGGCCCGTCTCGGCGATGCCCTGGCTCATGATGCCCTCGCTTGGTTCGCGGTGAAGACGCCGGCGTCTCGGAGCGCCTCGAGCACCGCCTCGCGCTCGACCCGCTTGATGCAAGGGGGCAAGCCCGGCGCCGGGCTGCCACCCTCGTGTGAGAGGCACACCACGGTGAGGCTGGGCTGCTCACTGCGCACGGTCTTCACCATCGTCTCGGCGCCGCGGCCTTCGACCCCCGCCACCACCGCGTCGAAGTGGCGGGCATCGACGGCTCCGCGGAGCTCGCGCACCAGCGCGTCGGAGGTGATTTCCACCACGTCGAGGCCCGAGGCCCGGAGGAAGCCAGCGAGGGACGCGCGCATCGCGTCGAGCTCGTCGGCCAGGAGCACCCGCGGTCGCTTGGCCTTCTTCTGGGGCCCGCCGCCGCTCAGGCAGCCCGGGGCGAGCTGGCGCACCAGCGAGAAGACGTCGATCAACATCGTGGTGCGGCCGAACACCACGGCCTTGCCCAGGGTCCCGGGCACGTCCGAGGGGTGGAACGACTCCACGTCGCAGGTGTCGATGATCTCGTTGACCGCCACCCCCACCGGGCGCCCGAAGTTGAACACCAACAACTGCTGCATCCCACTGTCGCTGGGCTGGGGTGAGCCCACCGCGAGCGCCGCCTCGGGACGAATGATGGGCATCAGCTCGCCCCGGTACTGGAGCAGCTCGCTGCCGGCCACCGTCTCGATGAGCTTGGCGTCGACTTGCTCGAGCCGCGCCACCATCGACACCGGTACCGCGCACCGGGCCTGGTCACCCGCGGTGAAGATGAGCATCGACTGGCTCGAATCGCTCACCTGGGTCTTGGTCTCGGTGTAGCTCTCGTTGCGGCTGGTCGACAGCTCGATGCCGGCCATCGTCGCGATGCCCGCCACGTCGAGGATCAACGCCACCCCACCGTCGCCCAGCACCGTCGCCCCGGCGTAGCAGGGGAGCTTCTTGATCATGCTGTGAAGCGGCTTGATGACGATTTCCTCGGTGTCGTGAATGCTCTCCACCACCAGCCCGTAGCGGCGCAGGCCGATGGAGACGACGACGATGTTGAGGCCCTCGGTCTGGGTGGGTTCTCGGCGGAGCAGGGGTGAGAGCCGCACCAGGGGGAGTATCTCTCCGCGCAGCCGGTAGATCGGCGCGCCGCGTACGTTCTCGATGGCCTTCTTGGCCTGCTCGTCGTCGAGGTAGACGAGCTCGAGGAGGTTGGCCTGGGGAATGGCGAAGCGCTGATCGCCGTCTCTGACCAAGAGCGCGGGGATGATCGCCAGCGTCAGAGGCATCTTCATGCGAATGACGGTGCCCTTGCCGATGTGCGACTCGAGCTCGACCTGGCCCCCGGCCCGCTCGACGTGGGTTCGCACCACGTCCATGCCCACCCCACGGCCACTGATGCTCGTCACCTTCTCGGCGGTGGAGAAGCCGGCGCGGAAGACGAGCTCGGTCGCCTCGCGGTCGCTCATGCGATCGGCCTCGGCCTGGGTGATGACTCCCCGGCTCATGGCGACCCGCTTGACCACCACGGGGTCGATGCCCCTGCCGTCGTCGCTGATCTCGATGGTGACGGTGCTGCCCTCGTGCATCGCCCGCGCGGTCAGCTTGCCGCTGGCCGGCTTGCCTTTGGCGATGCGCTCCTCGGGGCCCTCGATGCCGTGGTCCAGGGAGTTTCTCACGATGTGCATCACCGGGTCGCGGATCGCCTCGACCAGTGCCTTGTCGAGCTCGGTGGTCGTCCCCTCGACCTCGACGGCGACGCGCTTGCCGGTCTGCTGCGACAGGTCGCGCACCAACCGGGGGATCTTCTCGAAGACCCGCGCCACTGGCTGCATGCGCGTCTTCATGATCTGCTCTTGCAGATCCGAGGTGACCAACGAGAGGCGCTGGGCGGCGGCGAGCGCGTTGTTGTCTCGCTGCCCGCGGACGATCTGCACCATCTGGTTGCGGGCCAGCACCAGCTCGCCCATCAGGTTCATCAGCTTGTCCAGCACCCCGACGTTGACCCGCACCGTGCCGTCGGCCTCGCTGTGGTGATCCGCCGGGGCCGGCGCGCTGGCGGGGTGAGGCGCGGCGGCTTGTGGCGCGGGGGTGGGTGGCGAGCTCGCCTGTGGGGCAGGAGCGGCGGAGGGTTTGGGGGCCGGGGCCGCCTCCTGAGCTGCTGGGGCCGGGGCGGGGGTCGCCTTGGGCAGAGCCGGGGCTGGAGCCGCGGGTTGCGGCTGAGCGGCCGGGGCCGGCGCCGCGGCGGTCGCGGAGGGTGTCGGGGCCACGGGAGTCGAGGCGGGCGCGGAGGCTGCCGGCTTGGCCGCCACGGCGTCACCGCCGGCGGCGTTGCCCAGCTCGAGGTCTTGGCGCAGCTTGGCCACCAGGGCGGCGAAGTCCAGCGTGCCCTCGACGCGGTTGTCGCGGGTGTGCTCGATGAGCTGTCGGAGCGCGTCGACCACCTCGACCATTCGCGCGAAGTGGTGCCGCTTCGCCTCGATGGAGTGGTCGCGGAGCTTCGACATCAGATCCTCGGCCGCGTGGGCGAGAGACGCGGTCTTGTCGAAGCTCAGCAGGGCTGAAGTGCCCTTGATGGTGTGCATGTCGCGGAACATGGTGTCGACCATGTTGGCCCGTGGCTGCCCCTGCTCGGCCTCGAGGAGCATCTTCTCGACCCGTTGCAGGGCCTCGAGTGACTCGTCGACGAAGAGCTGCATGACTTCATCATCTTCACTCAGTGGCTTCGAGCTCATCGCGTCGTCCCTCCCCTGGGGGCGAAGCCCATCCATTCCAGGATTCCAGCTGGCATCTTCTCAGCGGCGTACACCGCGTCAGCGGCGCCGGCGGCCACCACCGCGCCGGGCATGCCCCACACCACCGAACTGGCCTCGTCTTGCACCAACACCGGGTTCGCCCGGTCCCTCAGCGCCTGTGCGCCCAGGGCTCCATCGGTGCCCATGCCAGTCATCACCACTCCCAGGCAGCTCCCGGCACAGACCTTGGCCACGCTGCGGAACATCGGGTCGACCGCCGGCTTGCAGAAGTGCTCCGGTGGCGTATCTGATTGGCGGAGAAGCAGCTGCTCGCCCCGGCGCTCGACCAGCATGTGCTTGCCATTGCCGGCGAGGTAGGCCACCCGGTGCTGCACCACGATGCCGTCGGCCGCCACCGTCACCCGGCGCCCGGACTGTTGCGTGAGGAGCTCGGCCAGGTAGGGAATGTGGAGCGCAGGCATGTGCTGAGTGATGACGATGGGCACGTCGAACGTGGGCGGGAGCCCCTTGAGGAGCTTGAGCAACACCGGAGGGCCGCCGGTGGAGGCACCCACCGCCAGGAGCTCATGGCGGTTGGCCGGGTTCAGCCGCTTGCCGACGCCCGAAACGGTCTTGGGGGCGACGGCGGGGAGGTGGCGCACCCCGTCGCTGAAGATGCGGCGCAGCTCGGCCTCGAAGCCGGTGATGCTGCGGGAGTCGGGCTTGGTGAGCAGCGCGGCCGCCCCGAGGAACACCGCGTCGACGCCGGTGCGGGCGCCCTTCTCGCTCCCGGCGGTCACCAGCACGGTGACGACGCGAGGGTAGGCCTGGTGGCACCACTTGAGAAAGTCGAGCCCAGACTCTCCGCGCAGCACCACGTCGACCGTCACCGCGTCGATGGTCCCACCCTCGAGCTGGCGCTTGGCGCTGTCGATGGTGGAGCAGGTCGCCGCCACCTCGAGGCCGATGCGGCCGAGCATGCGAGCGAGCACGGCGCGGAACACCGAGTCGTCGTCGAGCACGACGATTCTCAGTGGCCGTGGGCCACGGGTCGAGGCCGGCATGAGGGGCGCGAGGGCCATGATTCACCGCTTGAGCGACGTTTCGAGCTCGCTGGAGAGGTCCGACAGGGCCCGGGCGCTGGTCTGCGTCATGGTGGCGTTCTTCTCGGCCTCCCGCGCCGCGTCGGTCACCCCTGAGATGTTGGACACCACGCTGGAGACGGCCCCGGACACCTCGGTGGCGTTGCGGGCGATCTCCCGGGTCGTCGAGGCCTGCTCCTCGACCGAGGCCGCGATGGACGAAGCGAAGGTGTCGATCTGCGTCATCACCTTGGCGATCGCGGCCACGAACTCGACGCTCTTCTGGGTGTCGCCCCGAATGGCCTCGATCTGCTGGCTGATTTCCTCGGTGGCCTTGGAGGTCTCTTTGGCGAGCTCCTTGACCTCGTTGGCGACCACCGCGAAGCCCTTGCCNNTCGCGGGCCTGGCGCGCCGTCTTGGCTGACTCGGTGGCGTTGGCGGCGATCTCCTTCACCGTCGCGCTCATCTCTTCGGCGGCGCTGGCCACCGAGGCGACGCTGCTCTTGATCTCCTCGGCGGCCGAGTTGACCATCATCGCCTGGGCGCTGGTCTGGGTCGCTCCGGCGGCGAGCTGGGTCGCGACCTCGGTGAGCTCGGCGGCCGACTTCTGGATCCTCGAGCCGGTGTCGACGATGTGGCGCTCGACCTCCACGGCGCGGGCCTTCTCGCGGCTCACGTCGGCGCCCACCTTCAAGATGCCCAGCACCCGGCCCCGCTCGTCGAGAATCGGGCAGTAGGCGGCCTGGAGCCATACGTCGGCGCCGGCCTTGGTCTTGCGCTGGAAGATGCCAGCGACGAACTCGCCCTGCCGCAGCTTGCGCCAGAAGTCCTGGTACTCGGCGGTCGCCACGTAGTTGGAGTCACAGAACATGCGGTGGTGTCTGCCGCGAACCTCGTCCATCGAGTAGCCGGTGGCCCGGAGGAAGTTCTCGTTGGCGTCGATCACCTGGCCGTCAGGGTCGAACTCGATCACCACCTGCGAGCGACGGATGGCCGCCAGCTGGACGTCGGCCATCGACTCGACCTCGGGGGGAGCGGGCGGCGGGCTCGCTTCGGCGACCGAGGGCATGGGCACGAAGCTGCTCCGAGCCTTCCTTCTCGGGGGGCGCGCCTCCACGGTCGGAGGGGCAGGGTCAGCAAAGAGGCTGGAGTCGGCTGCTTCGGGGCGAGCGCGACGAGCAGCGGGAGTGGAGCGACGGTCTGTGTGAGCCTTCACGGGGAAACCCCTCCGACATGGGCGTGTGCAAGCGCTATTCAGCACTCGGTGTGCCAGCACGCGCGCCTCGCTGATCCGCACGGTTGTCGTACGAGGCTCGGAGTCGACCCAGACACCGGGGGTTTTCGTGACCCGACTCGAGTCTCCACAGACGTGACGCACCCAGGGAGGCGTGGTGGACCTCGGGAGAGTCAGCTCAGGTCCGCGGATCTTCACGGTGGCCCGCCGTGTGCTTCGGCGTAGCCCCGGTGGGGCCTCTCCCGCCTCTCGAGGAGCGAACATGAGTACGTCGGTGGCACTGGCCGTGTGGCAATCCGCCGTGGAGGGAGGCGCCGTGGACCTGGCGCGTGATGGCATGGGCTTCTCGCAGATGGAGGTCACCGAGCGGACCAACCTCATTCCCGAAGGCATGCCGGGGGCCTTCATTCCCCTCATTGGCCCCAACGAGTCGGTGCAGATCGGCATCGTCTCCACGCCCGAGGGCTGCCGCGCCCTGGCCCAGGCACTCCTGCAGGAGAGTGGGCTTTCCACCATCTCATCGAGTGACGTGAGTGACGCCATTGGAGAGGCGACCAACATCTTGGCCGGCTTCGTCAAGCGGGCCATGCAAGACCACGTGAACCCGCTCCAGCTGGGCCTGCCCCTCTTCGTCAACGGTCATCTCGAGACCTCCGATAGAGTGAGGGCCGCGGTCACCCACATTCGAGTGGGCAAGGTCGGCGCTGCCCTCGTGGTGCTCCGTGCCGCCCAGTGGAAGGCGCTGCCCAAAGCGGCCTGAGCCACACCCACATGGTAGGTGCGCTGCCTGCATGAGGGCTTGACGCCCTACCGTCATCGCGGCGACTCAGAGAAACGCCCGAGCGCCGTGGCCGATCACCCCGCCCACCGGTCAGTTGGACTCCAAGGTTCGTTGGCGGGGAGACTCTTGATGTTGCCAAAAGTTCACGTTTCTGGCCGGCGCCTGGTCGTCGTGGCGGCGATGCTCAGCCTCGCCGCCGCTTGTTCTTCTCCCCCATCGCATGACACCGACGGCGGCGCCTCCGGAGTGACGGCCGCGACCCATGGTTGGTTCCCCATCGATGCCGGTGCGGCGCATGCGCTGGGGCGGCCGATGGCCGAGGGGCCGATGGCGTGTGACTCCTGCCACCCGGCCAACGCAGACACGTTCACTCAGTACACCTGTATCGGGTGTCACGGGCACGAAGAAGTCCTGACCGCTCGACTGCATCTCGTGGTGGCCGGGTACAAATTCGCCAGCGAGGCGTGTCTGGGTTGCCACCCGACGGCCGCCAAGCAGCCGTATGATCACTTCGGCGTCACCGGGAACTGCGCCCTCTGTCACGACCTCGGCACGCCCTTCGCCGCGCTGCCCAAAGACGGCTTCACCCACCCGCCGATGGGCGACGCCGATTGCGGGGCCTGTCACGGCACTGACACCTGGAGCGGCGGAGGTGGCGCGCCAGCAGGGCCTTCGCGCGACCCGAACGTCGACGTCACTGTCACCGCCCTCGTGCCGACCTACGCGGGCACCGCCATCACTCGGGTGACCCCGCTGCTCGAGACGCTCCCGATGACCATGAGCCACGCGTCGAAAGAGATCGACCCGAAGGCCTTTCTGAGCTGCGACACCTGCCACGTCGACGCCCGCTCTGGCGTGTTCTTCCCCGGGCGGCTCCACTCGGCGTTGGCCAACCTCACGCTCCTGCAGCCCAGCGCGTGCACGTCATGTCACGGGCCTTCGGCGGCGCCCACCGGCTTTGTCGGCCCGCCCGCGACCAACCCAGCCAGGAGCCCCTCGTCGCCCGAGATGAAGCATGATGGCGTGCTCTGGTCGAACGACGCGCCCACCACCACCACCGTGGTGCCGGCGGACTGCGGTGTCTGTCACGTCGCCCCGGGTGCTCAGCTCAACGCCTCGTGGGCCACCGGGAAGAGCGGTTCCGGCCCGGCGCTGTATCACCGCTCCCTGGCCGATGCCGGTCTGGCGCAGCCCGCGTCCTGCGTCGACTGCCACGCCAACAGCCGGCCGGTCACCACGCTCACCTCGTCGAACGCCGCGCTCCCGGCGAACCTCGAGCTCGATCACGGCCAAGGCGCCGCCCTGTCGGACTGTGCCAAGTGCCACGCCACGAGCGCCGTGGCGCCGTTCGCCGAATGGAAGGGCGGGCGCTTTCACCTCGCTGGCGACAAGAACCCCAGCACGTGCCTGCCCTGCCACGCCAAGGAGCGGCCCACCGCCACCACCGGCTGGGTCAGCACCACGTACACCAACTCGCCCTTCGACTACGTGACCAACGCCAATGGCATCACCCACGGCGACGGGCAGGACTGCGCGCTGTGCCACGGAGGCCCAGGCACGGGAGCCTGGGGCAGCACCCAGAACTGGGTCGGGGGCTCGTTCACCCACGGCGCGCGCACCGTCTCGGGCACCACCTGCATCGCGTGCCACGGGACCCAGCGACCCGCGGTGCCGGTGGCCTGCCCCACCTGCCCCTCGGCCGCCGACTTTGATCATTCGCAGAATGGCAATGGCGAGTGCTTCGGTTGCCATCAGGCCACTGTCACCGCCGGCACCTACGTCAACTACTTCAACCCCTCGACCCATGCGTTGCCGGGCGGCGACTGGAAAGACGCCCAGTGGTACCCCGGCTCGTACTTCGCCAGCTCACCGACGGAGTTCTTCAGCGTCACCGAGATCGCCTTGAACCGCTCGGGCAGCGCCGGCTTCGTCACTGGCACCAGCGTCACCACCGACACGCTGTACAACGGCATGCTGCACATCTCGACAGTAGTGCCGGCCGCGCTCAACGCCGGCCCCAGCGGCGCCCCTGACTCGACCAAGTGCTGGCACTGTCACACCAGCACCGGCACGACCGTCACCAGCTACAAGGGCGGGGTGTTTCACTCGGCGTTGACCAGCTACCGCGCCACTCCGGCCGGCGCCATCACGCCGTTCCCCCAGCCCACCAGCCAGTGCGGTGACTGCCACCTCCAGGCCACTCCCAAGAACATCGTGGAGAAAGACGGGGGCACGCTGTTTCCCATGGACCACGCCATCGGCTTCACGCAGGTGGTGAAGATCGCCGACGCCGGGGTGAGCCAGGTCTCACAGATTGACTGCTCGGTCTGCCACAAGACGACAGGTGGGTGGACCGACGGGCGGTTCCACGCCACCACCAGCACTGGCGTGCCCAAGGACTGCGTCAGCTGCCACTACGTGTTGATGGTTGACGGCCCCAAGTCAGACGTCTCGAGCGGCACCACCTTCACCATGAAGCACGGGGCCAGCCTCGTCACGATCCAGGCCTGTGAGACGTGCCACGCCCAGGCGCTCTCGAAGGCTGCCACCACGCCGGCGGCGGCCACGCTGTGGAAGACGGGGGCCTACCACCCGAGCCTGGCGACCCAACCTGGAGCCTGCGTCGACTGCCACTCGGCCTCCACGCCTCCCGCGTCGACCCAGAGCTCCTGGTCGTACACCCTCGCCAAGGGGAGCACCGCCAGCAACCAAGGCCAGTGGATGAGCCACCTCTCGACGTATGTGGTTGGCAAGGACTGCGTCGTCTGCCACGGCACCGATGCCAAGAAGGCCGCCAGCGCGTGGAGCAAGGCTGATCTGTTTCACCCGGCCGTGACGAGCCCGACCGTGTGCCAAGGCTGCCACGGGCTCACCAACGGAGGCGGGGCGGTGATCGGCACGGGCAACAACCTCCCCACCGGCCTGACCGACAGCACCACCGTCACCTCGGCCAGCGCCAGCACCGGCGTCTCGGGCCGCTTCGACCAGCTCACCCACGCCGACGTCAACGTGGCGGGTGACTGTGCTCGGTGTCACACTCAGGTGGGCATCTCTTCGACCGCTGGGGTCCAGGGCAAGGAGTGGGCCCAGGCCAGGTTCCACGCCAACTTCAACGCCGCGAGCCCGCTGGTGATGAATGGCACCACGGGCCGGTGCAGCAATTGCCACCTGAATGTGAAGCCCGGCGTTGGCTACACCCAGCAAGATCACGGCACCTTCACCGGCACCTCAGGCACCCAAGACTGCTCCTCGTGTCACTCCTGGCCAGGGAGCGGCACGAGCGCCGCGCCCAACTGGCTCGGGGCCGCCGGCCAGCCCCAATACCTCTCGGTCGGTGGCTTCTCGATCTCCAGGCCCCCGGCGCCCACCGCTGCCACCCAGGGCGGCATCTTCAACCTGCCGCACCCGCCGAGCACCTCGGGCCTCTGTACCGACTGTCACGCGTCGTCGGGGGGAGGGAAGCAGGCCAAGGGGTATGATCACGCCTCGGCCCTCATCAACTCCAACTGCGCCGCCTGTCACGAAGCGGGGAGCGACCTCGTCGGGACCGCCTGGAACAACGCCACCGTCATGACGTCGGGCGCCGGCGACACCCGGCCCTTCACGTTGACCAGCGTGGTCGCCAGCTACGGGAACGGCCTCACCGTCACCTATGCCAACCACTTCTACCCGGTGGACTGCGGCGAGTGTCACGTGGTCCCCGCGGGCAATGGCCTGGTGACGACGGGCGCGGCGTACCAGGCCGCCTGGACCTTCCCCCACACCACCTCGAAGATGACCAACCCGTCGACCTGCCTCACCTGCCACACGGGAGGCATCCCCGGGGCGCCAGACGGTGGGGTGAGCGACCCGGCGATGACCCTCACCGTCGACGCGGGCATCCCCCGCTACTCGGGCACGTCGATCGCCAGCATCAGTGGTCAGGTCGAGACCCTGGCGATGAGCATGAACCACGCGTCGACGGAGATCCCCACGGCGGCGAGCTCGAGCTGCGCCAACTGCCACGACACCGCCACCTCCGGCGTCTACTACCCGGGAGTGCTCCACACCTCGCTGTCGTCGCTCACCCTGGCCCAGCCGACGGCCTGCGGCTCGTGCCACGCCAACGCCGTGCCGACCGGCTTCGTCGGGCCCATCGCGACCAGCCCCGCGCGCACCCCAGCCTCCGCCGAGATGAAGCATGACGCCGTCTCGTGGACCAACGGGTCGCCAACCACGAGCAAACTCGTCTCGATCAATTGCGGTCAGTGTCACCTGAGCCCGACGGACCTGGGTGGCTCCTGGGCGCTGAGCAAGGCGGGGACCGCTCCGGCCACGTATCACCCGGCGCTCGCCGCCGCCTCGGTCGCCCAGCCGGCCTCCTGTCTCGACTGTCATGCCAACAGTCGGCCCTCGACGCTCCTGACCAGCGGCAACGCGAGTCTCCCTGCGAAGCTCGAGTATGATCACGGGACGGCCGCCGCGCTGGGAGACTGCGGCGCCTGTCACGCCAAGAGCAAGCTCTCGCCATGGGCCTCCTGGTCAGGCGGCCTGTTCCACCTGGCGGGCAGCTCAAACCCAACCACCTGTCTGCCCTGCCACGCGCAGGAGCGGCCCACGTCGACCACGGGCTGGGTCAGCACGAGCTACCAGAGCTCGCCCTTCGACTACGGCACGAACCCCAGCGGCATCACCCACGGCGACGGGCTCGACTGCGTCAGCTGCCACGCGGGCCCAGGCACTGGCGCCTGGGGGAGCACGCAGAACTGGGTCAGCGGCTCGTTCACCCACGGAGCGGGGACGGCGTCGGCCGTGACCTGCCTCGCGTGCCACGAGACCCAGCGACCGACGGTCTCCATCGCCTGCCCGTCGTGCTCGGTGCCCGGCCAGTTCGATCACTCGACCAACGGCTCGGGGGAGTGCTTTGGCTGTCACCAGGCCACGGTGGTCGCCGGCAAGTATGTCAATTATGACAGTCCCTCGACGCATACACTGCCGGGTGGTGACTGGCAGGGCGGGAGAGACTACCCAGGGTCGGTCTTCACCAGCTCATCGACCCAGTTCGTCACCGTGAGCGAGATTGTCTTGAATCGCTCGGGCACCAACAACCTGGTGACCAGCACCTCGACCGTGTCGACGCCGCTCTACAACGGCATGCTCCACGTTTCAGCAGCGGTGCCGGCGGCGCTCAACGCGGGCTCGACCAACAGCCCAGACTTTTCGAAGTGTTGGCATTGCCACACCAGCACGGGCACGACCGTCACGTCATACGACAACGGCAAGTACCACGCGTCCCTCACCAACTACCGGGCGACGCCCACCAGCGCCGTGGCGGCGTTCGCCCAGCCGAGCACCAACTGCGCCGACTGCCACGCCCAGATGTTCCCCAGTGGCATCGTCGAGAAGGCGGGCTCGGACCTCGTGCCGATGGACCACAGCGCGCAATTCAGCGGAGCCGTGGTCATCGGTGGCGCCTCGGTGACGGGCGTCGCGCAGATTGACTGCTCGGTGTGCCACAAGCTCCCGGGGGGCAACTGGGCTGACGGGCTGTTCCACGCCAACATCGGTGCAGGGGTGCCGGCCGATTGCGTCACCTGTCACTACCCGGTGATGGCCGACGCGGCGAAGTCAGACCTCACCAGCACCACGCTGTACACGATGAAGCACCGCTCGGTTCAGCTCACCTTCCAGGCGTGCCAGACCTGCCACGCCGCGGCGCTCGGGAAGGCCAAGACGACGCCAGCGGTCGCCACGCTCTGGCAGACGGGCGCCTACCACGGCTCGCTCACGACTCAGCCCGGCGCCTGCCTCGACTGCCACGCCGTCTCCGAGCCAGCCGCCAACGCGTCGACCCAGAGCAGCTGGACGTACGCGCTGGCCCAGGGAGGAACGAGCACCAACAGCGCCCAGTGGATGAACCACGGCGCCAGCCCGGTGGTAGGGAAGGACTGCGTGCTCTGTCACGCCGGTGATGCGAAGACGTCGGGCAGCGCGTGGTCGAAGGCCGACCTCCTGCACACGCCAGTGCCCAGCACGACCGCGTGTCAGGTGTGTCACGGCCTGACCAACGGAGGTGGCTCGGTCGCCGGCACGAAGAACAACCTGCCCACGGGCCTCACCAACTCGACCTGGATCACCACGGCCTCCAGCGCCGCGGCGAACACTCACGATCAGCTCATGCACACCGACATCAACGTGTCGGCCAAGGATTGCAACGTCTGTCACACCCAGGCGGGCATTTCATCGACCGCTGGGGTGTCCGGCAAGGAGTGGGCGCAGGCCAGCTTCCACAAGAACTTCAGCGCGGCGAGCCCGCTGGTGATGAACGGAGGGACCGGCCGTTGCAGCAACTGCCATATGAACCTGAAGCCGGGGACGGGCTACGCCGCGATGGACCACTCGGCCTACACGGCCACCTCGACGACCGACTGCGTGGGGTGCCACGCCTGGCCGGGAACGGGGACCTCCACGGCGCCCAACTGGCTCGGAGCGGTCGGGGCCCACGCCGCCTCCGGCTCGACCTCGGCCTCCACGCTCGACTGCAACACCTGCCACGGGCAGACCGGCACGGCGACCAAGCACCTGGCCGTCGCGGCGGCGAGTCACTACGGCGGCCTCGCCAATGGCAACCGCTGCGTGACTTGCCACATCAACTTCGCCGGGTTCAAGGACACCATCACCAACCTGCTGTACCCGCACACCAACTCGTCGGCGAACACCGGGGGGTGTGTCACCTGCCACGCCTACCAGAGCCAGATCTACACGACGCTCACCAACACGCCGCTGCTCACCTACCCTGTGACCACCGGCGGTCACACCTTCAGCCAGACCCGGAGCGTCACCGGCTCGTTTAAAGGGGACTCCTTCACCCAGCCGCACACGGCCACCGCGCTGAACAACTGCGGCGCCTGCCACCAGTACACGAAGACCACCGCGACATTGAACATCTGGACGTTCCAGCACCGTCCGAGCAATCCAGGCATCTCCACGAGCCAGAGCTCGAACGGTTGTAATCAGTGCCACTGATGTGGGTGCGGGCTCAAGTGGCGGTGCGGGCTCCGGCCACCTGTCAGGGTCGAGTACGGAGCCGCGCGGGCCGCCGAGTCGAGTCAGACGCGGTGCGGCGTCCCTCGGTTGTTGAGTTGCCCGGCCCACTTCAAGTAGTCGTGGACCTGAGCGAGCGCCTGGCCGTTTGAGAGGGCCGAGGGCACCGGCTTGAACGAGGGGAGCTGGCAGGTGCTCCACACGTGAGTTATTTGTATTCAACTGTGCCGAGTCGGCTTCGCGGAGGTGCGTGCTCGGTGCTCCCGCGGTAGCGGCACTTCCGCTCTCTCTTGATGAACTCCCGCTCCACCTCCAGGGTCTTCTTCGTGCGGCCCTTGACTCTGAGACCGCGCTTCCGCCAGCAGCTCGAAGGCCGCCCCCGCGTAGGACCTGCGTGGTCGCCCGCACACGCTCGTGGCTCCAGAAGTACACCAGGGGTTCGACGAGCTGGGCATCAAGACCCACCTCTTGAGCCGCGACGTGGGTGACCTGCCATCGGAGCCGGGCCTGCGCCTGGCCACCATGCACCGCGTGAAAGGACTGGAGTTCGACCGCGTCGTCATCGCTGCCGTGAATGACAAGGTCGTGCCGCTGGCGTCGGCCTTGGGCGCGGCGTCAGATGATGCTTCCCGTGGTGAGCCCACAGTGGCAGCATCGCGCCGAAAACGAGCAAGGCGTCTCGGTCATCTGCCCCGAAACGCCCAGCTTCGATTCGCTCGTTGTACGCCCACCAAAGTGGGCAGCAGCGTCGACTACTTCCGCGCGGCCTGCTCGGCGGCCTGCTTCTCGCGGTAGTGCTTCATCAGCGACTCCTGCTCGCCGCGAGGCACCGGCGAATACCTGGCGAACTCCATCGAGAACTCGGCCTTGCCCTGGGTCGCGGACCGCAGGTCAGTGGAATACCCGAACATGGTGTTCAGCGGCACCTCGGCCACCACGGTGACATAGGCCTCGGCCGTCCCGGTCTCGAGAATGACACCCCGGCGCTGGTTCACCTGGCCAACCACCGCGCCCTGGAACTCGGAGGGGGCTCGGACCTCGACCTTCATCACCGGCTCCATGACCACTGGCTTGGCCCGCTCGTACCCTTCGCGGAAGCCCATGATGGCGGCGGTCTTGAAAGCCTGCTCGCTGGAGTCGACCGCGTGGAACGCGCCGTCGTTGATGACGCAGCGAATGCCCCACACCGGGAACCCGATGAGGGAGCCCTTCTTCACGGCCTCCTGGAAGCCCTTGTCGCACGCGGGAATGAACTCGCGTGGAATCGAGCCGCCGACGATCTCGTTGACGAACTCGTAGTGGAGCACCGCGTCGGAGGGCAGGGGCTCGACGAAGCCGCACACCCGGGCGAACTGGCCGGCGCCACCGGTCTGCTTCTTGTGCGTGTAGGCGAACTCACCGCGCTGGGTGACCGTCTCGCGGTACGCCACCTGCGGCTTGCCCGACACCACGTCGCAGGCGTACTCGCGCCGCATCCGCTCCATGTAGATGTCGAGGTGGAGCTCACCCATGCCGCTGATGATGGTCTGACCCGACTCCTCGTCGCGACGCACGCGGAAGGTGGGGTCTTCTTTGGTGAAGCGGTTGAGCGCCTTCGAGAAGTTCGCCTCGCCGGTGCGGTCCTTGGGGGCCACCGCCAGCGAGATGACCGCGTCGGGCACGTGCATCGACGTCATCGTGTAGTTGATGGTGCCGTCGGTGAAGGTGTCGCCGCTGGTGGCCTCGATGCCGTAGAAGGCCACGATGTCGCCGCACTGCGCGACCTGAATCTCCTCGCGGCGATCGGAGTGCATGCGGAACATGCGCGGCACGCGCTCCTTCTTCATTCCGCGGCTGCAGTTGTTGATGAACTCGCCGGCGGTCACCGTGCCCTGGTACAGCCGGAAGTAGGTGAGCTGGCCGTACTGGTCCTGCTGGAGCTTGAACGCCAGGCCGACGAAGGGCTTGTCGGGGTTGCTCTCGAGGCTGATCTTCGCCTCTTCGTTCCTCTGGTCGAGGGCGAAGTTCTGCACCTCGGGAGGCGAGGGGAGGAAGATACAGACCGCGTCGAGCAGCGTCTGGACGCCCTTGTTCTTGTAGGCCGACCCGCACATCACCGGGGTCATCTTGAGGGAGATGGTGGCGCGCCGCACGGCCGCCCTGAGCTCCTCGCCCGACACCTCTTCGCCGTTGAGGAACTTCTCGGCCAGAATGTCATCGACCTCGGCCACCTTCTCGACGATCTCTTCGCGGCGCTTCTTCGTCTCGACGGCGTACTCGGCGGGCACGCCCTCTTCGCGAACCTTCTCGCCCTTCTCACCGTCGAAGAAGTACGCCTTGCCCATGATGGGGTCGATGACGCCGAGGAACTTGTCCTCCGCGCCCATGTTCACCTGGATCGGCACCGAGTGGTGGCCGAGCTTCTCTTTGAGCAT
>PMBV01000091.1 GCA_003153055.1 Myxococcales bacterium
TTCCAGAACGTCGCCAAGCTGCGCCTGAACATGCTCTTCGCCGGCAGCACCGAGGGCGCACACCGCGCGTGCGTGCTGCTGGGCATCATCGCGACCTGCCGCGCCGTCGGCGTACCCGTGCAGGCCTACCTCACCTGGGCCTTCGAGCGCCTCGGCACCCACCGCGACGTCTTCGGGCTTCCGCTCGAGGCCATGACGCCCGCGGCCTTCAAGATGACCCTCGGCTGACACGCCCCCGCGTGCAGCCCATCACGCTGCGGCCTCGTCTTCATCCCGGCGTCGCTGATCGCTCACTCAGCGGAATCCCGCGGACTGGCTCCCCCGTGTCGTCCCACACCACTCGGACTTCGAACCAGGTCGGCCCCTGCTCGGCCGGAGGAGGCGGGGCTACCTCTTCGACCTCCTGGAATACCTGCGGGGCTGACCGCTCCACCTCAACGGCCACCAGCTGCCCGGACCTCACCGCATGGAGCACCTCCGACAACATGTGCGCTTCGAGGTCTCGGGGAGAAAGGCTCGGCAGGCCGAAGCGACGCGTCACCGCGAGGTACAGCTTCTCGATGACGCACGCGCCAGAGAATTCCGGGGCTCCGGCATTCATCCGGATGGCGTGCTCAGCGTCCCAGGTGCTGACCAGCCGAGGCGGGCTCGGGTCCCCTCGAGTCAGCTGGTGCAAGTCCCAAGAAAGGAGAAAGCAATATTCGCGCGTGATGTACCTGACGCGCCAACCGTTCAGCAGCAACCAACCCCCGCTCCTCATCTGACGCTTCCCTCCCCAGAGCACTCGTAGCGTGCCTGCTTACCCAAGGGAGAATCCTCACGCAACCTCGGGTGTTTCGAAGGGAGT
This sequence comes from Myxococcales bacterium, assembly GCA_003153055.1. The sequence continues at coordinate 848 of PMBV01000091.1, forward strand.
CTTCGTGGCTGTGACTGTGAGTGGCGTGGCCGCAAGTAGTCGGCCGAAGGGCGAACGAGTACTCCAGACCGGTTCGGCGAGCTCATGTGCAGGTACCACAGCATCGACCGGGCCAAACGCAGGTGCCCGAGGTCATTGGGGCATAGCCTTCGGACCGTCCGCCGGGCGAGACGGGTGCGTCCGCGATTCGGGACGGTCGAGCCCACCACCCCACACCGCCCCCAGGGGGTTTCCTGGCACCGTTGGTGCACGGCGGGCGACGAGCGGGCGTCGGCCACGGGGGCGCGACTTTTCGGAGGTTGAGAGGCGGCGATGAAGTCAAAAGTCATAGGCGAGACGACCATCTACACCGGCAAGGAGTTCTCCAGGTTCCGCGGGAAGACTCTGCGCATCCTCGCAGTCATACCTGGTGCAGAGACGCGCCCGGCACACGCATATATTGCAGACGACGCGGCTCTGACTCGATGCGGAGGCGTGACGGAAGACGACAGGGTCGTCGTCACGCACCTCCACGCTGACGGGCGCTCGAGCCCCCTGCGCTGGACCGTCCGCGCTGTCGATCTCGAGCTGTTCTCGAACCTACGGGGCAGCCCAACAAAGTAGCTGGCTCGAGGAACCAGACAGCGCCCGAAATCGAGAGAACAAGCACCCATGGGGCTACCCGACAGCATTCTTCTTGTTGTGCGTCAGCGGATCCCCGAGCCGACAAACACCATTCCCTTCGAACTGGACGTCGAAGGAGTACATGATGAACTCCGCCTCACCCATCTGGGAGTTGCTCACCAGGCCGCCGCCGGCGCTTCCAGCCTCATCGCCGGACGAGCGGCTGTACTTCGCCCCCTTGGTGGCCGGCATCTTGTCCTCAACCGTCACCGACGTGGGGCCGTCCGAGACGTCCGACGACTTGGCGATGTTCGGGTAGGGAATCGGGATGGGGCTGGGCGCCGGGCCTGGCGTCTTGCACACGTCTGGAAACGCGGGACTCATCCCGTTGCTTCCGCCGTGAGCCACACCACGCATATTCACAAAGACTGGCATCGGACCTCCGTCGTGGACTTCATGAAACCACCCCATCGAGCCGCTCAATGGCAAGTTCGATTGTCTCGACTTTTAGAGCCATCTTGTCGCACGGCACCGCAGCCCGCCAGGTAAGGCAGAAGCGGCCGTCGTCGGGCTCGAGCAGCAGCGTCTCGAGGGCAAGGCGGAGCTCCTGTGTCTCGCCGCGCATGCGCACCCGGGCGCGAAAGTGCACCACCGGCAGCATGAAGCGCTCCACTCCCCTCGGCGACAGGTTGACGAGCTCCACCGGCTCGCCCCCTTGGAGAAAGCCGTCATAGACTTGGTCGGCGGACACGGTGTTGAGGAACCTCGCGTCAAAGTCCTTCGGGAGGTAGGGCGCGCGCTCCTCCTGCCACGCGGCGTCGTACGTCCCGGCGTGCCGGCTCCGCGGCTCCCAGCTGGGCGCGACGAAGCCCAAGCCTGCGGGGGTTGGTCGCCCCCTCCAGGCATCCAGGGGAGAGTCCGGGAGCTCGAAGTTGGGCAGGGGCTGCCCCTCCATCTCCTCCAACCGTCGCCGCCCTGCGAAGCCCCACCCCACCGGGTTACGCGCCTCAACCGAAGTCGGCCCGCTGATGACTTCGTCCCGCCCGCCGAAGGCTCGCTCCCAAACCACGGGGAGACGGGCCACGGGGAGAGGGGCAGTCGCCGTCAACCCGAGCAGGCCTCGTCTCCACACCCTCTCACCGAAGACACACAGCCGCTTCTCCAGTTTGCCGACACGCATCCTGGCATCGAAGCGAGGCACGGCTCTCTCCCCCGGCGCATGGGCGGACCCAAGCAGGGCGATGTCGCTCGCGGGCTTGGCGATGTGGGCCTCATTCGAGTACTTGAGGCTGGACTGCGCGGGCTCGCCCAGGTACTCGTCGGCGAGCGCCACTGGGCGCTGCTTCTCGGCGAGGACAACACCCGCCGAGCCAAGCCCGAACGTCGCCTTGACAGCAACGAAGAGGGTGTCGACTCCATCGGCGTCAGGGAAGACAAAGAAGGCGGCCTCGAAGGGGGTGCTATTCTTGAGCTGGAGCATCGCCGTACCTCACTGCTTCAGAAGCTCGCTGAACGGAGTCAATGAATGGCCGAGGGTCGCACTTGCAATCATAGGCATGCCAAGGCGCTGAGCCCGCAGCCAAGCCCGAGTCTCGAGCCGGAAACGGCCACCCGATTGAACGCTGGCCTCGAGCGCAAGCATGTGCCGACGTCGCATGGGGCCGTGTGCAAGCGCGTCAACGAGAGACTCCGGACTCAGGACTCTGCCATTCAGGTACCGTCGCTGGGGCTCAAGGCGGTGGCGGTTCTCGGCCCACCACCGCTGGACGGCCTCCGGGTTTGGCACTGGAAGTCCGGCGACGGGAGCAACGTCGCGGTCCTCCTCGTCGGCGGTGAGCTCCTCCTCCGGCTCCGCGGGCGGCTGGCAGAATCCGTCCTTCAGCTCCAGCCCGGTGATGGCGGTGACGACTTCGCCGGCAAGGGGCCCTACGTCGGCATCGCCGAGGAAGGGCAGGCAGAGGTCCACCGCGCGACTCCACCCGCTGAAGCCCAGCGCGAAGAGCGCGGCGCCGCGCTCGAGCTCATCCTTCAGGAGCCCCGCAAGCCGCTCGGCGTCCTCTGGCTCCCCACTCATCGCGAGGACGAAGAGCGGCAGGTCGAAACGAAGCCTCCTCTCGTCGACTGCCCGTTGCGCCATCGCCCACGCGGAGCGCATGCCGCCGAGGAGGCCTGCTTCGATGGCCGCGTCTCGCAGGCCCGAGTCTTGCGCTCCGAGTCCCCGGTGAATCCACCTTCGCGCCACCTCGGTTGAGAAGCGCGCGAGGCGCAGCGCTGCCGCGGCCACCACCGGCTCCTCGGCCGCGAGGAATGGCGTGAGCCACTCGGAGACCGGCGCTTGCCGGAAGGCTTCGATGTCCAGCGCCCAGGCCCGATGCAGGGCCGTTGGCGACGAGAGCAACGGGCCGAGTGCACTCTCCACCGGCCGAGGCGACAGGCAAAGCGCTCGCGAGAGGGGCTCCGGCGTCTCGGCGGAGCGCAGCCCCTCGACGAGTACGCCGACCGCCTCGGGCATGCCCGAGTGCAGGATGGCCAGGGCGGCGGCCTGCGCGCGGCTGGCGTCCCCGGCCTCAAGCGCCGGCTCGAGCAACCGGCCAACGGCCTCCGGGCACGCGTCGGCAAGGCCGTCAAGCTGGGGCAGCAGTCGCTTCTCAAACCGCGCGGCCTTCCGGGGCGTGAAGTCGGGCGCCTCCAACGCATCCCTCCATCGCCGGAAGAGGTACTCGGCCTCTTCAAGGTGCTCCTCGACGACTCCCCACATTGGCTCCCCCATCGTCAGTTCACCTTCACGCCGCCGCCCTTGATGCGGTTGAGGCCCCGGGCGTGCGACTCAATCTGCACGCCCCGGATGATGACTTTGCCGTTGGCTCGCAGGATGATGGTGGCCTCTCCGCATTGGAGCACCACCTCTTCGTGCCCCCGGATGACAACCCGCTTCCCGTCGACCTCGGCGACATCAGGCAGCGTCTGCTTGGCTGCGGTGGTTGACGCCCTCGAGGTCGAATGCTGCTCCAACGGGATGACCCGCCCCGCCCTTCTCTGGCTCTTCATCGAATGTCCTCCTAGTTTGGAAGTGCTTTGGCTGTCGCGCGGCCCGTCGCCCAAGACGGCCTTCGGCCCACGTGCCCCGCAATATGGTAGTGCCCATCTGGACCCAGACAGCACGTGTCAATCTGCGCACCACTGAGAGTGAATCCATTGGAGCAAAGGAAGATGGTGGCCCCACCGAATTGGACAACCAGCCCCTTGCCGTCCTCGCTCCTCCTGACGGTCACCTCGGGCGGGTCCTCCGCGTCGCACTCTACATCGCCCTTCTCTTTCATCCCCAGTCCTCCTCTCTGAACTGCCATGGACGCGCTCATCCGTAGCAGAAGTCCCAATACGCCTTGTCTTCGGACGCCACGAGGTACGCAAGGACCCGAAGGAGGAGCCCCCCTGCGCCGTACGAGTCCTTGCTCTGGCCTGGGAATGGTTCCGCGTCAGCGAGACTCGCTCCGTGGTCCCACAGGCACAGGCTTGGCTCACCCAGCGAGTTTAGCCTGCCGCTGTCGCTGACAATCCAGTTTTGGCCGGCGTCACAAAAGCTTTCGAACCTCGCAATCGTCTCCTCGCCCTCCTCGTCTTCGTGCGGATCGTACCCGCCGCCGGGAAAGAAGAGAGAGATGCCGCCGGCATCCGGGTCGCCAAGGACGACCGTACCGTGGGTCCGCAGCAGAACCGCTTCTGAGCCGGCGCCGGTGGCCCTCGCTGGCGGACCGAAGAGGGCGTGGACCTCCGCACTCTCCGGGTCATCCTCGTCCTCGTCGTCACCCCGAAACACAAGCCTCAGCGAATTCTTGGCTACTGTGCATTTGATGAGCCGGTCCATCAGAAAAGAGAACACGCGTTCGCAGTCTTGGGTGAGCAACCAGGGCCGGAAGTGCTTCGCCAATAGCGGCTTCTGCCCTTCAAGGGAGCTCGCCTTGGTGATGGCCGCGAGGAAGCCGGCGTGGTCGCCGGCCGGTGATGCCCCCTTCCCGCCACTGCCGAGGCGAATTCCCTTCTTCAAGAAGTACGCGCGCAGCTCCCGCGCGGCGGAGTTCGATCGCCTGATGAAGCTCGACGCAGCCTTGCCTTCCGTGCCCCTCTCGAGAAAGTCCTCCAGGTATTCGGCGGGCGTTGCTCCGTCCTCGTCCTCGGCGTAGAGGTCGGCGCCGCCATCGACGAGAAGCTTCACGACTCTGACCGAAGGCGGAACCAACGCCGATGCATTCAGGAGTGCCGTGTCTCCGTACTTGTTCTTCGCGTTGACGTTGGCGCCATGCTCTATAAGGTACTTCGCAACGCCGTGCGCGTCGGGTTCGGTGACGATGAGCGCAGTGAAGCCCTCGGCATCGGCCTGGTTCACCGGCGCTCCGTTTTCGACCAAGAGCTTCACAAGCGCCAGGGAGCCCTTCTGGGCGGCCACCTGGAGAGGCGGCTCGCCATTCTCGTCCCGAGCGTTGACGCCCACCACGGAAAGGAGTGCCTTCACGGCCTTGACGTCCTTGCGGCCGATGGCGCTAAAGAAGTCGGTGGTCAACGCGTGAGATGGCTTCGCCTCTTTGACAGGTCCCTTCCGCCCCTTCGTGCTCCCCGACTTCTCCTGGTACCCCTTCCCGAGCTTCTCGCGGACGAGGCGCTCATACAGCGTTTGAGCCTTCTCGGGCGACCTCTCCTTCTTGACGGTGGTTTGGCCGGCGGCGCCGACTCTCCCGTACCGGGTGTGGACCTCGTTGGCATCGGTCCAGACTTCCCAGAACTTGTTCGACGCCCCCTCGACGAATTCGAAATGGCGCTTGCTCATGGTCCCTCCCCTGCCCAGGGGTCCTCTCTGACTACCGCCAGTGCTGTCCTTGACGCCTGCAGCAGCACAGCGCCTCTCGTCTCGTTGTCGCCCGTCGACCAAACAAGGCATGGCGACGTCCGGTACCCGCGCTGGAGGCCGATGGCCGCACAGGCCAGCATGATTGGCCCCAGCGCGGCGCCCGCATCTCCGACGCAGTCGGCCGGGTGGTGCATGGACACCTCCTCCTTGTCGAACCGCTTGGAGCTCCGCGTGCTGGCCACCATCCATTCCTTCGCCGGCAGATTCTCCCCGTTGAAGCCAGCGTAGACGCATCCCACCGGAGGAAAGTCGGCCGGCACCTGGGCGAAGAGGTTTCGAAACGTCTCGGCCAGCCCGTCACCGCGGTAGGGCTGCGAGCTGTAACGGTGGCCGGGCTCCTTGCCCAGGCCAACCGCGACGACTTCCGCGAGGACGCGCTCCCCTGCCCGCTTCGCCCTGCCCGGCGCGCCCAGGAGGAGGAACGAGGCGCCCTCGCCCGGGATGAAGTAGTCCATCGAGTCGCTGGCCTTGAGTCTGCCCTCGAGGCTCGCATCCTCCAACCGGCGCGGACTCATGAAGGTGTCGATGCCACCAACGAGGACGTACGGCGTCCCCTTCTTCCCGAGCAACTTCAGCCCCTCCGCGAGGGCAGACATCCCTCCCGCGCCGCCCTGGCGGAAGACGCGGCTCTCCGCCAACGCCAGCTTCACTTCGGCCTCGATGGCGAGCTGCTCCAGAAAGGCCGGGCCAATGGCGTCCCGCTCGCCTCGAGGCACCTCCGGGAGGGCGAGCATGACGGGCAGCGGCTGGCTCATCCCCTCGGCCGCCTCGGCCAGGGCGGGGGCGCCGAGCTGCAGCATCCGGCAGTGTGCCGACGTCATGCCTCGGTCGTCCACCCGAGAGATGTCCGAGAGGTACTCCTCCCCTATGAGGGCCACCACCTGAGGCTCGGGAATGCGATTGTAAAACGCCTCTTCGAGCGCGCGGCCGATGTCTCCGCGGATCGCGGCCGCGGCAGCGCGCGCGTAGAGACCTACCGGGGTGAACATTCCTGCGGACAACACCTCCGCGGGCGCCAGTTGTGTGGGCATACCGCCTCCTCGACGTCAGCTGGTGAAGCTGCTGGGCTCGTTGAACTGGACATAGGGGAAGTTCATCGGCTCGATGAACTTCTTGACTCGCTCGTGGACAATGACGGCAGACACGTACTCCATCAGTCGAAACATCAAGATGCCCCTCGCCTTGTCTGGGTCGATTTCGAGCGTGTCGATGCTGGCATCAATGAGTCTTGAGCCAGGCGGGTCGTTGAACTTCGTCTTCGAGAGGTCCGCCGCGCGAACCAGCCCCAAGACATTAAAGGCTTTGAATCCCTCGTGTTTGACTTTCCCGTCCTTCCTTTGCAGCACCGCATCGTAGACGTCGAGATTGTCTACACCTGCGTCGCAAAGCGCCTTGTAGAACTCGTTGCTCATGACAGGGGGTGTGCCGATGTACGGCTTCAGGTCGCTATCCTCCCTTCCTTCCTTGATTGTCACGACAATGGGCACCTTGGGCGGAGCCCTGAACTTGTGCCCCGAAAGCCAGCGGTCGGTGACTCCTGGGTTTGGAATAGAGTAGAGCCCCATCCCATTGGATTTGCCCTCGTGGTTCTCCCCGTAGGACTCCAGCACATAGTACTTCGGCTTGGTTCTCTTCTTGGCGCTCATCTCACACCACCCTGTCGATTGTGCCCTTCTTTGTCGTCACCTTGAGGTCCTTCGCATACTCCTTCGTCTTCCCATCCGTGTAGAGAGGGGGTCTCCAGAGGGGCCCGATGACAAGGCGACGGAGGTTGTTCGAAAGGACGTTGAGTCGTGCCACCAGCCCGTAAGGCGGGTCGAACTTCCCGTCGCTCGACTTGTTCTTCTGCGCCTCGGGACAGATGCCGCCATCAGACATCAGCGCAAGCCGCTCAGCCACGGTATCGAGAATCTCGCGTACCTTGTCCTCATAATCCCCGTGACTCATGTGAAACTGGCGATCAAACGTCTCGATGGCGGCCGCAACGTAGGCTGTTTTGAATTCCTCGGAGATGCCCTTGAAATCCCCGAGCCTGCGCCTCTTGAGGACCTGGACATCTTTCTCTGACGGCCAGTCATTGCACATCGACAGCGCATACGGGCTCGGCAGCCACTCGCCATTCTCCGCGGCATTGACATCGTAGCCGATGAAGCCATCCTCCTTGATTTTGCTGGCCTGGCCTTCGCTGTATTCGTCAATGGAGTCGCTGTCGCCCATAAATGGCACGACGGCGGAGCCCTTGAGAGACCCATTCCCCGGAATCAGATGGTGCGGCGCATACTGCACCTCGTAGTCCTCGTCGCTGGATGACTTCTTGTATACGGGGAAGTTCTTCGTCTTCTTCTTCTTGCCCGATTGAAAAGGGACGGGGGTCACCCTTTTGTATGAAATTGTAACCGTGTGCCTGGGTTCGATGTTCTTCGCCGCTTCGAGGTTCTGGCCCAGCTTTCCGCCATCATTGGGAGGGATTGCGCCGACCGCGTCCGTATTCGGGCTCTGCTTCTGCAGCTTCTGGCTCTTGCCCTGCTTCTTCTTTGGCTGGCACCAAGGGCAAGTCTTCTCATCATGCAGGTCGTCGTCCTCAATGGTGAACTTGGGGGGACTGATGCTCTCGCCGATCTCCATTGCTCGTCTCTCCTTTCTCTTTTCGCCATCGCAACACTACGCCAACCGGCTTCTCACCCAACCGTCACCTTCGAGCTCCCCTTGACGGCCACGGAGCTCGAGGAGAGCGTCACCTTGCTGCCACCGCGCTCGAGGGTGACGCCGTTGGAGGCCTTGATGTTGACGTTGCCATCCTTGATTGTCATCGTCACCTGGCCCTGCGTGATGGTGATGGTGCCGCCCGCGTCGAGGTCCACCTTCTCGTTCGCGAAGTTGAGCGTCGTCTTCCCCTGGGTGAACTTCATCGCCTCGCTGCCCGTCACGTCGAGCTTCTTCGTCTTCAGCTCGTACGTTTCCTTGATGTTCTCCTTCTTGCCCTCGGCGGAGAAAGTCTGCTGGCCCGTCACGTCCCGCTGATGGTCCGCCCCGAAATTCTGGGTGACTTTCTTTGTCACCGACATCGCATGGGCACCAGTGATGGAGACGGCGTCCTTGTTCGACTCGTCCTTGCCGACGTTGAGCGTCCGATTGCCGTCGATGTTGTGAATCAGATTCTCCCGGACGTTGAGCGTCTCGCTGTGCGCCACCGTCTCGGTGCGGCTGCCGCCGATGTCGATGACTTCGTCCTTCTTCACCCACCGCGTCCGGTTGCCCTCCTCTGTCTTGCCGCCTTGGTTGTCATCTCCAACTCGCAAGACTTCGTTGTTTCCGACGGTGAGCGTGTGGTTGTTCTTGACGAGCTCATCCATGTCCTTCTGGGCCTGGACGTAGAGCTCCTCGTGGCCCTCGGCATCCTCGAAGCTGATTTCGTTGTACCCGTCGCTGTCCGGCGTACTCCGCGTCCTGATGATGCTCCGTGTCGTGCTGGCGCGCCGCGTCTTTTCGTCGGACAGGTACGGAGGCGTGTTGACGCCGTTGAAGACGGAGCCGATGACAAGGGGCTTGTCTGGGTCCCCCTCGAGGAAGGTGACAACGACTTCCTGGCCCCTCCTGGGGATGAAGACGCACCCGAAGCCGA
>PMBV01000390.1 GCA_003153055.1 Myxococcales bacterium
ACCTCGAAGGGGCGCGTGGCCACCACCTGCCCTTCCCGGCGGAGCACGACCTGGGTCGACTGGCCCTTGAACCCCCGCGCGTGCACCTCGACCTCGACCGAGATGGAGTTGCGAACGAAGGCGAAGTCATCGACCTTGACCGCGTCAACCGAGAGGTCGGCCAAGGCGCTCTGCCCCACTGCCACGGTCGAAATCGGCACCCCGAAGTCCTGCAGTACTGACTTGGGGCGGCCCACCAACCCGCCGACGAGCTCGGTGTTGTCGGCTCCGTCGCTCAGCACCAAGACGCCGGACAGCTTGCGAGCGCCGCCGCTGTCAGAGGCCTTCACCGCCCGGAGCGCCGAGAAGAGATCGGTACGGGTGGCCTTGGGCGGCTGGGCGACGAGCTGCTCCACGGTGATGGGCGCCAACTCAGGGTCGAAGCCGTAGACCTCGAAGGCGTAGCGTTCGCGCAGCGCCGCCATCTCGGGCCCCAGCCGTTCGAGGGCCGCGGCGNNCCATCGAGGCCGAGCGATCGACCAGCACGGCCACGCGGTTCTTCACCCTGGCGACCTGTAATCGGCGCATGCCCGGCTCGAGCAGAAACCCGAGAGCCAACAGCCCAGCCACCGCCCGCAAGAACCACATCGACCAGCGCCGTCGCGCCGTGGCCTCGTGCCGCACACCCCAGCACGCCAGCCCGACCCCGAAGGCCAGCAGCGTCGCCAACGCCACCATCGCCCAGAGGGGCAAAGGAGACAGGCTGACCAGCTTCCAAGTGTCGATGGCCTCCATGTCAGCGCCGCCGATTCATGATGACCGGGAGGTGGACCGCGTCGTCCTTGTAGTCGAGGCAGAGGGCGTACATGGCGATGTTCACCGCCAGGCGGGTCGCGAGCTCTCGCTGCCGGGCGCCACCAGGCGTCGGCTCGTACTCCCAGGTGCCCGACTCATCACGACTGAGCGCGCCGAGCACGTCGTTCTGCGAATAGATGACGGCCGCCCGATGGTTGACGAGGCAGGCCTCGACGGCCGGCTTGTTGAGGAACCGCCCCGGGGCCGACTCGAGCAGGAAGAAGGTCTTGAACAGCACGTGGGTCGACGGCAAGGGCGCCAGCGGGCTCTGGGGCAAGACCCGGGCGATTTCCCGGCGAAACGACGAGTCGAAGCCACCGCCGTCGCTCCCGTCGTTGGCGTCGGCGAACACGAAGCCGCCGAAGGTGAGGTAGCGACGCAGGTTCTCGACCTCGCTCGCCGACAGCGGCGGCATCTCGCCATCGGAGGACAGGTAGACGAAGGGCAGCTCGAACAGCCGCGCCGAGTCGAGGGCGACCGGGCGAGCCTCGAGCACGACCTCGACCGAGGTGCGCCGCTGGAGCTCCCAGGCGAGGCGGCGCAAGCCCGAGCCGCGCACGTCCCACCGCCCCTGGTGCCGCGCCACCGCGGGCACGAAGCGAGACGCGTCACCGAAGGCCGCCGCCATGGACGGCACGGCCGCGGCGGCAGCCAGCAGGGCCCGGCGGGACAGCAGTCGAGGAGACATCGTCATCGAACGTCCAGACCTTATAGCGGCTTCCCCACGTCGCAGAGGACGAGGAAATGAGGTAGGAGCTGTCGTATGGCGAAGGGCAGCAAGAAGGACAAAGCGACTGGGTCGGCGCCGGTTCCACGCTCGGTGCTGTCGGCCGCGTGGGAGCGCTTCGAGCTCGGCGACGTGGTGGAAGCCCGCCGTCTGGCTCAGGCAGTGCTCGACGGCCAAGTGGGCCCTGATGACCCGCGAGCGGCCAAATCTCTGGCCAAGGAGCTCTCGACCCCCACCGCCGTCGTGGGAGAAGCCGTGCCCGAGGTCGCCACGGCGATGCTCGTTCGAATTCGACCGGTGGCGGCGGCGTACTGGTTCGCGGTCCTCGCGCTCAGCATTCTGACGGGGCTCGTGTTGTTGGCCACCGTGCGGTACTCGCATTGATGTGACGGAGCCGCCGTGGAGACCCTCGAGCGCGCGTTCGAGCCCTATCGGCACCTGGACCCCATCGGCTGGATCGGCGTGTTCCGCTTCGTGCCGGCGATTGCCGGGGTGGCGCTGGCGGCCCTCGGGCTTCTCCTCATTCTCTTCGGAGGGCGGCGACTGTTCCGGTTGGTGGCCGGCCCACTGGGGGCGCTCCTCGCGGCCCTGTGGGCTGGCACCCTGGCCACGCGCCTCGGCTTCGGCTCGGTGCAGCGCCAGGCGACGGTGGTGTCGATCTTCGCCCTGATGGGGGCCGGCTTTCTCTTCCCCACCGTGGTGGTGTTCTTCGCCTTCGGGCTTCCGGCGGGTCTGTTGGCCGGCCAGCTGGCTGGGGCGGCCGACTGGCTCTTGGGGTTCGCGCCTGGGCTGATGGTCGGCGGAGCCATCGGGGTGGTGCTCCACCGCCCCTTGGCGGCGCTGCTCTCCTCGGCGGTGGGTGCCTGGGCGTTCGTCTTGGGCGTGATGGCTGCATTGAGCCCCTTCGTGCCATCGGTCGGTGCGCTGGCTCAAGCGCCGGGGGCCGTGCTGTCCATCACGGCGCTCTTCACCGTGGCCGGCGTGGTGTACCAGCTCTTCATTCGCCCCTCGCCGGAGGAGCTCGAGAAGCGGGGCCGAGAACGGGCCACCGCTCGGCGACGAGAGAAGGAGACCGCGGCCCTCGAGAAGCGGTGGTCGAAACAGAGCAAGAAGGCGTGACGGCCGGGGCCCTCTTCTGCTAGCCAAACTCGCCATGGCTCAGCCCAAGCGCAAGGACAGAGAGCGAATGGATGACGCTGCCACGGAGCCGTCGGCCGATGGCGCAGCGGCGACCTCGTGGACAGTGCCAGCGTGGCCCTCCCGGCTCACCATCGGGGTGCTCGGGGGGCTCATCGTCCTCTTCAACTTGCCGCTGCTGCACTACTACCTCGTTCGAGGTCCGGTGCCCGTGACAGCCAGCGTGCCGTACGCCGACGACTTCTCGAATCCCGACACCGTCGAGAAGAACTACTTCAGCACCGGAGGGCTCTGGCGCACCGTCAATGGCGAGCTGCTCTCACCGGGCGTGAAGAACAACCCCCTGTGGCTCAGGGCGTCGCTGCCACAGGACGTCGCGGTCGAGTTCGACGCGCGCTCGGTCTCCCCTGAGGGCGACCTCAAGGTCGAGATCTTCGGCGACGGCACCGACCACGCTTCGGGCTACGTGCTGATTCACGGCGGGTGGAACAACAGCCTCAGCGTCATGGCCCGGCTCGATGAGCACGGCCCCTCGATCCAATCGCTCGAGGCCGAGGCCCGGCGGCGCGGCGGCAGCGACCTGGTGTCGACGGGCGTGGTGACCAAAGACTCCCGCTGGCGCGTGGAGGCCAACCCCTACCCGGTGCAGGTCGGCCGTACCTACCACTGGCGCATCGAGCGCAAGGGCTCGCGCATCTCGTGGTTCATCGACGGCAACAAGTTCATGGAACTCAGCGACCCCTTCCCACTCGCCGGCAAGGGTCACGACCGCTTCGCCTTCTCCTCGTGGGAGGCCCAGCTGTATTTTGACAACCTAAAAATACAGCCGCTGTGAGCAGGCGGCGGATCGGCACAGCGTGAAGCTGTCACCACTCTGCCGGTCCAGCGCCCGAACAACGCGAGGCTCGAGGTGGCTCCCACGGACAGGGTCCTCGGTGTCCACGGGTGTCCTTGACCGGCAGAGGGCGGAAGACCGTGGGCCGTGCCTGAACCCTGAAGCTCTCAAGTCAGGGTGAATTGGTGCGGTCAGTGAACGCCCAACCGATTCGCCACGCCCCGCTCGCGTTTGACCGTAGGAAGGACGGCCCTTCGCCCCAGCGGTCGTCCTCGCCCCGCGGCGCCAGAGCGGGCCCCTCGCCTTGGGGCGAGGCGGGGGAGTGGGGAAGGCCGTCCGCCCAGGACAAAGAAGAAACCTCCGCGGTCATGAGGTGCCTCAGGCTCCGACAAAGCCCAAGCGTTGCGCTGGGCCAACGAATACGCCGGACTTGCCCAACAACCTGTATCTATTCACAGCTCGGGTTGTTGGGAACGCTCGCCAGATCGCAGTAGGCACCGCTGAACGACCCGGTCACTCGGTCGGAACCGAAGCTGACGTCGAACGTGCCTGCGATGCTCCCGTTGTTCGCCGCGTTGACCCCAGTCACCTTGACGAGGCCGCTCTTGCCTGACGACGCGGACTTGGAGAGCGTATTCGTGCAGTTCGCGTCGAGATGACTGAAGCTCGCGATAGCCCAGTTCCCCGCCTTGGTTGGGGTGCTGTCGATGACGGTGAAGTCGCCGATATCTGGGGCGAGGAAAGTCAGGTCTTCCGCCAAGCGGAAGAGCCCCAGCGTGATGGACGTCGAAGACTTGGGGAGCCGGTTCGCCTTGAGGGTCGTACAGACGCTGCCCTTGTCCGCGAGGATGACGTCAAACGCGATGGTCTTCCCGGCGGTATCCTTCTCTACGTAGAAAAGCGTGTCAGCCACACCGAGGCTGATACCGCTGACGGTCCCAGAGACACTGCCCGGACACCCGGTGAGCGCAACGAATAGCGCCGCCCCGACCAAGAATTTTGAGTGCATGACCCCTCCGAAGTTCGCGGCGCACAGACGTGCGCCAGCAGGCATGACGTACCATCTGGCTCCCCGAGCACCAAGTCCCCCCTGGGGCCCCAGCCTATGGCAGCTCGTGGTTCCCACCCTGCCGTCTGATAAAGGTGGGAATGTCGTACTGGTCTTCATCGAGGGCGAGGGTCGCCTCGCGGGGGCTGGTCGGCGCACGGGCCGGCACGGGCGTGCGGTGCTCTCCCGACATGCGGACTCCCGACTTCGACGAGGGCACCAGCGTGGCGACGTCTTCCCGGGCGACCGACGGCATGCCGACCGCGTGCACCACGGCGTGCGGAGGCGCTGAGGCCGGCGCGGGCGGGACCCCAGGCAGCAACGAGGGCCGAATACCGGGAATGGCCTGCTGAACCGGGGTGCGCTGCTCGAGGAGCACCGGGCGCCGCGGCTGGGCCTCGCGCGAGACAAAGCCAGTCGCGATGACCGTGATCTTCACGTCATCCTTGGCGTTGGCGTCGACCAGCGAGCCGAAGATGATGTTGGCCTCGGGGTCAGCGGCCTCCTGGGCGATGCAGATCGACTCGCTGATTTCCTGGAGCGTGATGTCGCGCCCAGCGGTGATGTTGATGAGGAGGCCTCGCGCCCCGTCGATGGAGACGTCCTCCAGCAAGGGCGAGCTGATGGCCTGCTCCATGGCGCGAATGGCGCGGCGCTCCCCCGAAGCGGTGCCGGTGCCCATCAACGCGAGGCCCTGCTCGGCCATGATGGTCTTCACGTCGGCGAAGTCGACGTTGATGTACCCGTGGAACTGGATGAGATCCGAGATGCCCTGCACGGCGTTGAGGAGCACCTCGTCAGCCTTCTTGAACGCGTCGAGCAACGGCAGCGGGTCACCCTGCAGCGCCAAGAGCCGCTGGTTGGGAATGGTGATGAGTGTGTCGACCGCGGCCTTGAGCTCCTGGAGCCCTTGCTCGGCCGCCTTGCGCCGCTGGTTGCCTTCGAAGATGAAGGGCTTGGTGACGACGGCGACGGTCAGCGCGCCCAGCTCCCGCGCGATGTCGGCCACCACTGGAGCCGCGCCAGTGCCGGTGCCGCCGCCCATGCCGGCGGTGACGAAGACCATGTCGGCGCCTTCGAGCAGCTTGGCGATCTCTTCCCGCGACTCGGTGGCAGCCTGGCGGCCGCGCTCCGGGTTCGCCCCGGCGCCCAGGCCCCGCGTCAGCTCCTTGCCGATCTGCAGCCGAACCGGGGAGTTGTTGGTGGCCAAGGCCTGCACGTCGGTGTTGAGCGCGATGAAGTCCACCCGCTCAAGACCCGACGCGATCATGGTGTTGACCGCGTTGCACCCCGCTCCGCCCACGCCGACGACGCGGATCCGGGCGGCCTGCTTGCTCTGCTGCTCGAACTCGTTCATGAGATCCCTCTGTCCTGTGGCGGTGAGCTTGCAACCACCGTGGCAACCCGCAAGTTTTCCGCTACGGGCCTGTAGCGAAAGACGCGGCTAGAAGACTTCCTGGAGCCATTCACCCATGCGCCGCTTGACCTTGCGGAACACGTTCTCTTCGCGAATGCGGAACATGCTGCGGTCTTGGTGGCGGGCGCCGTAGACGACCAGCCCAACCCCCGTCGCGTAGACCGGGCTCTTGACCACGTCGACCAGCCCCCCGATGCCCCGCGGAACGGCCCGCCGCACCGGCACGGCCATGATTTCCTCAGCGAGCTCGGTCATGCCGGGGAGCAAGGTCGACCCGCCGGTGATGACCACCCCGGAGTTGAGCAGCTCGGAGAAGCCGTTGCGCTCGACCTCGTGGTGCACCAGCTGGAAGATCTCTTCAACCCTGGGCTCGAGGATCTCGCAGAGAATCTGCCGGCCCATCACCCGGGGCTCGCGGCCGCCGACGCTGGGAACTTCGATGGTCTCCTGGCGATCGACCATCGACGCCAGCGCGCAGCCGAACTTCTGCTTGATGCGCTCGGCGTGCTCCATGGGCGTGCGGAGGCCCACCGCGATGTCGTTGGTGAGGTTGTTGCCACCCAACGCGATGACCGCGGTGTGCACGATGGAGCCGTTCTGGAAGATGGCGATGTCGGTGGTGCCGCCGCCGATGTCCACCAGGCACACGCCGAGCTCCTTCTCTTCGTCGGTCAGCACGGCCTCGCTGGAAGCCAGCGGCTGAAGCACGATGTCGGCCACGTTGAGGCCGGCCCGGTTGGCGCACTTGATGATGTTCTGCGCGCTCGCCACCGCCCCGGTGACGATGTGCACCTTGGCCTCGAGCCGGGCACCAGTGATGCCCAAGGGCTCGCGAATACCGGGCTGGTCATCGACGATGAACTCCTGGGGGAGCACGTGGATGACCTCTCGATCGAGAGGAATGTTGACCGTCTTGGCCTGCTCGATGACGCGGGCGATGTCGGCCTCCCGCACCTCTCGATCCTTCAGCGCCACCACGCCCCGGCCACCGAAGCTCTTGATGTGGCCCCCGGCGATGCCGGTGTACACGTGGGTGATCTCGGTGCCGGCCATCGCCTCGGCCTCGTCGATGGCGCGCTGAATCGACTGCACCGTCGTCTCGATGTTCACCACCACGCCCTTGCGCAGTCCGCGCGAGGGGTGCGTGCCGATGCCAATGATGTCGATACCCTCGTCGGTCAGCTCGCCCACGATGGCGCAGATCTTGGTCGTCCCGATGTCGAGGCCGACGAGAATCTCCCCACCCTTCTTGTTCGCCATGGTTCCTCCCGCGGCCCCCCAGGAGGGGCGCTTCAATCGATTACCGGTGATGGCCCTTTTCCACGGGCGCTCCGGAAAGCTGCACTGCCACCCACGTCGGTCGAGACCGGTTGTCCAACCGGATGACCTCCGCCCTCAGCGCGCGGGCATCGAGCTCCGCGCGCACCTTCTCGAGCCGCTGGAGCTTGGGCTCCAGATCTCCGGCTCCCAGGTGCACCTCTTGCCCGTCCATCGTGACGACCGTCACTTCGTCGAGCTCGACGTGCACTTCGCTCAAATCGCTCTTCTTCTGGCCCGAGAGCCGTCGGTACGCGTCGATGACGCTGACCGCCCGGCCCAGCCCCTCCACCACCCGCGCTCGGTCGCCGCTGAAGTCCTCCCGGTCGACCCCGGTGACCAGCGGCAGGTCGAGCTCGTCGGTCACCGTGGCCCGCTTGAAGGGCTCGCCGCCCTCGTCGACCAGGTACAGCTCGCCCAGCGCCAGGAGCGCCACCGCTTGGTGCTCCTCCAGCTCCACCACGACGCGCGACGGCAGCTCGCGATGAACCCTGACCTGCCTCACCCAGGGGTGCGTCGACAGGGCTCGCTCCACCGCGTCGACATCGAGCGAGAGCAGGTTCACCCCCATGGGCAGGTGCCCCAGGCGAGCCACCTCGGCCTCGGTGGCGTGATGCGCACCTCGAACGACCAGCGCCTTGAGCGCGAAAGACTCCGCGGTGCTCGCCCACTGCCAGCCCACGTAGCTCGCCACCACCAGGCTCACCGAGAACAGCACCGCCACCAGCACCTTCAGCACGAGCGGCCCGTGCGCCCGCGCAGTGGCCTTGAGCTCGCCAGTCCTCTTGGCAAGGTCCACTCGTCGTCGATTTCGCTTCGGGCGCAGGAACATGATGGTCGTCACGCGGGTGGTGCGTGAATGTGCTCCATCGTCGGGGCGGAATGCGGGTCGGGCAAATTTCTGGCTACAAAGACGTGGCTGTAGCGGCCGCTAGAGCGTCGAACAGGTTGCCCGACCGTCGCGAGGCGAGCGAGACCGAAGCGAGCCGGGCACCCGAGCGACGAGCACCGGAGCTGTGCCGTTGGGCCCAGTGAGGAGCGGAGGAGAGAGGCTGCCCGGCGCAGCGAGAGGATCGTTCGCCGCAGCAGGTTGGGCGACCTGTTCGGCGCTCGAGCGCTCACGACGCAGCTCCCAGGGCGTGGAGCAGCTCGGGCCCGGTGTTGGTGATGTCGCCCGCGCCCAGCGTCAAGACGATGTCACCGCTCTTGAGCCGAGGGAGCAGCGCCTTGACCAGCTCGGAGCGCCGCTCGACATGGGTGACGTCACGGTGGCCGAAGGCACGAATGCCCTCGCACAGCGTCTCGGCGCTCACCCCCTCGATGGGCTCTTCTCCGGCCCCGTAGATGCCGGTGAGGAAGAGGAGGTCAGCGTCGTTGAAGGCCGAGAGAAAGTCCTCGAACAGGTCGTGGGTGCGGCTGAACCGATGGGGCTGGAACGCCACCACCAGCCGGCGCCCGAAGGCCCGGCGCGCTCCGGCGAGCGTGGCGCGAACCTCGGCTGGGTGGTGGCCGTAGTCGTCGACCACCGTGATGCCATTGGCCTCGCCACGCACGGTGAAGCGCCGCTGGACCCCGGCGAATTCGGCCAGCGCCACCCGCACCGTGTCGAGGGGAATGTCGAGCTCGTCGGCCACGGCGATGACGGCCAGGGCGTTCATCGCGTTGTGAGCACCCACCATGCGCACCGTGAAGTCGCCCAGGTCTTCGTCGCGGCGGAAGGCGCGAAACCGGGTGGCGAAGCCGTCGAGCGCGATGCCCTCGAGGCGGTAGTCGGCGGCGTGGGAGCTCCCGTAGGTGACGGCCCGCTTCTCGAGGCGCGGCAGCAGGGCCTGCACGTTGGGGTGATCGATGCACACCACGTCGAGCCCGTAGAACGGCACCCGGTTCAAGAAGCCGGTGAAGGCGTCTTTGAGGGCATCGAGCGTGTGGTAGTGATCCATGTGCTCGGGGTCGATGTTGGTGACCACCGCGATCGACGGGTGCAAGTGCAGGAAGCTGCCGTCGCTCTCGTCGGCCTCCACCACCATGAGATCGCTCTTGCCGACCTTGGCGTTGGAGCCCAGGACATTCACCTTGCCCCCCACCACCGCCGTGGGGTCGAGGCCGGCGGCCGCCAGCACCGTCGCCACCATCGAGGTGGTGGTCGTCTTGCCGTGCGAGCCGGCGATGGCCACCGCGTACTTGAGCCGCATGAGCTCGGCCAGCATCTCGGCCCGGGGAATGACCGGAATCTTCCGCCGCCGGGCCCCCACGACCTCGGGGTTGTCCCGCTTCACCGCCGACGAGATGACGACGACGTCGACGTCGACCACGTTCTCTTCGCGATGGCCGACCTGGCAGCGCGCGCCGAGAGAGACGAGCCGTCGAGTGAGCTCCGACTCCTTCAGGTCGGACCCCGAGACCTGGTAGCCCAGGTTGAGCAGCACCTCGGCAATGCCAGACATGCCGATGCCTCCGATGCCCACGAAGTGCACGCGCGCGGCGTGGCGAGTCTTGAACCGGCTGGCCAGCGGAGGTGGGGGCAGAATCATGGACGGCTCTCCTTCGACGGGGGCCGCAGCGGTGTGCCGGTGCGGGGTTGGCCAGTGAGCACACCCCACCGCTCGAGGCAGAGTTGGCTCAACACGTTGGCGATCTCTCCCGCGGCCTCGGGGCGCCCGAGGAGCCCCGCCGCCCGCTGCATCTCGCCGAGCTTCGCCGGGTCGTTCTTGAGCTCGCGAATCGTCTTGGCCAACAGCTCGCCGGTGAGCTCCTCTTCGCGGAGCATCTTCGCGGCGCCCGCGTCGACCAGGGCCATGGCGTTGACCGTCTGATGGTCATCGGTGGCATGGGGGAACGGCACGAGGATCGACGCCTTCTTGCAGACGGTGAGCTCGGCCAGCGTGGTGGCGCCAGCGCGGCAGACGACGAGGTCGGCCCCGAGGTACGCGGTGGACATGTCTTCGATGAACTCGCACACCTGGGCATCGAAGCCGCTGCCGGCGTAGGCCTTCTGCACCGTCTCCAGGTCGCCCGCCCCCGTCTGGTGGACGATGCACAGCTCGCCCTTGAGATCGGCCAGGTACGGCAGCGCCTCGAGCATGCGGCGGTTGAGGCCCCGGGCGCCCAGGGAGCCTCCGAACACGAGCACGGTGAAGGTCTTGTGCCGATCTCTGGGGCGCAGAAAGTTCTCGAGCAGGCCCCGCCGAATGGGGTTGCCCAGCAGGTGGGCGTTGTCGTTGGGAAAGAAGGCCCGCGCCGCGTCGAAGCTGACGAAGGCCGCGTCGACGATGCGGCCCAGGAGGCGGTTGGTGAGCCCGGCCAGGGCGTTCTGCTCCTGCACCGCGGTGGGAATACGCATCAGCCACGCGGCCAGCACCACCGGCCCAGACGAGTACCCGCCCACGCCGACCACCACGTCGGGGCTGTAGCGCCACAGCAGCGACACGGCCGAGGTGAAGGACAGAGGGAGCGTCGCCAGCCCGAGCATCAGCTTCCAGGGGCCCATGCCCTTGAGGCCGCGCGACGTGATGGCCTCGAAGACGAAGCCGTTCTGGGGAACGACGCGGGCCTCGAGGCCTCGGTGGGTGCCCACGAAGACGACGTCGTTCTCGGGGTGCCGCGAGACGACCTCTTCAGCCAGAGCGATGCCGGGGAACAGGTGACCCCCGGTGCCTCCGCCAGCGATCATCACCCTCACGCGAGGACTCCCGAACGCAGCACCGCGTCGGGGCGGCTCTTGGTGGCCCGTGCTCGGCGCTGCCCACCCTCGGCGGCGCCGCTGACCGACAACAACAATCCAGCCGCCCCCATCAGCATGATGAGCGAGGTGCCGCCATACGAGACGAAGGGCAAGGTGAGGCCCTTGGTCGGCAACAGCCCCATCGAGACCCCCATGTTGACGATGGCCTGAAAGCCGATGAGCGCTGTCAGCCCCAGCCCGAGGTAGGTGCCGAACGGCTCCTTGGCGTTGAGCGAGGCCCTGACGCCGCGCCACAGCACGATGGCGTAGAGGAGAATCAACGCCGCGGCGCCGATGAGCCCCAGCTCTTCACCGATGATGGCGAAGATGAAGTCGGTGTGGGCCTCGGGCAGGTAGAAGAGCTTCTGCCGGCCGTCGCCCAGCCCCAGGCCAGTGACGCCGCCGCTCCCGATGGACATCAGCGACTCGGTCAACTGGTAGCCCGAGCCCCGCTGATGGGCCCAGGGGTCGAGGTAGGCAAAGATTCGCTCCATGCGGTACTTGGAGTTGGCGACCACGGTGTAACCGAAGACCACCGCGATCAACACCGAGCCCACCAGGTACGAGAGGCGAGCACCGGCGGCGAACAGCATCACGAACATGAGGAACAACAGAGACACCGAGCTTCCGAAGTCGGGCTCGAGCATGCAGAGGAGCACCAGGACCCCGGCGATGCCCACGTGCGGCAAGAAGCCGATGGAAAAGCTCTTCATCTTCTCTTGCTTCTTGGCCAGCGAGTACGCCAGGTAGATGACCCAGGCGACCTTGGCGACCTCGGCCGGTTGCATCGACACCCCGGGCACGCGGATCCACCGGCGGGCCCCACCGACCACGGTGCCGACGCCCGGAATCAGCACGGCCACCAGGAGCACGATGGTCAGGAGCAGCGCGGGGTAAGCGAGCCTGGCCATTCGCCGGTAGCCGATCTTCATGGCCGCGGCCATGGCGAAGAGCCCGAGGCCCGCGGCGACCGCCTGCCGCTTCAAGAAGTAGAAGCTGTCGCCCAGCTTCTCGTGGGCCGTGATGGCCGAGGCGCTGTACACCATCACCAGGCCGAAGCCGACCAGGGCCAGCACCGCGAACAGGAGCACCGGATCGTACGCGAGGCGCTTGTCGGTCATGGCTGCTCCGTGGGAGTGAGGGCGCGCACCAGCGCCTTGAAGACGTCGCCGCGGTGCTCGAAGTGCTGAAACTGATCGTACGACGCACACGCCGGTGAGAGCAGGACCGTGTCTCCGCCCTTGGCCAGTCGGCGAGCGGTGGCCACGGCGACCTCGAGCGTCTCACAGGCGTTGACGTCGCAGACCGAGCGGAACGCCTCGGCCAGCAGCGGCGCGTCCTTGCCGATGGTGAGCACGCCCCGCACCTTGCCCTTGGCCGCCTCGACCAGCGGCGTGTAGGGCGCGCCCTTCCCCTTGCCCCCGGCGATGAGCCAGATGCGCCCGGCCAGCGCCTGGAGCGCCACCAGCGAGGAGTCGACGTTGGTGGCCTTGGAGTCGTTGATCCACTCCACGCCCTCGAGTTCGCGCACCGACTCGAGGCGATGGGCCAACCCGGGGAAGCTGTCGAGCCCCCGCTGGATCGCCTCGGCCGAGGCGCCGGCGAGGTGCGCCATGAGCGAGGCGGCCATGGCGTTCTCGAGGTTGTGGGCCCCGCGGAGCGCTCGGCTCGTCACTGAGAAGGCCTGGGGGCCCCGAGAGACGAACGAGAACGTCTCGCCGCTGCCCACCGCGAGGCCGGTGAGACCGGGGTTGGTACGCTCGGCATCTCGGGTGAAGCCGTACACCGGCACCTTGGCTCCGCGCGAGAGGTCTCGGACCCGCGGATCGTCGACGTTCACCACCGCGAAACCGCCAGCGGGCTGGTTCGAGAAGATGCGGGCCTTGGCCGCTCCGTATGCGTCGAGGGTGGGGTAGCGATCCAGGTGATCCGGGGTGAGGTTCAAGATCGCGGCCCCGTCGAACCTCGCGTCGATGAGGCCCTCGAGCTGAAACGACGACAGCTCGATGACGTGCATGGCGTAGGGAGGCGTCTGGGGCTCTTCATAGGCGAGCGTGAAGGGCACACCGAGGTTGCCTCCGACGAAGGTCCTCAGGCCCTGCTGGCGCATGAGCTCGCCCAGGAGCGCCGTGGTGGTGCTCTTTCCGTTGGTGCCGGTGACGCCGAGAATGGGCCCCGCGCCCTTCGGCAGGGTGCGCCAGGCGAGCTCGATCTCTCCGTACACGGGCACCCCGGCCTGCCGAGCCTGGGCCACCTCGGGCCTTGACAGCGGGACGCCAGGGCTCACCACCACCGCGTCGGCGCCCCGAAAGAAGTCGCCAGGCAGGGGCCCCAGCGCGAGCGAGAACCGGGCATCGGACGACGGGGCGCTCGCTTGGGGATTCTCGTCGAAGCCACGGACGGTGGCCCCTCGGTTGAGGAGCAGCCGCGCCGCCGCGGTGCCGCTCTTGCCCATGCCGATGACGACGACGGTCTTCCCTTGAAACGACATTGCTTACCTCAGCTTGAGGGACCCGAGCGCCACGCCGCCCAGGAGCACCGAGACGATCCAGAAACGAATGACGATCTTCGTCTCAGACATGCCCGACTTCTCGTAGTGGTGATGGAGCGGGGCCATCTTAAACACCCGCTTCCCGGTGGACTTGAAGCTGACCACCTGCACCACCACCGACAAGAGCTCGGCCAAGAAGACGCCGTTGATGATCGCGCTGATGAGCTCGTTCTTGCTCAGCATGGCCACCGAGCCCAAGGCGCCGCCCAAGGCCAGCGAGCCCACGTCGCCCATGAAGACGCTCGCCGGGTAGGCGTTGAACCAGAGGAAGCTGATGCCCGCCCCGACGATGGCGGCGCAGAAGACGGCCAGCTCGGCGCCGCCCTCGACCTTGGTGATGCCGAGGTACTCGTAGACCGGCACGGCCACGGTCTGCCGCACGCCGTTGACGACCGCGAAGTCGGCCACCGCCAGGGTGGTGCCAGCGACGTAGCAGAGCACCGTGAACACCAGGGCGGCGATCATGGTCGGGGCGATGGCCAGGCCGTCGAGCCCGTCGGTGAGGTTGACCGCGTGAGAGGTGCCCACCACCACGACCCAGGCGAAGGCCACGTAGAACCAGCCCAGGTCGGGGTGGAGCCGGTGCGTCGGCACGAAGGGCACGGTGAGGTGCGTGTCGATGAGCAGGTGCGGGCCACCGGGGCCCCACTCGCACATCAGCCCGAACACGCCGACCAAGAAGAAGGCGGTCTGGAGGAGGATCTTGTAGCGGCCCGACAGCCCCTTGGAGTTGCGCTTGGAGAGTTTGAGCCAGTCGTCGAGGAAGCCGGTGAAGCCGAAGGCCAAGGTCCACAACAGCGCCGTCAGCACCACCCGGCTCTTCAGGTCGGCGAACAAGAGCGTGCCGAAGAAGATGCCGAGGAGAATCAGGCTGCCGCCCAGGGTCGGGGTGCCCTTCTTCTTCTGGTGCGACTCCGGGGTGTCCTCGCGCACGTTCGACTGGCCGTGCTGGGCCGTTCTCAGCATCTCGATGAGCCGCGGCCCCAGCACCATGCCCAGCACCAGCGACGCCACGCCGGCGGCGATGATGCGAAAGGTCGGGTAGCGGAGAAAGTTGAGGTACCGCGCCCACTCAGGGTCGGCCTTGAGCCACTCGTAGACGAGAAACAGCATGTCAGGGGGCGCCTCCAGACGCCTCAGCGAGGAGGGCGTCGACGACTCGCTCGAGCCGCATGCCCCGGCTGGCCTTCACCAGTACGACATCACCTGGCCTCAGCATGGGCTTGAGCCAGCCCACCAAAGCCTGTGGGTCATCGAAGTGCGCCGCGGCGTCGCCCAGGCGCACCCGGGCGCGCTCGAAGGCCGCGGCTGACCGAGGGCCGAGGAACGCGGCCCGCGCGGCACGGGCGCCGGCAGCCTCACCGAGCGCCAGATGGGCCGAGGCCTCCTCGGCGCCCAGCTCGAGCATGTCTCCCAGCACCGCCACCGCCCGGCCCCCCGGCGCGAGCTGAGCCAGGGTCTCGAGCGCCGCGGCCATCGACGCCGGGTTGGCGTTGTAGCAGTCATCGATGAGGGTGGTGCCGCCTGGGCCGGCCCTCAGCTCGAGGCGACCGTGGGCGGCCGTGGCGGCCTCGAGGCCTCGTTGGCACTCGAAGGGCGTGTAGCCCAGCGCCAGCGCCAGGGCGAAGGCGCCGGTGGCATTCATGGCGTTGTGCTCGCCGACCAGCGCGAGCTTCACCTCACTGGCCTTGCCCCGGTACACGATGCGGAGCTCGAGGCCCGCGCTGCCACGACTCTCGACCCGCTCGAGCCGAACATCAGCCGTGGGCGCCCGCCCGAAGGTCAGCACGCTCGAGGTGAGCCCCCGGGCCTCCCTCACCACCCGCGGGTCGTCGAGGTTCACCACGGCCGTTCCGGTCGGGCCCAGCCCCCAGAACAGCTCAGCCTTGGCCCTGGCCACTGCCTCGATGGAGCCCAACCCCGCGAGGTGGGCCGGCTGCACCACGGTGATGAGTCCGGCGTTGGGCCGGGCGATGTCCGTGAGGCGGCGGATCTCCTGGGGCCGGTTCATGCCCATCTCGACCACGGCGGCCCGGTGACTCGGCTCGAGGCGGAACAGCGTCAGGGGCACGCCGACCTCGTTGTTGAGGTTCCCCTCGGTCTTCAGGGCTGGCCCTCGCATGCCGAGGATCGACGCCACCAGCTCCTTGGTCGTCGTCTTCCCGTTCGAGCCGGTGACGGCCCCCACTGGGACCTTGAACCGATCGCGGTGAAAGCGCGCCAGCCCACCCAAGGCCTGGAGCGTGTCCTTCACCTCGAAGATGGCGACGTGGGCCGCGGCGACAGGAGCCACCCGCCCCCGTTCGACCACCAGCCCAGCAGCCCCAGCCTCGACGGCGCCGCCGAGGAAGTCGTGGGCGTCGAAGCGCTCTCCCTTCAAGGCGACGAAGAGGCAGTCTTTCGTCACCCGCCGGCTGTCGGTGGAGATCGCCGCGTACGAGGCACGAGCTCCCGCGCGGCCCCCCTGCGCTTGGGTCGCCTGCCGCACTTGGTCATCAGAGAAACGCACCACCATGCCGCGCTCCGAAAAAGACTCATCCCAGCGCCTTCCGCGCCTCCTCGAGATCGTCGAAGGGCCGCTTCTCGCCGTCTTGCTCCTGGTAGGTCTCGTGGCCCTTCCCTGCGATGAGCACCGTGTCGCCTGGCTTGGCCAGTGACACCGCCAGCTCGATGGCCTGGGCTCGATCGGCCTCCACCAGGTACCCTCGCTCTCCCGACCTGGCCTTGGCCGGGCTCATGCGCCGGAGGCCCGCCTTCTCGAGGCCAGGGAGGATGCCCGCGATGATGTCGTCAGGCGCCTCGCTCCTCGGGTTGTCCGAGGTGACGATGGGCAGATCGGCCTGGGCCCCGACCTCGCCCATGATCGAGCGCTTGCCCGGGTCGCGGTCGCCGCCGCAACCGAAGACGACCACCAGCTTGCCCTTGGTGATGCCCCGGGCCGACTCCATGGCCCTCGCCAGCGCGTCGTCGGTGTGGGCGTAGTCGACCAGGGCCACGATGCCCTTTCCCTCGACGCGCTCCATGCGCCCAGGCACGCGGGTCACTCGCTCGAGCCCTTCCTGCACGTCACGCCGAGAGGCCCCGGCCGCCAGGGCGATGCCCGCCGCGCAGAGAATGTTCTCGAGGTTGTGGCTGCCCAAGAGGGGGCTCTTGAACGGAATGTCACCGGCGGGCGTCTTCAAGGTGCCCCGAATGCCGGTGGTGCTCAGCTCGACGTTGGCGGCGGAGATCTCTCCGTTGCCCAGGCGGGAGAACTTCCACGCCTGGCGCTTGAGCTGCCGCATCTCGTTGTAGACCCGGGAGGTGTGGGTGTCTTCGCCGTTCACCACCGCGAGGCCGGTCGGCGAGAGGTTCTCGGTGAAGAACCGGCGCTTGGCCTGGAAGTAGGCCTCGAGGTCCTTGTGGTAGTCGAGGTGGTCGCGGGTGAGGTTGGTGAAGCCCGCGGCTCGGAAGGTGAGCCCGTGCACGCGCTCTTGCGCCAGCGCGTGGCTCGACACCTCCATCACCACCGTGTCGACTCCCGCGTCGGCCATCTCGCGCAGGGTCCGGTGGAGCTCGACCGGGCCGGGCGTGGTGTGGGTGGGGACCAGCTTCTTCCCCGAGAACCGCACCTCGATGGTGCCGAACAGGCCCACCGACGACATGCCAGCGGCGCAGATGCTTTCCACCAGCCAGGCCGTGGTGGTCTTGCCGTTGGTGCCGGTGACCCCCAGCAGCACCATGTCTCTGGCCGGGTTGCCGTAGAAGTTGCCGGCCGCCAGCGCCAGGCCCTTGCGGGTGTTGGGGGTGATGAACACCGGAGCCTGAGCCCCCGACACTGGCCGCTCGGCCAGCACCGCCACAGCGCCCTTCTTGATCGCCTCATGGGCGAATTGGTGACCGTCCGTCTTGGTGCCGGGGAGCGCGATGAACAGATCCCCCGCCTTGACGGCCCTCGAGTCTGCGGTGACCCCAGTGATGTCCACCTTCGACTTGGTGGACGCGACCGGCTCAGTCCCAACGCCTGCGAGTAGCTCCGTCAGCTTCATGCGTGTCTTCCTGGCCGCGACGTCGCGGCCCTCAATGTGGAGGAGGCGGCAAGCGGCTTGCCAACTCCAGCGAGACGCGAGTGCCCTTCTCGACCAAGGTTCCTGCAGACGGGCGCTGCGTCACCACGCGCCCGGAACCCGACAGATGTGGCTCAAGGGCCACGTTCAGCAACTGCGCGACGGCGACACGCCCGGAGGCCCCAGTCAAATCGGGGACCCGTACGGCTCCGTCGGTGATCTGTTCCGTTACCACGTCGATGTCTTGGGCGCGCTCGATAGCGAGAATCAACGATGACTTCGAGGGCGCTTCGGTCTCCTTCTTCACCATCTGCACCGTCGTCGTGGGCGCCGCTCGCGAGGGTGACACCCCCAGCGAAGCCATCGCCTGAGTGGCGATCTCCTTGAATGCCGGAGCCGCCACCAGCCCACCGTACACGTCGGTCTTGGGCTCGTCGATGACGACGAGAATGACCACGCGCGGATCTTCGGCCGGTACCATGCCCACGAAGCTGGCGATGCGCTTGTCCGAATACCCCCGGGCCACTGGATCAGCCTTCTGGGCGGTGCCCGTCTTGCCCGCCACCCGGTACTCGTCCATGCGGGCCTTCTGCGCCGTGCCTCCAGGCTCGACCACCGTCTCGAGCATCGAGACCACCCGTTGGGCCGTCTTCTCACCCACCACCCGGCGAACCACGGTGGGCTTGTTCTCGAGCAGCACCACGCCATCGGGGTCGGTGACCGACGCCACCAGGTAGGGCTTCATCAGCACCCCGCCGTTGGCCAGGGCGCCGTAGCCCGCCGCCACTTGGAGCGCCGTGGCCGTGATGCCCTGCCCGAACGCCTGGGTCACGAGCGTCACGTCGGCCTTGGGGAAGGGCACCCGACCCTTGCCCTCTCCTGGGAGCCCGAGCGCGGTCCGCTCGCCAAAGCCGAAGCGCTCGAAGGTGTCATGGAGGCGCTCCTTGCCCAGCTTCTGGGCCACCTTGGCGGCACAGATGTTCGAGCTGACCTGGAGAATGCCGCGAGGCGTGAGCGAACCATGAGGGTGAGAGTCGTGAATGACATTCTTTCCCACCATCCACGAGCCATTTTCGCACTCGAAGCTGGAATCCTCCGAGATGGCTCGGGAGTCGAGGGCGGAGGCGATGACAAACGCCTTGAACGTCGAGCCCGGCTCGAACTCGTCGGTGACCGCCCGGTTGCGCAGCGCCTCGGGGCCGGTGTCCCGGGGGCGGTTGGGGTTGAAGCGAGGCGTGCTCGCCAGCGCCAGGACCTCTCCAGTCTTGGGGTCGAGCATGACCACCATGCCGGCGATGGCCTGGGCGTCGACCACGGCCTGCTCGAGGGCCTTCTCGCTGACGTACTGGAGCTGGCGGTCGATGGTGAGCGTCAGGGAAGCGCCCTGGCGAGACATGGGGTCTTCCACGCCGTTGGGCAGCAGCTTGCGCCCTCGGGCGTCACGCACGCCCTCGCGAGTGATGAGGTCGCCTGACAGCTCGTCTTCGAAGCTCTTCTCGAGGCCGTCGAGGCCGTGGGCGTCCATGCCCACCAGGCCGATGAGGTGCGCGGCCACCTCGCGCTGAGGGTAGAAGCGTCGCGGCTCCTTCACCGTGCGGAGCTCGGAGAGGGCCATGGCCTTGAGGCGGGCCATCTCGGCGGGCGTCACCGCGCGCTTCACCCAGGCGAACCGGCGGCCCTTGGCGAACCGCTCGAGCAGCTCCCGGGGGTCGATGGACAAGGCTCGACCGAGCTTCTGGGCCAGCTCCTTCGGGGCCGCGACCGACGAGGGGTCGACCCAGACGGAGTCGACGTCGACGCTCTGAGCGAGGGGCACGTGCCGGCGGTCGTAGATGTCGCCCCGGCGCCCGGGGACTTTCAGGTCGCGAACGTACTGCTCCTCGGCGAAGGCCAGGAGCCGATCCTTCTGGTGCACCTGGAGCTGCACCGCGCGTACGAAGACCGCGCCGAGGAGGGCGAGGAGCACGCCCCCCAGCACCACCACGCGGCCGCGCATCCACCGAGAGGCTGGCACCAGCGCCTGCATGGACTTGAGGTCGCGCATGGTCACCTCTTGGGGTGGAGGACAGCGCTCGACGGAGGAGCGACGAGGCCGTTCTTCTTGGCCCAGGCCTCGAGCCGGGAGGGCGACTTGAGGGTGGCCAGCTCGACCGACAGCTCGGAGTTGCGGCGCTCGAGGTCGGTGGCCCTCCCGTCGAGCTTCGACAGCTCGTAGCCCAGGTTCACCACCAGCACCCGCGAGGTGACGTGTACGATGCCCACCACCACGAGGAGCGCCACCACCAGCGCCGCGGGGAGGAGATCGAACAGGATCACCGACAGCGGCACCCCACCCCGGCTCCGTGGCTCGACGACGACGCTCATGACACCTTCTCCACGGCCCGCAAGCGGGCGCTCCGTGACCGGGGGTTTCGGCTCGCTTCCTCGTCCGAGGCGATGACCGCCTTCTTCGTCAACGCGACGAAGGGAGCCGCTCGGCTCACCTCCACCGGCAACCCTCGGGGCAGCTCGCTGGGGGCCTCTCCACACAGCGCGCGGAAGCGGTGCTTCACCATGCGATCCTCCAGTGAATGAAAGCTGATGACCGCCACCCGGCCCTTCGGGGCGAGCAGCGTGGAGACCACCGCGAGGGCGGCCTCGAGCTCGTCGAGCTCCCGGTTCACCGCGATGCGCAGCCCCTGGAAGGTGCGGGTGGCGACGTGCAGCTCCTTGGGCCAGGCCCGCCGGGGCACGGCCGCCTTGATCGCCGCGACGGCCTCGAAGGTCGTGGTGGGCGCGCGCTCTTTCAAGGATCGAGCGATGGGCCGTGAGAAGCGCTCCTCGCCGAAGCGGTAGAGCACGTCGGCCAGCTCATCGACCTCCAACCTGGCGATCAGCGCCTCGGCCGTCTCACCCTCGCCGGACATGCGCATGTCGAGGGGCCCGTCGTGGGTGAAGCTGAAGCCTCGGGCAGCCGTGTCGAGCTGCGGCGAGCTCACCCCGAGGTCGAGCAACAGACCGTCGACCGGGCCGTCGACCAGCGCGGCCACCTGGCCAAAAGTGCCCTTCAAAGCCCTGAAGCGGTCCCCGAAGCGGGCGAGCCGCTCCATCGCGAAGCCAAGCGCCGCCGGATCTCGATCGACCCCCACCACCGTCGCTCCGGCCTCGAGCAGGGCCTCGCTGTGCCCTCCGCCGCCGAGGGTGCCATCGACGATCACCCGACCCGGCGAGGGCTGGAGCAACTGCACCGTCTCCTCTCGGAGCACGGTCTCATGGGCGAAGGCGATGACGTCACCCGCCGAAGACGAAGATGCCGCGGTTGAAAGAGGCGACGGCGTCGTCCACCGAGGCGAAGTAGTCGAACGCGTCGTCGGCGCCAGCGCTGCGGAAGATGGCGAAGAGGTACGGAGAGAGCCCGGCCAGCCGCACGTCGCCCCCTTGCTCGCGGAAAGCCTCGGCTCGGCGCAGCAGCGGCCGCACCCCGCGGTAGTCGAAGTGGCTCACCTCGGAGCAGTCGATCACCACCTGCAGGACGCCGGTGCGGAGCAAGCGCTCGAGCATGGCCGGGACGTCGGCGAAGGCCTCGTGGCCGATCTCCCCGGAGAGGACCACGCGCATGACCCGCTGCGCCGCCTTGGAGGGGCCCTTGACGACGACTTCCTGTGGGGCGAGCTCGCTCATGACATTCCTCGGAAGACCACTGGTGAACCTAGAGTTGGCGAAGCTCGGTCAAGACCCGCATGACGTCGGCCGAGTCGGCCTCGTTGCGAGCCTCTTCCTGTGCCTTGAGCCAGCCCTCGCGCGACCAGAGCTCGATCACCTTCACCATCCCGGCCCACACCACGTCCTTCTCGAGGTGGGCGTGGCTGCGCAGCGTGGGGGCGATCAGCACCCTGCCCAGCTTGTCCAAGGACACTTCCTGTGCCCCGGCGACGTGGAGCCTCAAGAGGGACTTCACTCCCGGCTCCATGGGGTTGCGGCGAGCGAGGTTCGCCTCGAGGCGTTCCCACTCCCTCAGCCCGTAGCAGTGGAGGCAGGGATCGAGCGCGGTGGTGATGATCAAACGCTCCTCGCCTTGCGCGGCGAGGGCCTCCCGCAGCTTCGCCGGGAAGCTCGTTCGCCCCTTGGCGTCGATCTGATGCTCGTAGAGGCCTCGAAACACTCGTAGCCACTCGCTCTCCACGACTTTGCTGGTTCATTCCCCACCACCGACCCCTGAAATGCCCCCTTAAATGCCCCGCCCAACGACACGGCTTACCCTTTCTTGCCGCCTCTTACCACTTCGGGGGAAAATAGGGCTCAGCTCTGAACCCGTCAAGAAAGGACGGCCAAATCGAAAGTTCGGGCTATGGAATGACGAGAGACGGGAGAAGGGAGCCGGGGGAACTTGAAGGCACTGGGGAATCAGGAGAGCGTCGTGAGCGCGCCAGTCAGGTTGAAGGTGTCGTACAAGAGCCCCGAGGCGCTCATGGGTGAGCTGACCCGCAGCGTCGGGCGAGGCGGAGTGCGGGTGGAGTCGCGGCGAGCGCTCCCGGTGGGGACGAAGTTCGTCTTCGAGCTCAAGTCAGCTGGAGTGAAGGATCCGGTGGAGGTGCAAGGCACGGTGGCGAGCGTGTCGGAGAGCGCGCCAGGCCGGTGGGTCTTGCACATTCGCTACGAGCAGCCGCGGAGCCGGGAAGGGCTCGACGCGGTGATCGGCCGGATCTTCGAGGGAGCGCGGGCTGACGTGAAGCGCCGGCATGCGCGGGTCCCATTGCAGGTGCGAGCGGTGGAGGACAAGCCCCACGCGCCGGTGTTCAGGCTACGAGATATCTCTCGAGGAGGCGTCGGCATCGACCTCGAGGGCTCGGCGCTGCCGAGCTACATTCAGGTGGGCACGGCCTTCATGATGCAGATGAAGCTGACCGGGGGGACGCTGTCGGTGAAGGGTGAGGTCGCCTGGGCGGTGACGTCGAAGCAGGAGGCCTTCCCTGCCCGAGTGGGAGTGCGGTTCACCCAGCTGACCGCCGACATGCAGAGGTTGCTCGAGGAGCTCTTGGCGCTCAGAGCGATGCCCAGCCCGCCGTGGATCGCCCGGCTGCGGTTCGGGGCGGAGCCGGCGAAGGTCGCGGCGCATAGCTGAGGGTGCAG
>PMBV01000244.1 GCA_003153055.1 Myxococcales bacterium
TGCTCCCCCGATGACAGTTTGAAGTTCTTTTTCCCGAGAGTCGGTCTCGGACCGGCGGCACGAATCGCAAGCTCCGCGCCAGCGATTTGACTCCGAATTCGGCGAGCAAACCACGCGAATCAATGGTGACGCGCCGCGGCGCCGCAGCCACGTGGGTTACGCAACGGAACAAGGCTACGTGTTACGGAAGGTAACCTCCACTGAGGGAGCGGCAAAGCCTCGGATCGAGTCGCGCTGCGTTACGAAGACCCACTTAGAAACATGGCGAATGGGTGAAGGCGGAGCAATTATGGTTCGCTCGATGGCTCGCATCCTCATTGTGGAAGACGAAGCGGTGGTTCGCAGCGAGCTGAAGCGGTTGTTGCAGCGGCACGGCCACCACGTCACCGAGGCGGCGAGCATCAGAGAAGCGATGGAGGCCTCACCGCCGGCCTTCGATCTGGTGCTCAGTGACCTGAGGTTGCCGGGGGCGCAGGGCACCGAGCTCATCAAGGCGGCCGAGGGCGTGCCGGTCATCATCATGACGAGCTACGCCACGGTGCGCTCGGCGGTGGAGGCGATGAAGCTGGGCGCGGTCGATTACCTGTCGAAGCCCTTCGATCCCGACGAGCTGCTGCTGATGGTGGATCGAACGCTGTCCGAAGACCGGCTCAAGCGGCAGCACGCCGCGCTGAGGGCCGAGTCGGAGCGCTCCTTCCCCATCGACGGCATGGTGGGCAGCTGCGAGCTGATGCGGGCCTGCTTCGAGCGCATTCGCAAGGCGGCGCCGACCGACGCGACGGTGATGGTGATGGGCGAGTCGGGCACCGGCAAGGAGCTGGTCGCCCGAGCGCTCCACGCCCAGAGCCCGCGCAAGGACGCCGCCTTCATCGCGGTGAACTGCGCCGCCATTCCCGAATCGCTCATCGAGTCGGAGCTGTTCGGCTACGCGCGCGGGGCCTTCACCGGAGCCCACAGCGACCACGCAGGCCTCGTCGAGGCGGCCCACGGTGGCACGCTGTTCCTCGACGAGATCGGCGAGCTGCCGCCCTCGGCACAGTCGCGGCTGCTCCGCACCCTCCAGGACGGAGAGGTGCGACGAGTGGGCGCCACCGGGAGCCGCCGCGCCGACGTGCGCCTGGTGGCCGCCACGCACCGAGACCTGCCCAAGATGGTCGAGGCCGGCACCTTCCGCAGCGACCTGTACTATCGGCTCAAGGTCGTCGAGGTGCGCCTCCCACCTCTGCGCGATCGAGGCACCGACCTCGACTCGCTGGCCGACGCGCTGGGCCATCGCATCTCCAAGAAGCTCGGGTGTGGCCCTCCGCGCTTCTCCGAGGCCGCCCGCCTGGCAATGCACCACC
Organism: Myxococcales bacterium; assembly: GCA_003153055.1. Next base: position 1,344 of record PMBV01000244.1, read on the forward strand.
ACCACTGGCCAGGCAACGTGCGCGAGCTCGAGAACGCCATCGAGCGGGCCCTCATCCTCTGCGATGACGTCGAGGTGACACCCGAGCTGCTCGGGCTGGTCGACGCCAACGGCCCTGCCCTGAGCACGCCCACCAGCAGCGCCGCCCACGTCGACGACCCCTCCCTCCTCGCCTACTTCACCCGCTTCGTCGAAGACAACCAGGCGGCCCTGTCGGAGACCGAGCTCGCTCGGAGGCTGGGCATCAGCCGAAAGACGCTGTGGGAGCGCCGGCTCAAGCTCGGGCTCCCTCGACCCCGCCGCGCTGGAGAGGTGGCCGAGAAGCCCGTCGGGAAGTAGCCGGAGCCGTCCGGCGCGGCATCGACCCGAGGCCCACCGAGGGGCCACACAGCTTCAGAAGTTGGAGAGGCTGCTGACCCGTGGCGTCGTCCGGCGAGGCGGAGCGCACAGGGCCGAGTGCCTCCGCGGGAGCCCGCCGAGGGAATCATCGGCGGCGATCATCTCAGCCGCGCCCACCCGCGCCGAATGAACCCGCCTCCTTGAGCGGCGCGCCGGAGTACAGGGTCGTCTTCTCGCGCAACCGAGCCGCGCCGAGTCCCAAGCTCCGCTCGAAGGCCGTGCTGTCGAGGGAAGGCGCCTCGCCCAACGGGCGAAGAGATGGAAGCTGCTCTTCCATTTGGCCCTCACCCCTCCGAGCCACGGACCTCGCGTCGAGGGTCGTGCCGCTTGGGATGCGCGAGAGGAGGCAGTCGAAGCGTTGGGCACGCATGGGCACCGGTACCGTGGCGTGGGCTGGGGCCGTCGCATGGGAACGGCTCGAGGCAGGGGTCGACGGGAGGGTCTCGGAGGCCCTGGGCGAGCATCACGAGCCCCTCGGTCGGTCGGGTCGAGTGCTCCAGGGGCGGGTGCTTCTCACGTGTGCTCACCGAGGTCTCGGGTCGAGGGGCTGGCCAGACGGCCTCGGCGGTTGGACAGCAGCCCGGCCCTCGCACCTCAAGGCATGCTTTCCGCTCGCTGGCGTCCTCCTCGGTGGGACCAGGTCTCCACGCATGTCATCACGGTGTACGAATCTGTACTCCGTGATGACAGGGCTGGAGAGTGGCCCGTCATCGAGGTCGGTGCCGAGGTTCAGAGACCCCAGCTCGACCGCGTTTCGGCAACGGCCCAGGGAGCCAGCTCCAGATTCCTCGAGAGGAGTTTGGGCCGAATGAACCCGCTCCCTTTAGCGGCGGGCCAGGCAATACAGCGTCGTCGTCTCGCGCGACCGCGCCGCATGAAGCGGGTCACTGGCGTCCTTGGCCTTGCCGTGCTTGGCAGCCCGGTCGCGCCGCCACTTCAGGGTGAGGCCGGCGCGCTCGAGCTCGACCACGAGCCACCCGGGCTCGCGCAACCCGAGGAGCACCGCGAGGTCCGACATGACGAGCCAGAGCTCACCCGAGGGCGCGAGGGAGGAGCCCGAGCCACCGAAAAGCCTCGAGAGGAAGCGCCCACCTTCGTCGAACACCGCCCGGTCGACGCGGTTCTTGGGCGCCTCGGGAATCCACGGGGGGTTGCTGACGATGAGGTCGAAGAGCGCGCCGTCGGTAGGGTAGACATCGGCCTCGACGGCGGTGAACCTGGCCGAGAGCCCGAGCGTGGTTGCGTTGTCGCGGGCGCACTCCAGCGCCCTCGCGTCGCAGTCGGTGGCGACGACGCTCGCCGCGCCCCGCTGCAAGAGCAAGAATGAGAGCACGCCAGTGCCCGTGCCCACGTCGAGCACCCGCTTGCCGCGCACGTCCTTCACCGAGGCGAAGAGTTCGACGTAGTCGGTGCGAGTCGGCAGGTAGACGCCGTAGTGCGGCGTGAGGAGGCCCTCGAGGCCCGGCACCGAGAGGCCCTTCCTTCGCCACTCGGCGGCCCCCAGCATGCCGAGCAACGTCCGCAAGGGCACCACGGTGGTTCCGGTCGCGGCGCCCCAAACCTCTCGACAGGCCTTGGCCACGTCGGGCGCCCGGGCGAGCTCGAGGCAATAGCTCGGGTCGAGCGCCACCAGCAGCCGCGCGAGGGTGGCGTGCTCGTCCGCCCGGGCACGGCGCTCGGAGCGAAAGGCCTCCAGCGGGGTCGAGGCGCGCGAGGGCCTCGTGGAGAGCCGCCGGCCCATGGCCTGAAGGAGCTGCTTCGCGTTGTGGAAATCGCCCCGGTACAGCAGCGCTTCGCCCCCGCGTACCCGCCGGAGCGCCCGGTCGGCGGTCAGTCGGTCGTCGACCTCGACGAGCACCGCGGGAGCTGGCTCGGCGCTCTCGGAGCGGAAGGTGAAGTGGGTTGGAATCACCGGTTCCTGAGGCCGGCGAGGGCGTCGCCGATGCGCGTCGCGTACGCGGGGCCGCGGAACCGAGGGCTCTTCTGCATCCACCTGAGAAAATCGCGAAGCTCGGGCGACCGGCGAAGCTCGGCCACTCGCATCATGGCCCAGCAGGTGCCATCTGACTGGCGGGCGATGGCGCGGTGACGCCAGAGAACGTCAAACAGCGCGTCGTCTTGAGACCACTCGGCGAGGAGCGCGGCGGCCACGTCTCTGGCGCGCGCGTCATCGCCGTCGAGCACCCGCGAGAGCCGAAGGGTCGTGTCGGCGTCGGGTTTTCCCAGCGCCTTCATCGCCCCCAGCGGCATGTTCCAGGGTCGGCCACCGAGCTCGTCGCCGACGTCGGGCGTGGGATGCTCGATGACGCTCAACAGGGCTTCGATGACCTCGGGGCGCGGGACCTCGGCGAGGAGCGCATCGACCCTGAGCAACACCTGCGCGTCGGGGTAGCGCAACGCCAGCAACAACCCGGGCAGGTCCGTGTCGAGGTGCTCCTTGAGCCAGTCGTGGGCGAGCGCTGGGTCCCGGGGCTCACCTTGCTCCCACCAGCCGAGCTTCTCGATGGTTTCCCTGGCAAGGGCGTCACCCGTGGCCAGCAGTTGACTGCGGAGCACCTCGGCATCGAAGCCCGGGTCGTCGGCCTCCCAGAAGGTCACCAGCTCGTCGAGGCGGCGGCTCCAGTCAGGTGGGGTCTGTTCGAGGAAGCCCTCGGCGAGCTGCTCCTGCACCAGCTCAGCGAGGTCGCGGGCGCCGAGCACCGGGGCATCGAAGGGCCGCCGCCGCTCGATGGTTTCCCCATCGGAGCTGATGCGGAGCTCGACGACGCTGCCGTGGAGGCGGACCTCCCACTGGCGGCCATCGGCGTGGGTGAACCGACGATAGGGAGGTGTTCGCGCCATTGACAGCGCTTTACCACGGCGCCGGGCGGTGATGCGTCCCCCTGGAAGGAGCGGGACAACGACTGCCCTCACTCCGGCGGTGGAGTCCTCGTCATCTCGATCATGGTCTGGCGGAACCCCAGCGACGCGAAGAGGCGCTGGGCCCGACCATTGGCCGTCGCCGCCACCAGGACGATGCGAGGAACCACCGGGTCGAGGCGACGGAACGCCTCGCCGAGGAGCGCCTTCGCCACGCCACGGTCCCGGAACGCCTCGTCGACAAAGAGGTCGTGTATGGCTCCGTGACGCTCGAGGAGCAGCTCCCAGTTTCGCTCCTCGACGGCGCCGTACAGGTAGCCGGCGATGACGCCTTCAACCTGAGCCACGAGGAGCACGACCCCGGCCCGACCCAGCTGGGTGCCGAGGAACCAGCGATAGCCCTGCTCGACTGGCTCCACGAGCATGAAGCGGTCGGCGTCGAAGGCGTGATGCTGCCGCACCAGCATCGCCGCCAGGCGCGAGGTCGCCTCGAGGTCGGCTTCGACGAGGTCACGAATGGTCAAGGCGTTCACGGCATGGTGTTAGAGGCCTCACCAGCGAGATGCAACGTCGCTGGGCCATTCTCCGATGGCCCGCCCCGGCTGGACGCGGTAGGCGTCGCCCATGACGCCCAACCCGATTCCGGCGCGGCCGGCGCCGAAGACGGCCAGTCACCGAGGCTGCCTCGTCGCGCTCGCGTGCTTCGCCGGCGTCCTCCTGGTGTCGTGCCTCGCGGGCGGCTTTTTCGTCTGGCGAGCGGCCGATACGAAGGCAGGTCGGCAAGCGCTGGGGGTGGTCGGCAAGGGCTTGGACCTGGCCTTCAAAGGCGCCCATGCCCCTGGCACCGAGGCGCTCCGGAAGGCGGGCTGTGAAGGTGCCTTCGTCGCGGAGTAACCTCGAGCCGAGGTGTCTACCTCCGTTGGCGGTAGGTGGGTCACCGTCAACTCAAGCAGACACACGGAGTCCCCAAGCTACGGAATCCTCTCGGGCGTCCGCGGGTCTATCGCTTGCACGAAACGGCCTTCGATGACACTCCAGATGGGCGTGTACTCCGATTCGATGACGCCCGATGTGCTCCACGTTCGCATGGAGGGACGCGTGGGAGAGCTGGAGAATGCCACCGCGGCGCTGGAGACGCTGGCGCGGGCGCTCGGAGCCGGCCCATGGGAGCGCAGCCTCCCGGCGGTGCGTGACGCCCTCAGGGCCTGGCGAGCGCTCCGAGAAGACCTCGGGGCGGCGAAGGCGACGGCTCTTCGAACTGGAGCGTTGGAGGCAGTGCGGCGCCTCGAGGACGCCCAGCTTCGAGTCGACTCGGGGCTGGCCGCGTGCACCGCCGACACGGCCATCGCCCGCGCCGACACGTTCGAGCGCCGCCTCGAGGTCTGGCTCGAGCTCGCCGAGCGCACCGGGAGCGCGCGAAAGGGCCGGCCGCTAGCGGTGGCGAGCTCCGAGCACCCAACGCGCTGGTCCCTGGCGGTGTGGGCCGTGGGCCTGGCGCTGGTCTTCACCGGCACCCAGAACTTGGTGCCCGCGGGGCTCCTCCTGCTGCTGGGTGCCCTCGCGCGGCGCTTCGTCAGGGAGCAGCGCCTGTTCCGGCTCTTCCCCGACGCGCTGGAGCTCGATGACTCCGCTCGGGGGGTCTTCCAGGTGCCGCTGGCCTCCCTCGAGTCGACGAGGGCTTCGCCGGGCCACACGCTCCGGGGCCTCCGCGACGTCGCCCTCGGCACCGGGAGCCAGTTCAATCACTTGTGCGTGATGCTCAACGACTTGCTCGACGAGCGCCGGGTGCTCGAGAAGGAGCAACTGGTGGTGCGTGAGGAGCCGCCCGAGACCAGCAGGAGGGGGTGGTGGGTCTGCGCGAGGTTGGCGCGAGAACAGTCACGGGTGACCACGACGGTCGAGCTCGCGCACGGGGTGGAGCTGGTGAAGTTCGAGAAGGGGCCGGCCCCGCTCGACGGCTGGGGGCTCCTCGGTGACCACGGGCTCCTCTTCCTCCCCGACGACGCCGAGGAGATCATCCGCCGGATGCTCTTCGACACCCGGAAGGTGTCGCTGTTGCGAGCGCTGCAACAGCCCCTCGACGCGCTCCCCGCCTCGCTGTTCCTCGACCGTTTGTCTGCCCTCGAGAAGGTGCGCGATGTCCACGTGCTGGCCCCCGGGGCACCGGTCGCGTGGACCTCGAACGGAAAGCATCACCGAGCCGTGCTCCCCTTCGGAACCCTGTCGCTCACCCTCGACGAGGACTCACGAGCCTCGCTGGGCGCGCTGTGGCCCGCCGACCACTGACGGGCACCTCAGGCCGAGGTGTTGGGCACGGCCCACCCGTCGAGCGCCACCTTCAAGGGAAACCGCAGCGAGATGCGGGTGCCTTGGCCTGGCTCACTGTCGAGCCGCACCCGGCCGCCGTGCGTGGCGACCAGGCTCTCGACGATGGACATGCCCAGGCCCGTGCCCGCCCCTGGGTCCTTGGTGGTGAAGAAGGGCTCGAAGAGATGCCGCTGGGTCTCCTCGCTCATGCCCACGCCCTCGTCCTCCACGCCGACCTCGGCGTAGCCATCGACCGTCGACGCCCAGACCCTGATGCCCTTGTCTGCCGGCGTGGCGTCGGCCGCGTTGGTGAGGAGGTTCATCACCACCTGCACGAGCTCGCTCTCGACCCCGTCGACCAACGGCCCCACCGACGGCACCTCGACGACGAAGTCACGCCGCCTGGCCAACCGCGACAGCCGCACCGCGCTCGAGACCACCTTGCCCAAGGAGACCACCGACGACTTTCGCGACGTCGACGCGTTGAGGCCGGTGCGGCTGAACGTCACCAGCGTCTTCACGATGCCATCGATGCGCATGGCCTCCGACACGATGAGCGAGAGCCGCTCGGGGAGATCCTCCGGTGCCTGCTCCCTGAGCAGATTCTGGGCCACCATCAGAATGGCGGCCAGGGGGTTCCCCACCTCGTGCGCCACCCCGGCGGCGAGTTGCCCGATGGAGGCCAGGCGATCCTGGTGAGCCACCCTCGCCTCGAGCTGCCGCTGAGAGGTCAGATCCTCGACCACCACCACCCGGCCCTGGGGCAGCGCTGGCGAGCCGTCGAGGGCCGCGCTCGACACTCTCCAGGTTCTCGGCGGCAATTCACCGACCTCCTGAGCTCCGTCGATGACCTGCCACCGGTGCTCCCCGTCTCGAGAGAGCACCTCGCCCAGCCGCCCCTCGACCCGGTGGCCCACCATGTCTTCCAGCGGCCGGCCCGCCAGGTGCTCGAGCAACCGGTTCCACCACACCACCTCGCCTTGAGGCCCGAGCACCGCCACGCCCACCGGGAGCGAGGCGAAGACGGCCTTGAGCCAGGCCTGGAGCGACTCGGCCGCCGAGGTGTGGCCCCGCTGCGCCGCGAGCTCGACCTCGGCCTCCAGCCGGCGGATCCGCTCGGCTAACGGCAGCGTCATCTCGACCTGGGTGGTGACGTCGGTGCGCAACGCCGCGTGGCTCAGCACCGGGCCCATGAGCGAAGTGAGCTGCACCTCGAGCGCGGTGCGGATCAGCTCGAGCTGGGCCGGCCGACGCTCCCCCGGGCCCAGGCCCAGTTGAGACAAGGCGTGCTCCACTTCGACCCGGGCCGCGGCGCGACCCAGCACCATCGCCAGGCGGTCGACGAAGCCCTCCACGTTGGGCGGCAACAGGCCCAGCGCCACCGGGGCCATCTCCGAGCGGCACCGCGCCGCCGCGTCGCGCTCCTCGGTCGACTGGGAGCTCCACGACGAGCCCAGCGCCATGCCCAGGCCATTGAGCGAGACCGACAGCAGCGACGGCAAGCCCAAGGCGTCTCCCTCGGTCCAGGCGAGCGGAAGGCTCACCGGCACCACGCCAATCAACGGGAGCGCGATGAGAATGAACCACGTGCTCACGCCCAGCGCCAGGCCAGTCAGCACGCCCGCCCGGTTCGCTCGAGGAAAGAACAGCACCCCCAGCACGCCGGGCACCAATTGCAACACCGCGGCGAAGGACACCAACCCCACCTGCGCCAGGGTTCCGCTGCGGCTCGGCACTTGTTGCTCAAGCGCCAGGAACGTCAGGTAGGCGGTGGCCAGCAGCGCCGCCAGCACCACCCGCCTCGCCGAGCGGAGCCGCCCGTACACGTCTCCCTCGCCCAGCGCCCGGAAGGGCAACACCAGGTGAGTCAGCGTCATCGAAGACAGCGCGAGGCTCGAGACAATCACCATCGCGCTCGAGGCCGAGACGCCTCCGAGCCACGCGGCGTACCGCAGCGCGGGAAGGCCCTGCACCACCGTGAGCACGTAGAGGTCGGCGTTGCCCTCGGGGCTCAAGCGATCGCCGGCCCACAGCACCAAAGGAATGGGCAGGTTCATCACCAGCAAGATGAGCGGAAAGGCCCAGGTGGCGGTGGTGAGCGCCCGCTCGCCCGCCTCGCCATCGGGCGCCTCGGTGAAAGCCATGTGAAACTGCCTCGGCAGGAGAAAGGGCGCCGCCACCGACAACAGCAGCACCGTGACGAAGCCGCCCGAGGTCGCTGGCCCCACCATGTGCTGAACCTCCGCCACCGTGGGAGTGGCCGCGTCCGTCGTCCAGAGCACTCCGACGCCCACCGCGAGCAGCGCCACCACCTTCACCATTGACTCGAAGGCCATGGCCACGACCAGCCCAGGGTGGCGCTCGCGGGTGGCGGCGTGCCGGGCGCCGAACAGCGTGCCGAACACCACCATGACGCCGCAGAAGACGAGGCCGACGAGCTGGGTGTCGAGGTGCGGCGCCAGCACCCGCGTGGTGTGGGCCACCGAGCGCACCTGCACCGCGAGGTAGGGGAGAATACCCACGACCATCGTCACCGTCACCGCGAAGCCCAGCGCCTGACTGCGGTAGCGAAAGGCGAACACGTCGGCCACCGTCGCGAGCTGGTGGCGCCGCAAGATGCGGAACAGCGGGAGCCACACGGCCGGCACCAGGAGCGCCGAGAGGAGCGGCCCCAGCGAGACCGCCAGGAAGGTGAGCCCCTGGGCCCGCGCCAAGCCCACGGCTCCGAAGAAGGTCCAGCTGCTGGCGTACACCAAGAGCGACAGCGAATAGACGAGCGGGTGGTTGGAGAAGCGCCGGAAGGACTCCCAGGCCTCGGCCAGCCGAGCCAGCGCGAAGAGGAGCGTGAGCCACCCCAGCGTCACCAACAAGAGCGTCGCGCTCACGAGCTCCGCTCCCGCGCCACCCAGACGGCCAAGACGAGGAGCCCGCCCGAGACGACGAAGAGGGCCCAGGGCCCCAGCTCGACCTGGGCCCACGCCCGCCGCAGGGGCGACGCCGTCACCAGCAGGCCAACCGCGAAGGCGACCCAAGATCGTGTCATGCCGTCATCTCCCAAGCGACGTTCACCTGGGGCTCAATAGCCACGGAGCTTCTGGGCCAGCTCGGCCCAACGCCCCGAGAGCACTCGGTCGGCCAGCGGGTAGAGGATGCCCTCTTCTTTGGCGTTGTGCTGCTGAATGACCATCAACAGCGTGTCACCTTGATCGAGCAGGTCGGCGAAGTCGTCGGCCTGGGCCAGCCGCTCCATCTCGTCGAGCAGGGCCCGCATCTGGGCGTGCTCGTGGCGCATCACCGCCACCGGCCCGCTGTCGAACAGGCCCGTCGCCTGCTCGATGGCGGGGAACAGCACGTCCTCCTCCATGGAGAAGTGCCGGCGCATGGCCCCGGCGAAGCGCGCCCACTGAGCACCGCGGGTCGAGGCATCAGCGCTATCGGCGACGTCCTCCAGGGACGCCCAGCACTCGTCGCAGCTGCGGTGGTCAGCGGTGAAGAAGGCCTTGGCCCCGGCGTCTGGTGAAATCACGTGTGCTCCTGGGCCGAGCATAGCCACGAAGCGAGGCACACGGGAGCGCCTGAGCCCCGAGCTGCTACCATCGAGGCCGTGCCGGAACGAAGCCGTGGACTCGAGGTGATGGACGTGCGCCCGGTCATCGCCCGCGGTGAGCACCCCCTGGTCGAGGTGTTGGCGGCCGCCGACGCCATGGAGCCCCTCGAGGTGCTCGAGCTCATCGCGCCCTTCGAGCCCAGGCCCCTGATGGCCCGCCTGAGGGACGTGGGCTGCGAGGTGGTGAGCCAGCGACAAGACGACGGGACCTGGCTCGTTCGCGCAGGGAAGGGCCAGCTCCCGCCGCTGGAGGAGCTCACGCTCCTGCCTGCCCCTGAGCCCCTCGAGCGAGTGCTGGAGTCCGTCAGCGGCCTCCAGCCGGGCGCCGTCTTCACGGCACACCTCCCGCGAGACCCACTCCTGCTCAAGCCCCACCTCGACAGCCGGGGCCTCGCCTGGCGCGTCGCCCTCCGGCCCGACGGCTCGGCCGTGCTGTGGGTGCGGGGATGATGCCGATGGCTGGTTTGCGGCCGGAGCAGGGCCCACCCTTGTCCGTCCCGTTGAGCTTCTTCTTCACCGCACCACTGGCGCTGGTGACGGCCGGGGTGCTCCTGCTCTTTCGCGGCGAGGCAGGCCTGGGGAGCCAGTGGGGACCCACCACGCTCGCCCTGACGCACTTGGGAACGGTGGGCTTCCTCCTCTTCGTGATGGTGGGGGCCTTGTACCAGATGCTCCCGGTGGTGGCGGGGGCGGTGGTGCCCGGCGTGCGCCTGGCCCACGTGGTGCACGCGCTCATGCTCCTCGGTGGGAGCGCGCTGGTGTTTGGCCAAGCCACGGGAGCGAGCTGGGCCTTCACCGTCGGTGCTGCCCTGTTGTCCGTCTCGGTCGGTCTCTTCCTCATGCCAGCGGCCGTGGCGGTCACGAGGCGGGAGGCTGCCGGCTCGACGCCCCGGGGCCTCACCCTCGCCCTGGTCGGCTTGGGCGCGGTGGTCTTCGCCGGGGCCCGGCTGGCATTGGTGCGCGGTGGGCACTCGACGGAGGCGAGCTGGCTCTCGTTGAGGGCCGCCCACGTGCACCTGGGCTTCCTGCTCTGGGCCGGCACGCTCATCACCTCGGTGTCGTGGCAAGTGCTGCCGATGTTCTTCCTCGCCCCGGAGCCAAAGCCGTGGGTGACCTTGGGGACTCAGCTCATGTCGAGCCTGTCGCTCGTGGGGCTCCTGGTGGCGCTGTTCGGCGTGCCCAGTGGCTCGGTGGCCTTCCTCGCGGCGCCGGGAGCCGTGGCGACGTGGCTGGTGCACCCGCTGTGGGCCACGACGGCCTTGCGGGCGAGGCGGCGCAAGCGAAAGGACGCCACTCTGTGGTTCTGGTGGCTGGGCCTCGCCTGTGCACCGATGTGCCTCGGCCTCGGAGCCGCGACGGCGTGGCTCGACGACGAGCGGTGGAGCCTCACCTACGGGCTGGTGGTGCTGTGGGGCTGGGCGGGAGCCATCGCCCACGGAATGCTGACCCGCATCGTCCCCTTCCTGGTGTGGCTCCATCGGTGCGCGCCGCTGGTGGGGCGAGCGCGGGTGCCGTCGGCCAAGGAGCTCCTGCCGGATCGCTCGGTGGCGGTGGGCTTCGGGCTCCACCTTCTGGGGCTCCTCTGTGGCGTGACAGCGTGCTGGGTGGGCTCGGGCGTGGCGTGGCGCACCTTCGGGCTCTCGTTGATTTTCGCCGGCGCCTGGCTCGGCTGGGTGCTGACCCGGGCCCTGAGTCGAGGCAAGGCGAAGGGCCCCAGCGTCCCGGCCGCGCTCTCACCACGCGGTTGAGCCGGTGCTGGAAATGGGCGTACAACGGCTTGAGGCGCAAGCCAGCAGAGGAGACGACCATGGCGACGAAGAAGACCGTAGGAGTGGTGCTCTCGGGGTGCGGCTTCTTGGACGGCGCGGAGATCCACGAGGCGACATTGACGCTGCTCTCGCTCGACCGGCGGGGTGCGACGGTGGTGGCGATGGCGCCGAACGTCGAGCAAGTCGACGTCGTCAATCACGCTCAGCGCAAGCCCGGGGAGGGCCGACGCATCGTGCTCCAGGAGGCCGCCCGCATCACCCGAGGGGCGATTCGCGACCTCACCACCGTCGACGGCAAGGAGCTCGACGCCCTCGTCTTTCCCGGCGGGTTCGGGGTGGCGAAGAACCTGTGCACCTGGGCGGTCGACGGACCCCGCATGAAGGTGAACGCCGAGGTGGAGCGGCTCATCCGCCAGCTCCACGGGCAGAAGAAGCCGATGGGCTTCATCTGCATCGCGCCGGTGCTCGCCGCCAAGGTCCTGGGCGACGGCGTCAGGCTGACCATCGGCAACGAGCAAGAGACGGCCGACGGCATCGAAGCCATGGGGGCCACGCACGTGAGCCACTCGGTGGAGGAGGTCGAGGTCGATCAGAAGAAGCGCGTTATCTCCACGCCGGCCTACATGCTGGGCCCGAGCATCGCCCCGGTCTCCGCGGGCATCGATCGGCTGGTCAGTGCTCTGCTCGAAATGGCCTAGGAACAACCAGCAGAAGTACGGCTACCAGAGCTCCCTTGAGGGGTATGCTAGAAATGGTATAAGTCAGGAATGGAGCCCGAACCACCTCTGAAGCCGCTCGTCTGGATGGCGACGAGCCTTGAGGACCTCAAGACGTTTCCCGATGAGGTCCGGCGCAGCATGGGGTACGCCCTCTACCTCGCGCAGGATGGCAAGAAACATGTCGACGCCAAGCCGCTGAGGGGGTTCGGTGGAGCTGGCGTTCTTGAGGTGGTCGAGGATTTTGACGGAAACGCGTTCCGGGCGGTCTACACCGTAAGGCTGGCCGGTGTGGTCTACGTCCTCCACGCCTTCCAGAAGAAGTCCAAGAAGGGCGTCAAGACCCCGACTGCCGAAATCGACAAGGTGAAGGCGAGGCTGAAGGTCGCCATGGAAGTCCACGCCCAGCGGCGACCCGAGCCCGAAGGAAAGAAGGAGGAGTGAGATGAGGAACGAGCGCTACTACAAGACCAGCAGCGGAAACGTCTTCGCGGACCTTGGTGTCGAGGCTCCCGAAGAGGCCCTCGCCAAGGCGGAACTGACCGCGAAAATCGCCCAGATTGTCGAGACCAAGAGACTGACTCAGGCTGCCGCTGCGAAGGTCCTCGGCATCGACCAACCAAAGGTGTCGGCGCTGCTCAGGGGCAAGCTGACCGGCTTCTCCACCGAGAGGCTCATCAGGTTCCTCAATGCACTTGGTCGTGACGTGGAAATCGTCGTCAAGGACCGGCAGAAGAGGGGGCCGGGTCACCTTCAGGTCGTGACGGCCTAGCTAGCTAGCTAGCTATAGCTAGACCACCTGTCGAGCCTGAGGGGAGCCCGACCACGCGCGCGCTCGGCCACCGCCGCACGAGCTTGCCCAGCAGCTCACCGGTGCCGCAGGCGACGTCGAGCACCTCCTCGACGTCCGACGGCGCGAAGCCAGACTGCGATCGTGGATTCGTCCGTAATAGACCTGAACACGCCGAAGTCGTAGACGCGGCCCTCGCCTTGAACAGCGGTCGGACGATGTTGCCGGTGCGGGGCTTAGGAGCCATGGTCGAAACGAAGGCAGTGTGCGCGCATGGTGAAGACGGGCTCGAGGTGTGCGCCTGGTGTAAACGGCGACGCATGTCCGAGGCCACCACCGAAACCACCAGTCTCGAGAAGAAGGCCGTGCGCACCAGCCCGGTGCTGTGGCTGCTCGGGGCCGCCCTGGCCGTGCTGCTCGGGGCGCTGGGCACGCGGGCCCTGTTTGACCTGGGGGAGCTCTTCCCCGAGCCCCGGCTCGAGACCTTCCGGGATCCGCGCGTAGCGCCCCTGGCGGGGGAACGGGCGCAGCTCGACGAGCTCGAGCGCGAGCGGTCTCTTGTGGTGCAGCGCGCCGAGCGAGATCTGGAGACGTTGGAGCACACCCTCGCCACCGCGGAGCAGAGCTGGCGCTCGTGGCTGGAGACGCGCGCCACCTTGGGGGGCAACTCGGCCGAGGACAGGGAGGTGCGCGCGCGGCGAGATCGCCTGGACAAGCTCCGCGCCGAGCGGGACCAGGCCGCCGCACAGGTGAGGGCCTTGCGCCGGGAGCCGGACCCGCAGGCCGAGGCACGGGCCACCTTCGACGCGCACCTCCGAGAGGCAGAGGACGCCGCCTCCACCGAGTACGCCGCGGCCGTCCGTGCCTACGAAGCGCGCACGCTGGGGGCCCGGCTGGGGCTCCTCGTGCCCATGATGGCGCTGGCCGCCTGGCTTTGGCGCCAGCGAAAGAAGAGCAAGTACCTCACGCTGCTCTGGGGGTATTGGGCCTTCGCCGTGTGGATGCTGGGCCTGGGCATCTACCCGTACCTGCCGCACTACGGAGGCTACGCACCCTTGGCGGGAGGCGTGGGCCTCACGCTGTGGCTCTCGGTGGCTCTGGTGCGGTATTTCAACCGGAGGGCCGCGGCGCGCCGGCGGCGCATCGTCGACCTGGCCATCGCGCGGCACCGGTGTCCGGGCTGTGATCGGGACTATTTGGTGGGGCGAGAGATCGGCCTTTCCTTGGCCCTGGCCCGGAAGGCCACCACCAGGCAATTCGATGCGGCGGCGCTGAGACCCCAGGCCTGCCCTGGGTGCGGACTCTCGCTCTTCGGGCCCTGCCCGTCGTGTCACGCCGTACAAGTGGTGCACCTCGACCACTGCGCCTCGTGCGGAGCGGCCTGGGCGACTCGGCTGCCAACATCGCCCGGATCCTCCCTCGAGCCACTTCAGCGGACCAGCACCGCCACGGGAGATGAAGCAGCCCGCACCGAAGGGCCGTAAGAGAGGTACGTGCTGCTACGCTGAGCCCTCGCGCGCCACGGCCGCACCCGAGGATTCATCGGCTCGGGGCGGCGGGAGCAACCCGAAGGTCGACCAAATGTCGTTCGAGTGGACATTTGGTCGGACCAAAAGATAGAACGCAACATGGCCATCAGACCTAAGTGGCTAAAACGAATAGATTCATCTCTGGTTCGGGCACCCATCTGCTGGTTGAGCGGAGTGCGCCGTGTGGGCAAGACCACGCTCTGTCGCGACCTACCAGGCGCGCTGGTGCTCAACTGCGACCTCCCCGAGGTGGCGGAGCAGCTCGCGGAGCCGGCGCGGTTCCTCAAGTCGGTGACGGCCAGCATCCTGGTGCTTGACGAGGTGCACCAACTCGCCGACCCCTCACGGCTATTGAAGCTCGCGGCCGACGAGTTCCCCCACCTGAAGGTGGTCGCGACCGGCTCCTCGACCCTCGCGGCGACTGAAAAGTTCAGCGACAGCCTCACCGGTCGCAAGCGACACGTTCACCTCGTGCCCGTGCTTGCCGAGGAACTGGAAGCCTTCGGCGTACCCAGCCTCGACCAGCGGCTGCTTCGGGGCGGGCTGCCCCAGGCGTTGCTCGGGGCCGAGCATGACCGCGGATTCTACGCTGAGTGGCTCGACTCGTACTTCGCCCGCGACGTGCGCGAGCTGTTCCGTGTCGAGAAGCGCGGAGGCTTCCTCGCGGTGCTCGAGGCCCTGCTGCGGCAGAGCGGCGGGCAGCTCGAGGTCGCGTCCATGTCGCGCGTGGCGGGCCTCGCTCGCACGACAGTGATGACCTACCTCGACGTGATGGAGACTACCCACGTTCTCACCCGCCTGCGCCCGTACAGCGGCGGGGTCAACGACCGCGAGCTGGTGCAGGCGCCCAAGGCGTTCGCGTTCGACTCGGGCTTCGTCTGTCACGCGCGCGGCGTCCGAGAGCTGCGCGCCGACGACCGCGGGCCGCTGCTCGAGCACGTGGTGCTCGAAACGCTTCAGTCGCTGCCAGACGCTCCGCGCATTCACTATTGGCGCGACAAGTCGAAGCGCGAGGTAGACTTCGTACTGCCGTTCGATCGCGACCGGGTCGACGCGATCGAGGTGAAGTGGAGCGCCGACGCGCTCGAGCCGCGCGGGCTGCGTGCCTTTCGCGACAGCTACCCGAATGGGCGCAACTGGCTGGTCACTGCGCAGACCCTGCCCGCCCACACGCGCGAGGTCAGCGGGCTCGAGGTGAGCTGTGTGGGTATCGAGGGGCTTCGCGAGGCGCTGGGGGCCTGAGGACCTCTGGCCCTGGCATCTGAAGTTCGGCGAGATGCGCTCGATTCATCGGCTCGGGGTGGCGGGCGGGTTCCACCCAGCCAACAGCCATTCGAAGGCCTTCCGGGTGACGCCTCGAGGCACCTCATGGCCCCCGTCGAACTCGACCGCGGTGACGTCGTAGCCCTCGCGCCGAAAGCGGGGGACGAGCTCCCGGGTGGTGGAGTCGATGGGCAGTATTCGGTCTTCGGTGCCGTGGGAGACGAAGATTCTCGGGCGGCCTCGCGGGGTCGACGGGGCGAAGTACCCAGGTGAGAAGGCGATGACTTGGCTGAACAGGTCTCCGTTGGCCAGGCCGAGAGACAGGGCGTACGAGCCACCATCGGAGAAGCCACCCACCGCCAGCCGCTTGGCGTCCACCGCGTACCGCTCGAAGACGCCCTCGAGCGCGCGATCGATGAACCTCGCGTCGTCTCGAAAGGCCCGGCCCCGGCTGGTGTCCCACACCTTGCCCGAGGACTTGGGCGCGACGATGATGAGGTTGGCCGCGTCGGCGATGGCGCCGAAGCCTCCGAACCAGGTCTGGGGAGAGCCTCCCGCTCCGTGGAGCAGGACGAGCAGCGCCAAGGGCCGAGACGGCGCCAGGCCGTTGGGCACGTACAACAGCCCCGAGGAGCCCCCGACCGGGAGCGACATCAGCCCGGTTGGGCCCTGGCCCAGGACCTCACCTGGTCGGGCCAGGAGGTGTTCGCTCTCCCAGAAGGTCGGATCGTACCGGCACCCCAGCAGCACTTCGCTGACGAGCGCGGCGGCAGACGAGACGACCACCCGGCGGTCCAGCCAGGACACCGAGGCGCTCGACCTTGATGCGATGCTGGTGCCCATCGTGACCAGTGTACCCTTCCTGGGAGCCGCGCCAATTTCGCCTTCAGTGGTCCAACGTCAAAGCCAAAGCCAGTGGCAAGAAGACGAGGGAGAGGACGTTGCCAATCATCACGATGGACGCGACCTTCTCGGGCTCCTGGCGGTGGCGCTCGGCGAAGATGAAGTTCAGCACCGCGGGCGGCAGGGCGCCGAAGACGAGCACCAGCGCGCGCTGTTGGGCCGGCAGGTCGACGAGCCAGACCACCAGGCCCGCGATGGCCAGCCCGCTCACTGGCCTGAGGAGCCCTCCCCCAACACCCAACCTCCAGGCGCTGGCGTGGCCGTCGGTCAGCCGCACGCCCAGCGAGAAGAGCATCAACGGAATGGCGATGTCGCCGACCATGCGAATGGCGAGGAGCAGCGGGGGCCAGACCTCGAGGCCCAGGGCCCCCACCGCGATGCCGGCGAGCGTGGCGAGCACCGAGCGCACTTTCCAGATGGTCGTGAGCCGCGTCTGGTGGTCGAGCAGCCATGCGCCAAACGAGAAGTGCAAGAGGTTCGACACCATGAACATGACCACGGCCGGAGCCAGGGCCTGCTCGCCGAAGGCCAGCACCGCGACCGGAAGCCCGAGGTTTCCGCAGTTGTTGAACATGATGGGCGGCATCAGCGTCTTGACCTGGCAGCCCGACGCGAGCGAGGCGGCCCAGCCGACGAGACCTGCCAGCACCACCATCACCGTGGTGATTGCCGCCAGCGGCAGGAATTCGCCCAGATGAAAGCCCTTCGAGACCATCGCCGCGAACACCAGGCAGGGAACGAACACGTCCATGTTGAGCCGGTTGGCGACCGAGAGATCGAGCCGAGCGCGGCGACCGACCCAGAAGCCCAAGCCGACGATGGCGAAGAGCGGAAACAGAATGGAGACGATGCGGAGGAGCATTCGGGTCTGGAGACCCGACCTTACCGTCTCAGCCTTCCTTCTGGGCCCTGGTGTCCGCCGGGGTCGCCCGCTTGCCGCGGGGTCGCTCGGGCATCGGGGGTTCCGGTGGTTCGGTGAAGGCGGCCGAGCCTGACGCGTGCACTGGTTCCTTGGGCGGGTCGACCTGCTCGCGCACCGTCCCGAGGAAGTGCTTGCCCAGATGGTAGATGGTGCGCTCCCAGGCCCGCCGCGCTTCTTCGTCGACCCCTTCAGGGGCCGCGTCCCAGGTGGTGACGGCGATCGGCAGGCCGGGCTCGAAGGCGACGTACTCCTTGATGTTGTCGACCAGCGCCCGCCCCTCCTTGATGATGAGCATCGCCTCCACCTCGGTCAGCTCGTCGGCCCCCACGGCCCGGAGCAGCTCGCACTGGTACCGGGAGCAGGTGTCCGGGCGGTCCTCGTAGGCGCTGCAGCCCTTGCCGGTGTGCAGGGTACACGGCTCGTCGAAGGTGTCCTGCCCACTGCGCGGCTTGAGCGTGAGCCGGGGGTGCTTGGCCAGCTTCGGGAGATCGTCGGGCACCACGGTGACGTAGGTGTAGAGGGTCCCGTTGCAGCACATTCCGCACGCTTCGCACAGGTCAGTCAGAAGACACTCCAGAACGCTCAGGACGCCAAAGTGGAGCGCCAGGCAGAGCCGCGGCTCTTGGGCCCTTGTCTGGCACGAAAGTCCACCTCGGGTCCACTCCCCTGCCCGCGCGCACCTCGTCGCACCAGGTGACTCGCGACTCACGCCAGCGAGGCGGCTCTTCATCGCCCCCACCCGAGGGAGTCGCCTACTTCTGCTCCGCGTTGTAAATGGCGTCGGCGATGCGGTAGGCGGAGCCCTCGAGCTGCTTCACCGCGGCGCCGATCTTCGGCACGTCGTTGGTCTCGAGCTGCTTCTTCAGGTTCGCCAGGTCGACGGCGATCTCCTCGCGGTCCTTCTCGGGCAACAGGCTGGCGTACTCCTCGAGGGACTTCTCGGTGGTGTAGATGAGCCCCTCGGCGTTGTTCTT
>PMBV01000462.1 GCA_003153055.1 Myxococcales bacterium
GATCGCCGGGTGGAGAGCGCCACCCGATTGGCTGATTGGTGAGGGTTACCGAGGGTGAGTCAGGCAGCCGCCACAATACTCCTCCGGAACAAGCCGGAGGAACAGATGGAGCGACTGCACGTGAACCAGGTTCGGGACATCGTCTACCGACTGCGCCAGGGCGAGACGGAGCGCCAGATAGCGCTCGACCTTCGAGTCTCTCGCCACACCGTCGCCAAGTACCGTGAGCTGGTCGGCGAGGCTGGTTACCTTGATGTGAGCCGACCGCTGCCCACAGACCGAGAGCTAGTAGCCTCGCTTGGGCCGGTCAAGGCGCCGCCCAAGCCCGAGTCCACCGTCAGCCCCTACCGCGAGGTCGTCGAGCGGCTGCTCCTGGAAGGGGTCGAGCAGACGGCCATTCTCGCCAGGCTGCGCGAGGATCACGGCTACACTGGCAGCTACTCCTCGATCCGGCGCTTCGTCAGCCAGATTCGGCCGAAAGGCCCCGAGGTCTTCGTCCGAGTCCAGACATCCCCCGGCGAAGAGGCTCAGGTCGACTTCGGCTCGGCCGGACTCCTCTACGACCCCGTCAGGCACTTGAGGCGCCCGTCGTACCTGTTCGTGATGACTCTGTCGTTCAGCCGTCACCAGTTCGCCGAGCTTGTCTTCGATCAGCGAACCCCTACCTGGATTGCCTGCCACCGTCACGCCTTCGAGTGGTTCGAGGGGGTACCCAGGCGGATCGTCCTCGATAATCTCAAGGCGGCGGTGCTCGAAGCCTCGCTCGATGACCCGGTGCTCGGGGATGCCTACCGACGGATGGCTCAGCACTACGGCTGCCTGATCAGCCCAAACCGACCAAGGACGCCAGAGCACAAGGGGAAGGTCGAGTCGGGGGTCCACTACGCAAGTCGCAACTTCCTGGCGGGACAGCGCTTCGGCAGCATCGACGTTGCCAACGAGCGCCTGCGGGTCTGGGTCGTCGAGGTGGCGGGCACCAGATGTCACGGCACGACTGGCCAGGCTCCCCTCAAGCTCTTCAACGAGCGCGAGCGGGCCGCGCTCCTGCCTTTGCTGAGCGAGCCGTTCAGCCTAGTCGACGTCCGCCAGGTGAAGGTCCACCGCGACTGCCACGTGACGATCGATGGTAGCTTCTACTCGGTGCCTTTCAGGCACGTGGGGGAGGAACTGCAGGCCCAGATCGGCGAGCGCACGGTCGAGCTCTACCAGGGGGTGGAGTTGGTCGCGACGCACCTCCGAGCGAGAGAGCGGGGAGAGTGGCACACCCGCAACGAGCACTACCCGCCCGAGAAGGTCGCCTACCTCGAGCGCACGCCCGACAGGTGCCGCGAGATCGCGAAGGGGATTGGTCCCGAGACGGCCAAGGTGGTCGAGGCTCTCCTCGACGAGCGACCGCTGGACCGCCTGCGAGCGGTGCAGAGACTGCTCAAGCTGGAGGAGGAGGTCGGAAGGGGAAGGCTGGAGGCGGCCTGCCGACGCGCCCTCCACTACGGCGACCCGCGCTATCGGCGGGTTCGGGAGATCCTGAACGCGGGCCTCGACCAAGAGCCGCTCTTGGCTGAGCCATTGCCCTTCCCACGAGCAGTCTCCAGCGACGCTGCTCACCAGGCTCAGCAGTACACGTTCGCCAGGCGGCCCGAGGAGTTCCTTGGCGGGACCAGTGATGGGGTTGATCGCGAGGATCTCAGGGAGCGCACCGATTTGGCAGTCGAGGCGTCGGCAGTCGAGGGGTTGGCCGTGGAGGCACTGGGATGAACGGGAGCGCTGAATCGGCCACCTACCAGGCAAACCTCTACCCGACGAACACGACGCTCGTCCACCCGCTGCTCCCGAAGCTCAAGCGGCTGGGGCTCTCGGGGATGCTCAACACCCTCGAGGTTCGGGCGGCTCAGGCCGCCCGCGACCACCTCTCGGCGGGCGAGTTCCTGGGACTGCTCTTGGACGACGAGCTGGAGCGGCGCGAGCAGACTCGGCTGAAGCTGCGACTCTCGGAGGCTGGCTGGGAGCAGAGCAAGACCCTCTCACGCTTCGACTTCGGGCAAGTGCCCAGCCTCAACCGCCAGCTGGTGCTGGAGCTGTCGACCTGTCGGTTCATCGAGCGACACGAGAACCTGTTGGTCTGCGGGCCGACGGGCGTGGGGAAGTCGCATCTGCTTGCGGGACTGGCCTACGAAGCGGTCAGACGGGGCTTTCGGGTGACCGTGAAGCCCGTCCACCAACTCCTGAACGATCTCCAGGCATCCCGGGCCGACGGCACCTACGGTCGCAAGATGCTCAGACTCGCCGCGGTCGACTTCCTGGTGCTCGATGACTTCGGGCTGCGCGCCCTGACCACCCAGGCCATCGACGACCTCTACGAGATCATCGACTCTCGGTACGAAAGGAGGTCTCTCGGAATAACGAGCAATCGCGCGCTGGAAGAGTGGCCGGAAGTGTTCGGCCACGGGCTCCTGGCGAGCGCCGCGCTGGACCGGCTGACGCATCACGTCCAGATGATCACGATCACCGGTCGGAGCTACCGCCAGCTCGGCCGAAGCAAGGAGGCAGCAAGTCAGGTCGGACAAGGGACGTCTTCGACCGATCGAAGCCTTTGCGAAACGGCTTCTACGGACTCCACGGACTCGGCAAACTCGATTCCCGGGCTCCCCCAAACTCGATCTTGAGGCCGTCCCAAAGTGCGTCTCTGCGACTGCCCTAACTCATCCTCGTGGCGCACATCCATCCGGCGATCACTGGCGCTGATCGCCCGGCTATTGACACTGCAACCAGAATCCTTTGGCCCGATCCCCGAGGAGACTGCTCGCGTGGCCCGCGCTGCCTTTCCCAAGGGCAACGTGTACATGCAGATGCGCGATGTCCTTGGCGTCATCTACGACGATTAGCGCTTCGCCTCGCTGTTTGCCC
>PMBV01000231.1 GCA_003153055.1 Myxococcales bacterium
CGCGTGATGTCAGAACAACTCCGGACTCACACGTGGCCATCGCGAGCCTTCCGGAAGATGGTACCATTGGTACTATTGCTGGAGACCAGGCCATCAGACCTTCACTCGGGGACACGACCAACCGAACGAGGGGCTCGTGGCGCTCGCCCGGGACCCCACGACCCGAAGTCACCGCTCCAGACTCAAGGCGGCTTGACACCTCCCCCTCCTCGGGCCGACCCAGCCCCAGGTCTCGAGGGTAGAAGCCCAGGCCACTTCGCCGACAGTGGTCGTCGTTGCGGCACAGACGCAGGTCGCCCGCGGTCGTGAGGGTGTGTCGCGGGCCCCTCGACTTTGAGATGGTGGTGGTCGATGTCGGCGCCATCCCCGATGAGCTGCTCTCAGGCAACCCGACGCTCAAGGCCGGGCTCATGCTCCTCAAGTACGCGACGAGGAACGCCGCATCGCAGCACGAGCGACTTGCCGCGGTGCTTCGGGCGCTGAAAGAGGCGCCGTGGCTCTTCGCCACCGGAACGGTGTATATATTGGCGGCGTACAGGCACATCGATCGAGCACGTTTGCTCGGAGAAGTGAGGCGGGTCATGCCGGAGCACGAGGAGGAGTTGCTGTCGATCGCGGCCCGAGAGTGGCGGGCCGAGTGGCGCGCTGAAGGCCAGAACGAAGGCCGGCAGGAAGGTCGGGCCGATGCGCTCGTGCGGGTGCTCTCTCGGCGGTTTGGTCCGCTGGCGAGCGAGACGCTCGACCAGGTCAAGGCGGCTCGAGTCGAGGAGATCGATCAATGGCTCGATCGAGCAGTCGATGCGCCGTCACTCGAAGCGGTGTTTGGGTCGCGACATTGAGTTGAGCTAGATTGGTCGATTCCGGGGGGGACGACCGTGACCATCGAATCGGGCTGCGCCGAATTCTTCCAGATCCTCTTGGAGCAGCCCCACGTGCCGGCTGCCTTGTTCCGTGAGCGGCTGCCACCAGAGCTGTTCGCGCTCTTGGCCGACGTTCCCCCCGAGCTGGTCGACACTGGCCGCGAAGGTGAGCGGAGGCCCCTTGGAGAGGTCGTCTTCAGGCTCGCGCTTCTCGGCGGCGGGGAGGTCTTCGTCTGCTGCCTGCTCGAGCACCGTGCGCCCACGCCGCCGGTGGCGGTCAGGGCCCTCTCGGCGTTGGTACGCACCTGGCAATGGCTGGCCCGCGATCGGCGCCAGGGCGCGCTCCCCGTCGTTGTCCCGCTCGTGGTGTACCATGGCCCCACGCCCTGGACGGCGGGCCGCACCTTCTCGTCGCTGTCCCATGCGCCGCTCGGTGGCGGCCAACTCCTCGACTTCGAGTTGATCCTGGTGGATCTCGGCGCCATCGAAGACGGCGAGCTGTCGCAGCTGCCAGTGCTCAAGGTTGGGCTCCTGGCCCTCAAGCACGCGACCCGAGGTGGTGGTTCCTGGGGCGATTCACTGCGCCGCTTGTCGGAGGTCGGTGTCGACCACGCCTTCTTGCTCGAGCAAATCGAAGGGGCCTTCCCGGGGCACGCGGCGCAGCTCAGCCGCTGGCTCGGGGCACCCTCCCGGGCCTGACCGACGCTTCATGCGCGCCGCGTCGCCCGGTGCTGGTCCAGCACCTGACGCACCTTCCGCGCGAGGGCATTGGGCGAATAGGGCTTCTCGATGAAGGGCACCTGGTCGTGCTGGATCCCGTGGCGGATGACGGTGTCGTCGGTGAAGCCGCTGGTGAAGAGCACCGGGAGCGAGGGGCAGAGTTGCCCGGCGAGGACCGAGAGCTCGCGGCCATCCATGTCAGGCATCACCACGTCGGTGATGATGAGGGCAATCTCCTCGCGGTGCGCCTCGAGGAGCTTCATCGCCTCCACTCCCGACGCCGCCTCGAACACCACATAGCCGCGAGCGCGGAGCCCGCGGATCGCCACCCAGCGGACGCTGTCCTCGTCCTCCACCAGCAGCAACGCCTCGTGGCCCTCCTCCGACCGGCCAGTGGCCGCCAGGTCCTCAAGCTTCTCAGCCTGGGTGCACGGTGGGAGGTAGATGCGGACGCTCGTCCCCCGGCCGGGCTCGCTGTCGACCACCACGTGGCCACCCGACTGTTGAACGATGCCGAAGACGACGGCCAGGCCGAGGCCGGTGCCCTTGCCCGGGGGCTTGGTGGTGAAGAACGGCTCGAAGAGGTGGGCTTGAACCTCCTTGGTCATTCCCAGGCCCGTGTCGGTCATCGACAGCTCGGCGTACCTCCCCGCCTTGAGCCCGAGGTGGGCCTTGGCGAAGCGCTCGTCGACGGTCACCTCGGCGGTCGAGATGGTGAGGGTGCCTCCCTGAGGCATCGCGTCGCGCGCGTTGACCGCCAAGTTGAGGAGCATCTGGCTCATCTGACCCACGTCTGCCCGTACCTCGGGCAGGCCTGGCAAGAGCGAGGTGACGACCCGTACGTCCTCACCCAGCAGCCGGCCCAGCATCTTGGTGGTCTCGACGATGACGTCGTTGAGGTCCAGGACGACGGGGGCGATGATCTGCTGATGGCTGAAGGCGAGCAGCTGCTTGGTCAGCGCCGTGCCGCGGCTCACCGCCGACTCGATCTCGGTGGTGAGGTCTTGGACGAAGCCTTCGGTGCGGCCCAGTTGGGCGCGGAGGCAATGGTTGCTGCTCGAGATGACGGTGAGCAGGTTGTTGAAGTCGTGGGCCACGCCCCCGGCGAGCTGGCCGATGGATTCCATCTTCTGGGCCAGGCGTACTTGTTCCGCCAAGCTCCGGCGCTCGGTGACGTCTTCGGCGATGCCGGCCACCCGTGCCGCCTTCCCCAGCTCGTCGAGCACCAGGAAGGCCTCGTTGTGCACGAAGCGAACCGCGCCATCGGGGCGCACGATGCGGAAGTCGAAATCGGCCCGGCCATCGGGGCGGGTCTTGAGGGCTGCGCCAATGCGCTCTCGATCGTCCGGGTGCACCAGGGTGATGAACTTGCTCGTGTCGGCGTAGAGCTCCTCTCGGGCGTGACCGGTGACGCGCTCATAGGCTGGGCTGATGTACAGCACCTGGGCCGTCTCGACGTCGGCCAGCCAGAACACCTCGCGCATGTTCTCCGCCACCTGCAGGAACCGTCGCTCGTTCTCTCGGGCGGCCTCCTCAGCCCGCTTGCGGGCGGTGACGTCGAGCACGCTGGCCAACAGGTGCTTGGCGCCGTCGAGCTCGAGGATCTCGCCGCTGAACAGCACGTCGATGGGTCGGCCTGTATGAGTCGACACGCGGTTCTCGACGCCGATGACCCTCCCGGTTCGCGCGAGCATCTCGTACGCCTGGCTCCGGCTGCTCGAGGAGTAGAAGCCCAGCTCCACCGCGGTCTTGCCCAGCGCCTGTTCTCGCGAGACCTCGAACAGCCTGCAGCAGGCGTCGTTGAGCTCGACCAGCACCCCGTCGCTGACCCGCATCAGCATCATCGCCGCCGGGCTCGCCGCGAAGGTGAAGGCCTGACGTCGCTCGGAGGCCCGCAGCCGCTCGTCGTCTTGCCGCTGCTTGGTGAGATCCTGTGTCACCGAGAAGATGTGAGGCTCGTCGGACACCTTGAGCATCACCCAGCTGCAGAGCATCTGTACGGGCTGGCCGTTCTTTCTTCGCAGGGTCGCCTCGAAACCGAGCACCTGCCCATCGCGCATGAGCCGGGCGACGACGGCCTTACGAGCGGCCGGGTCGTGCCAGATGCCCTCGGTGACGACGCTGGCCCCCACCAGCTCGTCGCGGGAATAGCCGAGCGAGTGGGCCAGGGTCTCGTTGACCTCGAGGAGCTCTCCCCCGAGGGTCGAGATGCTCATGCCCGCCGGGCTCGAGCGAAACGCGGTGGAGAGCAGCTCGGTCGTCTTCTGGCGCTCGGTGACGTCGACCATCACTCCGAACACGTGCGGAACGCGGCCGAGCTCGACCTGCTCGAACGAGAGGATCAACTTGCGTGGACCGTCTCGGGTGGCCAATTCGTACTCCAGCCCCTCGACTCGCCCCGTTCGTCGCAAGGCCTCCATGAAGTGCGGGGTGTCAGGCCAGAGGGCGTCGGGCGCTTGGCCGACGAGCTCCTCGGTCGGAACTCCGACGAGCCGGGCAAACGCTTCGTTGACCGAGACGAACGCACCGTCCATCGTCCCGATGACCATCGGCGTCGCGCTCTTGGTGAAGGCCGCCTCGAAGAGCCCCGAGGCGTTCTTGGCCGTTGCCTTGGCTCGGTCCTCCTCGCTCAGATCCCGAATGATCGCCGCGAAGTGGAGCTGCTCGCTGG
The DNA here is from genome assembly GCA_003153055.1 of Myxococcales bacterium. The sequence continues at coordinate 4,252 of PMBV01000231.1, forward strand.
AAGACGAGCGAGACAGACTCACCTCGGCGGGAAAGGTTCGCCCATCGGCGTGCACGCCCAGGAGCCCGGTCTGCCTCCAGCTCGTGGCCGCTGACTCCAAGGCGAGAACCTGGAGCATCTCGTCGAACACCGGTGACGAGCTCTCCTTGAGAAAGCGAGTCAGCGGTTGTCCCAGCGCCGCTGACTCCGGCACTCCAAACAGCCGCTCGGCCGCGCGGTTGAACAGCACCACCTCGAGCGCACGGTTGAGGCCCACCACCGCGTCCATGGTGGCGTCCACGATCTCGGCCAGAATCGACGCGTTTCGTCTCATTCGCCGCGGCTGCGCTCCCCCTCTCCCATTCTAACAGCGCGGCAGGCCCGGTGCCCTTGTGCTCGGTGGCCTGTGCAAAATTTACTCTGCGACCTGTCAGCGAGTTTTGGTGCTCGGTGGGGACGAACCAGCGATGATGCCACCTTTCAAGGAGGCCCGTGTGAATCGCCGGCTCGTGTCGTTTCTCATCGTCTTCGCCGGAGCATCACAAGGGGCCGAGCTCGAGCTCGCGCTGCCTCCGTCGGATCACTGGGTCGAGCAGGCCGACCCGCTGCCGTTGCCCTCTGCCAAAGCCACGAGTCGCTTCTGGCACAGCCGAGAGAACCCAGAGCTCGGCCTCAGGGTCGTGACCGATCCATCTCGGAAGTTGGACTACTTTCCGGGCGTGGTGAAGGAGATGGCCGAGCGGCTCAAACACCCCCAGGAGGGCCTGCCGGCGACGATCATCGAGGCGACGGCGCTCAAGGTGCAAGGTATCGCGGTGGCCAAGCTGATCTCGGTCGAAGGTGCCACCAAGACCCTCGCGTACCACCTGCCAGGCGACGAGGGCGACCAGGTAGTGAGCCTCATCGGGCCCCAGTGGGAGCCTTCGACCGAGGAGGAGCTCACGGCCGTGGTGCTGGCGGCGAAGGGCCTGAGAGCTTCGGCGCTCGCCGGGAGTGGCACCACCATGGACATCGGGCTCGGGCTTCTCGGTGTCGTCGGGGTCATGTTCGTCATCACCGTCGGGCTGCTGTTCTGGGGCCTGAGGCGAAAGGGCGCCAGGCCCTGAGCTGGGCGTCAGCCTGGCGTTTCTTTCCAGTCGCCAGAATGGAGCGGTTGCTCCTTCGTGCTCGCGGCCTCGAGGTGCGCGATGTCACCCCAGGGCCCGAGCGTGAGCTCACCGCCGTGGCTCACGGATACCTGGTTGATGCTTGCGTTGTGGAGCGAGTGCTCCCGCTTCGACTCCAGGGGGAGCCCTCGGGCCGCTCGGTAGGCGCAGTCGAGCGTGCCCCCGTGGCTGATGATGAGCACCGGCTGGCCGAGGTGTGCTCGGGCGATCGCCGACAGCTCATGCATGACCCGTGCGTTGAAGGCGCGCAGCGATTCGCCCCCGGGCAGCTCGGCGTCGGGGTTCCTCGCCCGCCACTGACTGAAGACCTCGGGGTGCTTCGTCTCCATCTCCTCGGGGGTCAGGCCGGCGAGCACCCCGAAGTGGCGCTCCCGCAGCTCCACTCGCACCGAGAGGGGGAGCCCGGTCGCTTCGGCCGTCGCCTGGGCCGTCTCCATCGCTCGGGACAGGTCACTGGTGTACAGGGCGGCGAACGGGCGGGCACGGTGCTCGGCGCCGAGGCGCGCGGCCAAGAGTCGGGCTTGGGTCGAGCCCTGCTGGTTGAGCGGCACGTCGAGCTGACCCTGAAAGCGCCGCGCGGCGTTCCACGCGGTCTCTCCATGGCGAATGAGCCACAGCACGGTGGGGGTCGGCTCCATGGAGGTGAATTGGCCTACGAGGTCGGGCCCTGCGCCGCGGCTGCGGCCTTGGCGGCGCGGTCCTGCCGGTAGCTGTGGAGGAAGAGCAACCCGATGCCGACCATGATGGCGAGATCGGCGACATTGAAGACGCCGGTTCTGAGCCAGCCGATGCCCATGTTCATGAAGTCGACCACCAGCCCGTCGAAGCGCGCCCGGTCGATCCAGTTGGCGAAACCGCCCGAGGCGATGAGCGAATAGGCGCCCACCTGGAACCGGTCGAGCTTGGGGCTGAAGAGGGCGTACACCGACAGCGCGGCGAGCAGGAGGCCGACCCCGATGATGAGGACCCAGTAGCGCGCCGTGGGAGACAGCGAGGCCCCCAGCGAGAGGAACGCTCCCTCGTTGGTGGCGTACTGGAGCCGAAAGGTGTCGCCGAGCCAGATGTGGGGCGGGTGGTTCTTGAGGTACGTGGTCGCGAGGACCTTGGTCCACTGATCGAACGCGATCGACGCGGCGGACACAGCGGCGAAGAGCGCGGCACGGCGAGCGAGAGTCACCGGCACCACCTAGACCGCCTGGAGCTTTCCGGCAACAGGCACGGGTGCACGACGGTGTCCTGAATCGTCCGGGGCGTCGGGGCGCTCCCAGGGAGGCACCGGAGGTCGAATGAGCGAGAGGCGAACGCAGGTCGAGGTATCTCCTTCCCCGGAGTCGACTCGGGCCCAGCGGCTGGCGTCGGAGGCGGTTGGGACAGGGTTGCTCCTCGCCACGGTCGTCGGCTCGGGCATCATGGGCGAGCGCCTGGCTCAAGGCTCCGTCGCCTTGGCTCTCTTGGCCAACAGCCTGGCCACCGGCGCGGTGCTGTTCGTCCTCATTCAGATGCTGGGGCCGATCTCGGGCGCGCACTTGAACCCCGTCGTCACGGTCGTCGAGGGGGCCCGCGGGCGCCTGCCGGGACGCGACCTCGTCCCATACGTCGTGGCTCAGCTCGCGGGTGCCGTCGGAGGGGTGCTCCTCGCGCACCTCATGTTTGGCGAGGCACCGTTCACGGTGTCGACGCACCCTCGCGGTGGGCTGGGGCCACTGCTCGGGGAGGTCGTGGCGACGTTCGGTCTGGTGAGCACGGTGCTCTTCGTTTCCCGGCATCGGACCGAGGCCGTGGCGATGGCGGTCTCCGGATGGGTCGTCGCCGGGTACTGGTTCACGTCATCGACGTCCTTCGCCAACCCGGCGGTGACTGTGGCCCGGGCCCTGACGAACAGTTTCGCGGGTATTCGCCCGCTCGACGTGGCGCCCTTCGTGGTCGCACAGGCGTTGGGCGCGGCCCTGGCGCTGAGTCTCTTTCGGTACCTCACGGCGCCGCCGATTCCGGCCAGCCCAGGGCTCCAGATCGAGGCTCGGGGTGCGCTCCTGGGCCGTCCGGAGATCGCCGAGCGAGTCGAGCCGACGTGAAGGTCGTGTGAGGCATCCGGGCTCCCGCGTCGAGCGATCGACCACGCGGCCGAAAACTCCCGCCGAATTCCCGTCGCACGCCGCGAAGGGAACGGGGTACAAGGCGCCCTTCAGGAGCGGTGACACTGCTCACCTACCATGGGACGCCAGCTGCTCGTCGTACCGGATTCGGATCGAGTTGAGCAGTGGCTCGCCGACGCGGCAACTCAGGCAGACTTCGTCGACGCCCAGAGCATCTGCACGCTCGGGCAGCTCATCGAGCGCTGCGAGCCAGCCCGATGGAGCGCTCGGACCCCCGCCGACCCGCTGACGGTGCGGATGCTCATCGGAGCGCAGGCGCCGGCCGTGGCCTCGTCGGCGTGGGGCCACTGGGTGTCTTCGGTCGACTTCGCGGTGCAGGCTCAGGACTTGTTCACCCACCTTCGGGCGCAGGCGGTCACCCCTCGGGTGCTGCGGGCGGCGGCGTTGGCGGCCACCGAGGGAGGACTCTACGCGCGGGCCGAGGCCCTGGCGTCGCTCTGGGAGACAGTGGACGGACTGCTCGAGGTGGCAGGCCTGATCGACCCAGGTGAGCTCTCTCGGCTCGCTGCGCTCCGGCTGTCGAAGGAGGGCCTGCCTCCCAGGCTCAGCGGCTTCGACTCCATTGTCATTCGGCACGTGCACGATCTCTTCCCTGCGCGCCTCCAGCTGCTCGAGGCGTTGGCGGCGGCCTGCCAGCGAGCGAGGGTCCCGCTCGAGCTCCACTGGCCCTCAGCTGAGGAGCCGAGGGCCGACGTCTTCGTGCTCGACGCCATTCGTGCCATCGAGGCCCGCTGGCAATCGCTCGACGTCGAGGTCTTCGCCGAGACGAGTGATGCGCCGCTCGCGTGGGTCGCGGGTGCCGCCGTCTCCGAGGCCCATGGTGCGCGACCAGCGCCCACGCTGAGCGGCTTCGCGGCCCCGACGCCGAGAGAAGAGGCGCGGCAGATCGCCTCGCGCGCCCGGTCGCTCGTGGCCGCGGGCACGGCCCCGGAGCGCATCGCGATCGTCTTTCGCGACCTGGGCACCGACGCCGAGTTGGTGGCCAGAGCCCTCGAGGAGCAGGGTCTCCCGGTGCGCGCGCGGCTCGGGCGGCCGCTGCTCTCGACGCCGGTGGGGCGGCTGGCGCTGGAGCTGGTCGATCTGATTGACGAGCAGTTTCCGGCGGAGGCACTGGCGACGCTGCTGGAGGCGCGCCAGGTTCGTCTTCTCGGTCCCGAGGCCGCCCGCCCTCGGAGAGCGTTTCTCGAAGCTGGGGTGCGCGACGACGAGCTGGGCGCCACTGCCGAGGCCGGGGCCTACGAGGTTCGGTTGTCCGAGCTGCGCGCTCGAACCTCGGACGACGCGCGGCGCCGCGCCCTCGAGGCACTCACGACCTCGGTCTCCGAGGTACTGGTGCTCCTTCGCAGCCTCCCGGAGCAGGCGCCGGGCCTCGAGCTGGTCGACGCGTTCTGGCACGTGCTGTCCAAGCTGGGGCTCATTCAACGCTCACCCGAGCGGGTGGGGCGACGAGATCTCGACGATGCCCCTCACCTGGAGAGCGCGCTGGATCGGGCGGTGGCGCTCGACGAGGCGGCCTCCGAGGCTCTCGAGGGGCTGCTGGGGGTCTTCAAGGAGGCCCTCGAGGTGAGCCGTCTCGGCCTTCGCCCGATGAAGCGCACCGACTTCGGCCGTCACCTCACGCGGGCCGCCGCCACGAAGCGCCTCTCGATCAAAGGCCCGCGTGCCGGAGCGGTGTGGCTGCTCGACGCCCGCGAGTTGGCTGGCCGGCGCTTCGACGCGCTCTTCTTCGGAGGCTTCGTCGACGGGCGCTTCCCCGGGCGAGCTCCACCGCTGGCCTTGCTCGACGAAGATGATCGAAAGACGCTCAACCGTCTGGCCGGCGCTCCGTTGTTCCGCTCCTCGGTGATCGACGGCGAGGTGGGGCTGCCGGTGCGGCTGGCGGAGGATCGGCTCCTGCTTCACTTCGCCTGCTGCGCGGCCGATCGCGTGACGCTGAGCCGGGCCCGCTTCGACGGCGTGGGGAAGGAGCTCTTGCCCTCGCCGTTCCTCGACGCCATCGCCCGCTGCGTGGAGGGCTTCGAGGAAGAGCTGTTGCCCCAGCGACCGGTGCCCTCGCTCGACGAGGTGCGCACCGAGGCCGAGCTTCGCACCAGGGTGGCGCTCGAGACGCTGAGCCCAGCATCGACCCGTCAGACGCCAGAGGATCCGCGCCGCGACGCTCTCTGGGCGCTCTTGGGGGCCGAGGGTTGGCTGACCGAAGCGAGCCACGCGGCTGCCATCGAGACCGAGCGGCTGGAGTTCTTCTCAGAGGGAACGCGGCCGGCGGGGCGCTACAGCGGGCAGCTCGATGAGGCGCTCCTGGCGCAGCTCGGGCCCGACCTCGAATATGGCCTCGACCATCCGCTGAGCGCTGCCGAGTTGGGCGAGTGGGGGCAGTGTGCGTTTCGTGGGCTGCTCGTGAACCTCCTCGAGCTGGACACGCCCGAGGCGGCGCAAGAGGAACCCGACGGGCGCACCCGGGGCACCTTCCTCCACGACATTCTCCGCGAAGTGGTGCCGGTGCTCGAGCATCGAGGGTGGCTGGGGAAAGCCGACCTCTTGCCCGACGACGTGGCGCCGCTGGTGGAGGCCGCGACCGTCGCCGCTGGCGAGCGTGTGGGGCGACGGGCGTCCACGGGGCACCCGGCGTTGTGGGAACTCGGCCGAGTCCGTGCCGCGGCGACGGTGCGGAGGGTGGTGCTGGAGCCCGAAGTGATCCGTCCCTTCCCGGGCACGCGGGTGCTGGAGGCGGAGGTGCTCTTCGGCAGCCCCAAGGCGATCCCGGCCCTGCGCGAGGTGCGGGTTCCAGCGGCCCTCGAGACCGAGCGCGACGTCTACCTCCGCGGGCGCATCGACCGAGTGGACGCGAGCGACGCAACTGCCGGGGTTATCGACTACAAGTCCTCGGGGCTGGCCAAGAAGCTTCGAGTGGCGGCGCTCCTCCGAGGCGACTTTCAGCTCCCGTTCTACCTCCTGGCGGTGAGTCAATGGCTCCCTGGCCGAGCGCTGGAGGGCGCCTGGCTCGAGCTTCGCCAGCAGGAAGCGCGGAGCCTCAGCGACGTCCTAGGCGTCAGCGGCGGGACGCTGCCAGAGCTGCTGGCCACCGACGCGGCGACGCGGGCACGCCTGGCCAAAGAAGAGCGGCCGAACCTCGCCAACGCGGTGCACGAGCTCCTCGCTCGACTGCGGAAGGGCGACTTCGGGCCGCGGCCGCTCGATTGCCGCTTCTGCGCCATGCGGCAGGTCTGTCGCATCTCGGAACGGCGCCTCACCGTGGAGGGAGACTGAAATGGCCTCCAAGCGAAAGGGACCCACCGATCAACAACTCGGCTTCGACGCGCTGTGGAGCGCCGAGCCCGCGCGGGAAACGCCGAGCCCGAAAACAACTCCCGAGTCCACTGACTCGAACCCACTCGACGAGGGGACCCGAGCGCTCGGCTCGTCGAGGGAGTCCCAATCACCCAACGCGGAGCCAGGACCCACACCTGGAGCTCCACCTCGCTCGGGCACCACTCCATCCGACGGAGAAGTCCGCCCCCGCCCATCACACCTTCGCCTGGTTCAGCCCGGCGAGCGCCCGCCCGCGCCCCCATCGACGAACCCGCCCCCGCAAGCGAACCCGCGCGCGCACCCGAACGCGAACCCGCCCCCGTCCCCGTCCCCGTCGGCGTCCCCGTCCGCGTCCCCGTCCCCGTCGGCGTCCCCGTCCGCGTCCCCGTCCCCGTCCCCGTCGGTACCGTCATCCGAGACCGTCGACGACAATGACTCGATCGATGGCACGACCGCCCTCGACCTCTCCGAAGCGCTTCGTCTCGAGAAGAACCTGGCCCTCTCCGCCGGAGCCGGCACTGGCAAAACCTACAGCCTCGTAACCATGTGCCTGCACCTTCTCGGCGGAGCCCGTCACGGGCACGCGCCCGTGGAATGCGCGCGCCTCGGGCTCCTCACCTTCACCGACAAAGCCGCCGGCGAGATGCGCGAGCGTCTGCGAGAGCGGCTCGGTGCCCTAGCGGAAGGTCGCGGCGAAGAGCCGGATCTCCGCCGGAGCTTCGACGTCCTGGGGACCCAATTCCCCCCACCGCGCTTCTGGCGAGACGCTCGTGACGGGCTGGGGTCGGCGACCATCGGCACCTTCCACTCCCTGTGTTCCCAGCTCCTCCGTCGCGCCCCGCCGAGCAGCTCCGTCAACCCGGCCTTCGAGCTCCTCGACGATCGCGAGGCGAGGGCGCTGGTGGTCGAAGTCGCCGAGCGGGTGGTGCTCAAGAAGATTCAAGACGGCAGCCCCGAGCTGAGGCACCTGGTGAGCGAGTTCGGCTTCGGCGGCGGAGGGAGCTTCGGCCTCGTCGACGCGCTGGTTCCGGTGTACTCCCGCGTCCGCGAGGAAGGCCTCTCTCCGCGCTTCGTCAAGGTGGCCGACGGCGCGTTGCTGCGGCGCCAGTTCGACGCGGCCCTCAGCGACCTGCGAGCCAAGGCGAGCGCGGCCCTGGCGCAATCGACGCAGTACCGCGATCGTCTGGCCGACTTCGCGGGGCTCCTCGAGCGGCTCACCTTCGAGAACACGCCCGAGCTGGTTCCCCGTCTCCGTGCGACCATAGGCACCATCCGCCAAGAGCCGGTCGCGTCGCTGAAGCCCTTCGTCAAGAAGCTCCAGCGAGGCGACGAGGATCGAGAGCGCAATCTCCAATTGCTCCACGGGGCGTGTGTGATGGCACCGCACGAAGCGGTGGTTCGCGAGGTGCTCGGGGAGATCGAAGTGAGTCACCGCGAGCTCCTCGCCCGGCGAGGCGTGCTCGACTTCACGGGCCTCCTGGTGCAGGCGAGGGATCTCCTCCGCGACTCCCTCGTCGCCCGGCGGGCCGCGCACGCTCGCTTCGGGGCCCTGCTGGTCGACGAGTTCCAGGACACCAACCGGCTCCAGCTCGAACTGGTGTTGCTCCTCGCCGAGCGACGCGAGGGCGCCCCACGGCCCGTGAGCACCGCCTTCGAGGCCCAGCATCAGGAAATCCTCCAGCTCCCACTGGAGCCTGCCTTCACGGCCGTCGTGGGCGATCGAAAGCAGTCCATCTACGAGTTCCGCGGAGCCGACGTGAGCGTCTTCGCCACCATGGCTCGGCGCATCGAGCAGGGTGGAGGTGGCACGGCGTACCTGAAGGCCTCTCGGCGATCCTCGCCCGTGCTCACCAGGGCGCTGAACTCGGTGATGTCGAAAGTGCTGGGGCAGGGTGGCGCGAGGTGGGACTTCGACGTGGGGTACGTGCCGGCGGAGGACGATCTCACCCCGGTGCGCACGACCGCGCCTCCGGGACTGGCCCTGGTCCGGCTCGTCGGAGCGCAGGGCGAAGAGGCGACTCCCTCGGCCGAAGCGCTGCGGCTGGCCGATGCCGACGCGGTCGCCCGCTTCCTGGCCTCGACGTTGGCCGACGACTCGGCGCTGGTCACGCCTCGGGAAGGTGGTCCTCTCAGGCGCGTCACCGGCGGCGACGTGGCGATGCTCTTCCAGCGATTCACGCAGCTCGAGGTCTACCGCCAGGCCCTGGTGCGGCACGGCGTGCGTCACCGGGTGGTGCGCGGGCGCGGCTTCTGGGGTGCACAGGAGGTCGTCGACGTGGCCTGCCTCCTCTCGCTCCTCGCCAACCCCGATGACGCGGTGGCCTTCGCCGCCGTGCTGCGGAGCCCCTTCGTGGGGCTCAGTGACACGGCGCTGGTCGAGCTCGGCCTCGAGTCGGGCCAGTGGAAGAAGGGAGTGCGGCCCCGCGAGGTTCTGCTCGAGGGCCGTCGCCCCGACACCATGACCGAGCTCGAGCGGACTCGCCTCGAGCGCTTCGCGCGGGCCTTCGCGGTGCTGGCTCCGGAGCAGGATCGCCTGGGGCTCACCCACGTGCTTGAGCTCGCCCTCGAGCGCACGGGCTTCAAGGTCGCGGTGGCGGCAAGTCCCTTCGGTGAGCAAGCCCTGGCCAACTTGGAGAAGCTCCTCGAGCTGGCGACCAGGGCCGAGGCGAGGGGGACCTCGCGGGCCGCGTTCGCCGCCGAGCTCCTCGAGCTGGCCGACGCCGAGCCGGGTGAGGCGCAGGGCGATGTCATCGACGCGCTCGATCCGCTGGCAGTGACCGTGTGCACGGTGCATCAAGCCAAGGGCCTGGAGTGGCCCATCGTCGTCCTTCCCGACCTCTCCGGCGTCTCCCCGGGTGACAAGGCGCCGGTGCGTTTCGATCGCCTGGCGGGCCTGGGGGTGAAGCCGCCGGCCACCGACGAGGGCGAGCTGCAGTCGCTCTCCATCGAGCGCATCGCCGAGCTGCGAGGAGCGCGGGCCACGGCCGAGCGTCTCCGGTTGTTGTACGTGGCGATGACGCGCGCGAGAGACAGGGTGGTGTTCGGGCTCTTTCCCGAGAAGCCACGGGCCGGTACCTGGGCCGCGGATCTCCACGCCGCGTTCCAATGGGCCGATGTGCGCATGGAGGTCGAGGAGCTCCAGGTCGACGCACTGCTTCCGCCGCCGCCAACCGTGGCCGCGCCGAGCTCCGAAGCCGACGGGCTGGCCGATGCTCGTCGCCTCGTGGCCCGGGTGAGGGAGGCGCCTTGGGCACAGACTCGCCTCGCACTGCTCCCCGTCACCCAGTTGATGGACTTCGCCACCTGCCCCAGCCGCTACCACTTCTTGCATCAGGTGGGGTTGACCGAGGGTCCCCGGTCGCTCGATGGGCCCATGGAGCTCGAGGTTGAGGGCGACGTGCGCGAGCGGGGCACGGCGGCTCACAAGCTCCTCGAGCTGGCCCCTCTCGAGCTCGAAGGGCCGCGGCTCCAGCGGGCGCTCCACGAGATTCGCCGCGCCGAGGGCCTTGGCTCCCGGGCTGGCGAAGACGTGCTCGAGTGGGTGACGCGCCTGTTCTCCTCCGACTTTGGCCGCCGCCTGCGAGTGCTCGGCGAGGCTCGGGTGCACCGGGAGCTGCCCTTCGTCCTCGGCATCGGCGATGAGGGCGCGTTCCGTCTGGCGCTCAGGGGGCAGATCGATCTCCTGGTTGAAGACGACGTGCTGACCGTCGTCGACTACAAGGCTTCCCGGCTGCCTCCGTGTGGGCTCTCGGCCTACCTATTCCAGCTTCGGTGTTACGCGCTGGCTGCCAGGCGTTTCGCTGGGCGAGACGTGCCGGTGCGCGCGGGGGTCTCGTTTCTGCGAGAAACCGATCCTCGGCCGCGCTTCATCGACGAGCCGTTGGAGCTCGAGGGGCTCGAGGGCGAGCTGGTGCAACAGGCGCAAGCGCTGGTGAATGCGCAGGTTACTGGTCGATGGACGAGGCGGCCCCGGGCCCGCTGCGAGGAGCTGGGCTGTGGCTTCGTCGATCGCTGTCATGCGCCTGGCGCTTGGGGGGGCTCATGATGCTACAAGGCTGCCCCACGTATGCCAAATGTCGTGGTTGTCGGCGCCCAATGGGGCGATGAAGGAAAGGGCAAAGTCGTCGACCTGCTGACCGAGCACGCGCAGATCGTGGTCCGGTTCCAGGGCGGCAACAACGCAGGCCACACGCTGGTGGTCGGCGGCCAGAAGACGGTGCTGCACCTCATCCCCTCGGGCATTCTCCACCCCGGAAAGATGTGCGTCATCGGCAACGGGTGCGTGGTCGACCCCACCGTGCTGATGAAAGAAATCGAAGGGCTGCGGCTCAAGGGCCCGCTGACTGGCGCTCAGTTGATGGTGTCCGAGCACGCCCATATCATTTGCCCCTGGCACAAGCACCTCGACGGCCTGCGTGAGCGGGCGCGCGGGGCCGGCGCCATCGGGACGACGGGCCGTGGGATTGGTCCGGCCTACGAAGACAAGGTGGCTCGCCGGGGCATTCGGCTGCGCGATCTGCTCGACGTGGAGCGCCTGCGTCGTCGGGTGAAGGAGCGCCTCCCGCTGGTGCTGGGAGAGCTGGCCCAGTTGGCGAAGGCGGCCAAGGCGGAGGAGCCGTTGCTCGACCCCGAGGCCATCGTGACGGAGTACGCGGCCCTCGGCGCCCGGCTGAAGGAGTTTGTCGGGGACACCTCGGTGTACCTGGCGGATCAAGTCCGCAAGGGAGCCCGCATTCTCTTCGAGGGCGCCCAGGGGACGCTGCTCGACATCGATCACGGGACCTACCCCTACGTCACCAGCAGCAACACGGTGGCGGGCAACGCGGCGGTCGGTTCGGGCTTGGGGCCCACGGCGATCGATCGCGTGATGGGCATCAGCAAGGCCTACACCACGCGAGTCGGCGCGGGTCCGTTCCCCACCGAGTTGCATGACGAGCTGGGCGATCGGCTGCGGAAGGTGGGCGACGAGTTCGGATCGACCACCGGGAGACCGCGCCGGTGCGGTTGGCTCGACACCGTGGTGCTCCGGTACGCGGCTCGGGTCAACGGCCTGTGGGCGCTGGCGCTCACCAAGCTCGATGTGTTGTCTGGGCTGTCGACGCTGCAGGTCTGCACGGGCTACGAGCTCGATGGCAAGCGGGTCGACGAGTTCCCCGGCGATCTCGAGGATCTCTCGCGGGTGAAGCCCATCTACGAGGAGCTCCAGGGCTGGGAGCAGAGCCTGGCTGGAGCGCGGACCTTGGAAGATCTCCCGCCCGCGGCCCAGCGCTACGTTCGCCGGGTCGAGGAGATCGTCGGCATCCCCGTGGTCTGCATCTCGGTCGGTGCCGAGCGCGGGGAGACAATTCTCCTCACCAATCCGTTCCGTACCTGAGACCAGTCGTTCCTCCGAGTCGCGAGCTCGGAGGAGCAGGACGGCCGAGCGCGGCCCAGGACCTCCATGTCTGGGAGGTGTCGCTCGATGACTGGCCCCAGAGCAGCTTGGGCATCGGTCGGGCGTGGTAGATGAACGTCGCGTCGACGAAGTGGAGTGCAAAGGCGCCGAGTAGAAAAACGTCTCGTCGGTGGACTGCCGACGGCGAAGAACGAGCAGCGGCTGCCCAGAGTAGCGAGACGAGCACAAGCCCTCGCCTCGGCCACGCACCCTGGTCGCGGGCCAGTTGCTCGAGCCGCTGCCTGTCGTTGCCGCCTCTCTGAGTGGCTGGAGTCGCGTGTAAGGCTTGAGTCGCGCAGGGAAACGGGCGATGGAGCAGGCCGTGCGAGATGCCCCGGGAGGTCCTGCGTGAGCGACGCCGCCGTCGGAGGGCACCGCATCACGCCTGTGGAGAGGTCAGCCACGCCGGGCCCGATGGGCGCGCCCGGGGGTCACAGCCAGCCCCTCACTCGGGCGGATCGGCTGGTCCTCGGCGCCCTCTTCGTCAGCTTCGCCGTCGGCGCGGCGCTGGATTTCTTCTGGCTCCGGCCGCCGTTGGCCTCGCTGTTGGACATGAGCGATCAGCAGTCGCACGTGGAGAGTGTTGTGGCCTTCCCCTCCCTCGGGCTGGAGCTCTACCGCACGCCCATCGCCGACTTCGTCCACCCCGATGGCGACTCCAGCACCATCGTCATCGGCGGGAGGCGGCGCCGCACTCTCCGGGCTCGGTAGCGCAATGCATTGCCTGCCCGCGCGCGTGGAGACCATCGGCGGACACTCCGACGCCACCCTCGACTTCGACTACACCGCCGTCGTCGAGCGCAACGAGGTCGGGCAAGTGACGGGGCTGAAGAGCCAGGCCCAAAGTGGGAGTCTCACGCTCCAAACAGCGACCTACGACTCCAGTTACGATTTGACGAGCCTCTCCGTGCCAGGGCGCGGAACCAGCACCTTCGTGCATGACCCAGTGACTCAGCTCCTCACCCGGCTCGTGGGGACCGATGGTGTGGTGACGAGCGTCATCGAGCGGGATGCGCTCAGTGACCTGCCACGTACCATCGAGGTCGACCGTGGCGCGGCGCGGCTCCGGCAGTTTTTCCGCTACGACGGGCTGGAACGCCTCTGGAAGCGCTGGGATGACCTCGGCAACGCGAGCGAGGACAACCCGAACGAGTTGCTGACGTACCGCTTCGCGTCTGGAGGCGTGCCCGCGACGGTGTTCAGCGCGCTCCTGGTCGACGCGACCGCAGGTGCTCGGACGAGGACAGTGGATTTCCAGACGGCCGGGGGTGACGGCATCGCCGCGGCCAGGGCCATTCCCGAGGGGTGGTCCTTCGGGGGCGTCACCGAGCGGCTGCGGACGGCACGGAAGGAGAACACCTTCCTTCGGCCCACGTTGGCTGCAGGGAGCGATCCGCTCGCTCTGGACTACCAGGCGCTCCTCACCGGGACGACTCCACTTCGGCAGCGAGTGTTGACCGCGTCCGGACAAGAGGCGCGACGCACCGAGTTGTTGCATGCTGGCGTTTCGCGGGACCTCGTCAGGCAGTGGACGGTGACTGGCGGGCAGATTCTCGAGCGGACCGTCGAGAATGGTACCCTCTCCACCCAGCGGACGCTCGACCCGGCGAAGCGGGTGGTGGCCTCCCGGGATGAGTCGGGAAACGTCTACCGCTTCACCTACGACGCGATGGGCCGCGTGCGCAGGGTGGACCTGCCGGATGGGAAGAAGCACACGCAGTCCTTCGACGAGCACGGACGGGTCTCGCTCGTTGCGCGCGACGGAGCTGCCGCCGTCCGGAGCGAGTACGAGCCGGCGACTGGCCTCTTGACGCGCAAGACGTACCTGTCGCCCGCCGGTGTCCCCCAGCGGAAGGTCGACTTCACGTACGACGGCATCGGGCGGTTGAAGCAGGCGACGCACGTCGACCTCGCCGTCGGGGGCACCAAGGTCTTCAGCTACTTCTACGACGGGGCGACGCCTGTGGCGCCTCTGGCGAAGGGGATAGTCGGCTTCTTGTCGGGGGTGACGGGCGATGGCTTCAGCAAAACGCTCGACAACCGGGTCGACGGGAAGCTCCTCAAACGAGTGGTGCGGCTGGGCGACTGGCGGACGGTCGAGACCGCTTGGGGCTACATCGAGGGCGGGCAGGCAGGGGCGCGGCAGACCCGTGTCTCCGACGGGGCGGGGACGCTGCTGAGCTCGACGACGGAGGAGAGCAGGTACGACGCCTACGGCCGGCTCCAGACGTTGAGGCTCAACGGAGCGCCGTTGGCGACGCTTGGCTACGACGTCAACGGGAACCTCGCGTCGGCGGCCTTCTCCAATGGAGACAGCGTGGCGTTGGCGTACGACGGCATGACGCGCCGACAGGTCGGCTCGACTCAGCGGACGGCGCAGTACCAGGCGTCCACCGAGATGCGGATGAATGCCTGGGGGCTGGTGGACTGGGAGCACCTGAGGGTGGGCTCTACCGACCTGCTTCGGGGGTACGCCTACTCGGACAACCGCCAGTTGGTGGCGTCGAGCGACGCGCGGGACGCCTATGGGTACGGGTACGACTCGGTGGGGTTGCCGACGTCCTTCAGTCGGAACGGGACGACGAGGGTGGTTGCCGAGTCGAGCACCGAGCTGACGGTGGGGACGGTGACGTACGGGTTCGACGCGCTCCACCGCATCGTGTCGCGCACTGACGCCACCGCGGCTGATGCCACGCTGACCATCGGGTACGGGCCGGACGGGGAAATCTCCACCGCCCGGAAGGGAGGAGTCGTGTTCAGTTATGTGCACGACGAGGGTGGCCAGCGGCTGATGAAGCTGCGGGCGGGCGTGCCGGTGGCAGGGTACCTGGACGATGGCGCATATCTCGACGAGAGCGGGCTGACGGCGCGGGTCAGCGTGGGCGGGCGGACGGTGGGCGTGGTGCGCAACGGCGTCTTCACGACGGTGGCGACGGACTCGCGCGGCTCGGTGCTGGCGGAGCCGACGGGGGAGGCGCGGGTGGCGTCGCCCTACGGGCAACGGGACGTGCACCCTGCGATGGCGGCGGCGCTCGACTACGT
>PMBV01000426.1:0-472 GCA_003153055.1 Myxococcales bacterium
TCGGTGACCGCCAGACGGGCAAGACGGCGGTGGCGCTCGACGCCATCATCAACCAGCGTGGGCAGAACATGTTCTGCATCTACGTGGCCGTCGGGCAGAAGCAGTCGACGGTGGCGCAGGTGGTGGACAAGCTGACCCACTTCGGCGCCATGGAGTACACCATCGTGGTCGCGGCGAGCGCCTCTGACCCGGCCCCGATGCAGTTCTTCGCGCCCTACACCGGCTGCGCGATGGGCGAGTACTTCCGCGACAACAAGATGCACGCCCTCATCGTGTACGACGACCTGTCGAAGCAGGCCGTGGCGTACCGCCAGCTGTCGCTGCTCCTCCGCCGGCCTCCTGGGCGCGAGGCGTACCCGGGCGACGTGTTCTACATTCACTCCCGCCTGCTCGAGCGCGCGGCCAAGCTGTCTGACGCCGAGGGCGCGGGTTCCTTGACCGCCCTGCCCATCATCGAGACCCAGGCGGGCGA
>PMBV01000426.1:580-27269 GCA_003153055.1 Myxococcales bacterium
GACCTCGACAAGGCGACGCAGGAGACCCTGGCTCGTGGCGCCCGCCTCACCGAGCTCCTCAAGCAGGCCCAGTACGAGCCCTTGCCGGTGGCGCGACAGGTGATGCAGATCTACGCCGCGACCAACAAGGACGACGCGGCGAAGCGCGGCTGGCTGCGCGACATTCCGGTGACGGACATTCAGCGCTGGACCAAGGAGTTCCTCGAGTTCTGCGACGGAAAGTTCCCTGGCGTCCAGAAGGGCATCGAAGAGAAGCGCGAGCTGACCGCTGAGATCCGCGCTGAAATCAACAAGGCCATCACCGAGTTCAACTCGGCCTTCCAAGTCACGCCAGGCGCGAAGGTCTAAGTCGGAGCGGCGCTCGCCGTATCCGACGGTCGATGTCACCTCCGGCCCCACTCAGCCCCGCCCGTGCCCATGCGCTGATGCACGTGACGGTGGTGGTGTGGGGCTTCACCGCCATCCTCGGGCGGCTCATCTCGCTCACCGCGCTGACGCTGGTCTGGTACCGGCTGTTGATGGTGGTGGTGGTGATGGCGGGGGTGATGGCGTTTCGGGGCATCAGTTTCCGCGTCACCCGTGAGCTGGGGCTGCGCTTCGGGTTGGTGGGCGCGCTGGTGGCGATGCACTGGCTGTTGTTCTACGGGTGCATCAAGTACTCCGGGGTGGCGATCGCGGTGCTGTGCCTCTCGGCGGGCACCTTCTTCACCGCCTTCATCGAACCCATCGCCTTTCGCCGCGCGGTGACAGGGGCCGAGCTCCTCATCGGGCTGTTCGTGATGGTGGGGGTGAGCCTGCTGGTGAAGCTGGAGGCGAAAGCCGACACCACGGGGCTCGTGATGGGGCTGGGCTCGTCGCTCTTCGCGGCGGCCTTTGGGACCATCAACGGGAAGCTGGCGCGACGCTCTCGGGGCGAGGTGATGACGTTCTACGAGTTGGGAGCGGCGGCGGTGGTGACGAGCCTCTTCTTCCTCTGGAGGCCCGAGGAGTTCGTCATGCCGAGCGCGCTCCTGGCGCGGGACGTGTGGCTGCTCTCGGCGCTGGCCATCGGATGCACGGTGATTCCGTGGCTGTGGAGCCTGCGGGTGCTCCAGACGCTGAGCCCGTACACGCTGGCGCTGGCCGTGTCGCTCGAGACGGTCTACGCGATGACGCTGGCGTGGTTCCTCTTTCCCGGGAGCGAGCAGCTGGGCTGGCGCTTCTACGCCGGGGCGGCGGTGCTACTGGGGCTGGTGGCGATCAACACCTGGCTCAAGAGACCTCGGGTCCAGGTGCCGGTGGAACTCGCACCAAAAGTCTGAACTCCTGGTGACTCCCACGCGGGGCCCTCGGCCACGGCAGCTCCCCGAGGAGGCGGGGCGGCCGGGACCTGGCTTCGCCCAGCTCGGTGCGGCGGGGTACCCTCGAGCGAATCATGTCCAACGGTCCCGAGACGCGCGGAAAGAAGATCAAGGAGCTCGAGGTGATGGTGGCGGAGGTACGGCAGGAGACGCCCGACACGGTGACGCTGGTGCTCTTCACGGGCAATGACCGGCTCGAGTACCTCCCGGGGCACTTCTGTACCATCGACCCTCATCAGTTCGGCGCCCTGGAGCGATTCACCTCGTACCTCGAGGACCTCAAGGGCAAACGCGAGTCACCTCGGGCCTACTCGTTGGCGTCCGCGCCCCACGAGAAGTACGTCGCCATCACGGTGAAGGAAGAGACCTACGTCAGTGGCAAGACGAAGTACCCGCCGCTCCTCTCACCGCTCTTGGTGAAGCAGCTCGACCGCGGCACGCACCTGCACATCACGGGCTTCACTGGCCCGTACACGCTCCCCGCCGACATCGAGTCGCGCACCGACCACCTCGTGCATGTGGTGGCGGGTTCGGGGGCGGTGCCGAACTTCTCCATCCTCAAGCACGCGCTGCACACGGGGCTCAAGCTCCGGCACACCTTCATCTGTGCCAACCGGACCTTCGAGGACATCTGCTTCCGCAGGGAGCTCGACGAGTTGGCGCAGGCTCACCCGGGCCAGCTCAAGGTCGTCCACACGCTGACGCGAGAGACCGACGCGCGGCGCTTCGGGCCCACGGTGCGGCAGGGGCGGCTGGGGCGGGCGCTCCTCGAGGAGTGCGTCCCCGACTCGGGCACGTGCGTGGTGTACGCCTGCGGCCCCGCGATTGGTCCGCTGGAGAAGGCCGCGGCCAAGGAGAAGGGCACGACGCCCGAGCCACGGTTTCTCGAGGCAGCCATCGAGCAGCTCATGGCCATCGGGGTTCCGTCAGCGCGCATCAAGCGCGAATCGTACGGGTGACCGTTGTTCGTGCGAGGGAGTACACTCGTGGCCCTCATGCGTCTCGTCGCCTGGCTCCTCGCCGCCGCCTGCGTCATCCTTGCCCTGGTGGGCTTCTTCCGTGGAGGAAGCATCGCGGCCGCGACGCTGGGCTTCCCTGGATCGTGCGGCACCTTCTTCTTCGTGACCCTCGCGCGTACGAGCACGATGAACCGTCGACAGGTCGCGGAGCTGGGTGCCTGGCCTCTCTACGCGGCGGGGGCGGCACTGGGAGTGAGTGCGTTCTTGGGTGCATCGACGCTGATTCGTCCTGGGCTGGGGCTCTACGCGCTCCCCCTCTCGGTGGTGGGGAGCCCGCTGCTGGCGGTGGCGTGTCTCCGGCTCTCCACGGCGACGGAGCGAAGGGCGGCCTGGTATGGGGTGGCGGTGGCATCGATGGGGCTCGCGATGGCGGGGGCGGTGCTCATCATGCGGCTCGGCCCGCTGTATGGGCTTTCTTGAGGGGCCCGAAGAAGAGGCTGAGGCACCGCTCGTCCGCAGTAGATTCTTCCTTTGTCCGGGCGGACGGCCCCCACTCCCCCTGACCCCTCGCCCCGGCGAGGGGGGCGCCGCTCTCAGGGCCGCGGGGCCCCGGACGACCGCGCTGCCAACGGTCGCCCCCTGGGTGGCTGAACGCTGGAGTGGCGTGGCGGCTCGTCGGGGCCTCCACCACCGCCCCCGTTCACTCTGACTCGGGAGCTTCAGGGCTCAGGCAATGCCCTCGGTCTTGGGCCCTCTGCTGGTCAAGGACGCCCGTAGAGCTGGAGCTGCGGCGCTCAGAACAGGAGCGCCCGGGCCCACGTTGGTCCCCGGCCGGAACTGTTCTGCACCTCATTCCGTCAACAGGTCATCCACCGGTGTTCTTGACAGGCAGAGGGCCCAAGACCAAGGGCATTGCCTGAACCCAGAAGCTCAAAGCTCAGAGTAAACTGGGGCGGTGGTGGAGGCCCGGGCGAGGCGCCACGCCCCTCCAGCGTTTGGCCACCGAGGAGGCGACCGTAGGCAGTGCGGTCGTCCAGGGCCCCGCGGCCCTGAGAGCGGGCCCCCTTCTCCTCGAGGAGAAGGGCGGGGGAAAGAGGTGAAAACGCCGCCCATAGGACGATATTGGGCACGGCCGACTGAGGTGACGCAAGCGCGCCTTGTCGCCCCTTGTCGCCCCTTGTCGCCCCTCACGAGCGCCTGAACAACGCCCGGGGCGCCACCACCGCCGGCACCTGCTCTGCCTTGAAGTCGAACAGCCGATCCGCCGCGTCCATCAGCGCGTCGGCGTACAGCACGTTCTTCCTCAGCCTTGCGGGAATGGCCTCGGTCCCAAGCGAAGCTCCGAGCACCGCTCCAGCCACGCCCGCCGCCACGTCGACCTCTCCCCCGCTCCTCAAGACAACCGCCAGCGCTGCCCTGAAGTCACCCGGCCACTTCACCACCCCATACAAGGCCGTGAGGAGCACCGGCGTCACGTGCGGCGGGAGCCCCAGCTCGAAGTCGTATTGCGAGGTCGGCACACCCACCCGTCGGAGCGCCCCGAGCGCCCGGTCCTCATCCCAGCTCAGCACCCGCGGCAAGTAGTACACCTCGTCGGCGAGCTGCTGGTCCGCCGCCGCCGCCACCCTCGACAGCTCCTCACAGTAGGTCAGCGCCGAGACCGGCTCACCCTCGAGGCCGAGCTGGACCGCCCGGCCCACCACCGCGGCCGCCGCGGCACAGACGGGGTCTTTGTGCGTCATCACCGTCAGCACCTGCGCGCAGTGCGCCAGTCGCGCCGGAGATGACTCGCTCACCAGCCCCACCACCACGCCTCGAGACAGCGCGGCCGGATCCCTGACACCCAGCGGCGCCCCGGCGCTCACCCACGGCGTGCCCTCCAGCACCGCCTCCATCGCCCGGCTCGTCGCCGGCTGAGGCTGCAGAATCGTGCCCTCTTCCCACAGCCACGACAGGTGCTGCGCGGCCACCCGCCCATCGACTCCCCGCTGCCGCACGACCGCGTCGGCCACCGCGAGGAGCATCTGCGTGTCGTCGGAGAACTGCCCCTTGGCGAAGCCTCCCCGCGGCCGAGAGGCGAAGTCCTCGGCCAGGTAGGGCTGACGGGCGAGCGCAGCAGGGGGCAACCCCCGAAAAGGGAACCCCAGGGCGTCACCGATGCCGAACCCCAGCACCGCCGCGCGGAATCTGTCCAACAGCTCGACCCGAGTACGCCGCATGAAGTTCGAAAGGACCCAAGCCACCATACGCTGTCTCGACGGCCCGCGGCCACCCACTCACTTATGGTACGGCTCACCCCGCAAAATGGTGAAGGCGCGGTAGAGCTGCTCCGCCAGCACCAGGCGCGCCAACCGGTGAGGCAGCGTCATCGCGGAGAGTGACAACACCAGGCCCGCCTTCGCCCGCACCGCCGCTCCCAGCCCCTCGTCGCCTCCGATGGCGAAGGCCACGTCTCGCCCTGAGTCTTGCTGGCGACCCAGCCACCGGGCGAAGTCGACGCTGCTCAACGACTTGCCACCCTCGTCGAGCGCCACCAGCACATCGCGGGGGCCCAGCTTGGCCAGCAGCGCCTCGGCCTCTTCGTCTCGGGCCTGCACCCCTGTCGAGCGCGACGGAGGCAGCTCGATGGCGTGCACCTTCGCCACGTGCGAGAGGCGCTTCACGTACTCGTCGACGCCGGGCGCGAAGAGACCCGAACGGTCCTTGCCGACCGAGAGGAGCGTCAGCCGCACCGGCCTACTTCAGCGGCACCCGCGGAGCGTCACTCCACAGCCCCTCGAGGTCGTAGATGCCCCTCGTGTCGGGAGTGAAGAAGTGCGCCACCACGTCGTGGTAGTTGGCCAGCACCCAGTCGGCCGAAGCCTCGACGCTGGCCGCCTTGGTCCCCTTGGGCTTGAGCACGTCGTCGACGGCCGAAGAGATGGCCTCGAGCTGCCGCTCCGAATCGCCCGATGCGATGACCACGTAGTCGTAGCCGACCGCCGAACCGCGAGCCCGGGTGTCGATGATGAGGACGTCGGTCGCCTTCTTCTCGGCCGCGACGTGGGCAATGGTGCGTGCGAGGGCCAGCGCCTCGGGGTTCTCTGGGTAGCTCGACGCCGGCTTCGGCGCGGCCTTGGCCTTGACCGGCCGCTTGGGACGAAGGCTGGGCCGACGAGACTTGAGCTGCGGCCGCTTCTTTGCTCCGCCAGCCTTGGACTTGGAGGCCCCTCGAGGGGCTGCCTTGGGCTTCGTGGCTCGGCGGGGGGCGGGCTTGCTCGCCTTCGATGCCTTGGTCGGCTTGCTGGGCTTCTTGGCAGCGCGCGACTTTGCCACCGGTTTCTTTGCGCTCTTCTTGGCTGCCATGAGCCAGCGCTCATACCCGTTTCTGGGCCGAGCGAGGAGTCTTTCCCGCTTGCCTCAGTCCCCCAGCGCTTCGAGGAGCCTCTTCGGCTGCGCCACGGCGGTCAGAATGGGGTCCGCCGCGCCCCGCGAAGGTTGGCAGATTCTAGGAAACGACGAGGAAATCAGCTCGCGACGGGCGCGTAACCTGGTGAGTCGCGCCACGAACCCCATCGCGGGACGCGACTGCGGCCGGTCCCGGCGGTCGTCGCCGGTCACCGGCCGACGTGGGGCCTTAGACCAGGCTCGGAGTATGCTACTGCTCACGGCTTCATGTCTGTCGCAGCCCACCGCCCGCCTGCTCGAGCGATGCTCGCCGTGCTGAGCCTCGTCGGTCTGGCGGCCTGGGGCGAGGCGGTACACTTCGGCCCCAACGACGTGAAGACCGTCTTCGCCATCGGCAAGAGCGACGACCACAACCAGGTGCAGTACGCGCTGCGGTTGACCAAAGAGTGTCGCCCGGCCGGCAAGGAACCTGTCTTCGGCTACTGGCGCGAATACGACAACCACGAGCGGCTCTTGCCGATGAGCTGGCTCGACTCGTTCGCCTACAGCATCGGCTCGCAGGTCGTCAGGCCCACCGGCGTCACCATGGCCATCAAGACCGCGCCCAACCGCGAAATCGACATCGAGGTGAGCCGCGACGCCGACGGCAGCTGCGCCGCCAGGCCTTTCGTCACAATCAACGGGAAGCGCGCCCGGCTCTCGCTCATCTTCTTGATGCTCAGCGGCCCGTTCTCGGTGTCTTGGGTGGAGATCCGCGGCACCGCCGTCGACAGCGGTGAGCCCATCGTCGAGCGCGTGCACCCCTAGGGCTTTCATGCTTGAACCCTCAGCATGAGGATCGTGATGACGGGGGCCTCCTCGGGCATCGGCAAGCACCTCGCCGAGCTCTTGGCTCGACACGGCAACGAGGTGGTGGGCCTCTCGCGAACCACCGGGTGTGACGTCTCGAAGCGAGCCGACCTCGAGCGCGCGGTGACCCAGGTGCGCGACCGGTGGCCCCAGGTCGATGCTCTCATCTGCTGCGCCGGCGCCCATGGCGTCATCGGCCCGGCGATGGAGACAGACCCGGCGCTCTGGGTCCAGTCCATCGAGCTCAACCTCCTGGGCACGTTCCAGTCCATACACGCCTTCTTCCCGC
Organism: Myxococcales bacterium; assembly: GCA_003153055.1. The sequence continues at coordinate 7,405 of PMBV01000426.1, forward strand.
TCCTCGAGGGTGGGCCTGGCCGCAAGAAGGTCCTCTGCTTCTCGGGCGGAGGCGCCACCGGCTCACGGCCGTTCTTCAGCTCGTACGCGGTGGCGAAGACGGGCATCGTCCGCCTCGTCGAGGTGCTGGCCGACGAGTGGCGCGCGCTCCCCATCGACATCAACGCCATCGCCCCCGGCGCCATCGACACCCGCCTCATCGACGAGATGGTGACTCTGGGGCCCGCTCGCATCGGCGAGGCTGAATACCAATCGGCCTTGAAGGTGAAGGCCGGCCAGGGCGGGTCTCTCGAGAAGGTGGGCGGGCTGGTGCGCTACCTGTTGAGCGAGGCGTCCGATGGGTTGTCGGGTCACCTGTTGGCCGCCCAGTGGGACCCATGGAACGAGCCCGCCACGCTGTCCGCGCTCGCCAAGAAGAAGGACTTCGGGAAGCTGAGGAGGATCGCCGAATGAGCACGCCTGGGTTCGCCATCGTCGGCTGTGGGCTCATCGGAAAGAAGCGGGCGGCTCAGCTCCCCAAGGGCGCGGTCAGGGCCGTCTACGATGTGAAGCGCGAGGCCGCCGAGGCGCTGGCCAAGACCCTTCCCGGCGCGGTGGTGGCCGGCTCCTATGAGGAGCTCCTCTCGAACCCCGCGGTCGAGGTAGTGGTGGTGGCGACGCTGCACCATACGCTCGCCCCGTTGACCAAGCAGGCGATGCTGGCCGGCCGCCACGTGCTCGTCGAAAAGCCCGCCGCCATCTCGGTGGCCGAGCTCCAGGAGCTCCGCCGCGTCGAGAAGGAGAAGGGCGTCAAGGTGCGGGTCGGGTTCAATCACCGATACCACCCTGCCCTCCTCGAGGCTCAGCGACTGTTCCGCGAAGGCCACCTGGGCGAGCTGATGTTCCTCCGCGGTCGCTACGGCCACGGCGGCCGGGTGGGCTACGAGAAGGAGTGGCGCGCCGACGTCAGGCTGTCGGGCGGCGGCGAGCTCATCGATCAAGGCGTGCACCTCATCGACCTGGCGGGCGCCTTTCTGGGCACCTTCACGCAGATCGACGGCCACGCGACCACCTCGTTCTGGGACATGCCGGTCGACGACAACGCCTTCCTGAGCCTCCGCACGGCCAAGGGCCAGACCGCCTGGCTGCACGCCAGCTGCACCGAGTGGAAGAACCTGTTCTCTCTCGAGATTTATGGGCGCGACGCCAAGCTGCACCTGGAAGGCCTGGGGGGGAGCTACGGCGTCGAGCGCCTCGCCTTCTACAAGATGCTCCCCGAGATGGGGCCTCCCGAGACGGTCATTTACGAGTACCCGCGAGGCGACGATTCCTGGCGCCTCGAGATGGACGACTTCATGCGCGACCTGACTGAAGGCCGCACGCCCGAGCCGGGCCTCAAGGAAGCCGAGGCCGTGATGGTGGTGGTGGAATCCATCTACCAGCGCTCTGGCTATCCGCGAGGTTGAGCGGCACAGAAGAAGCATCAGCTTACATGGCGGGCGGAACATTGCGGAATTAGCAAATGTGCAGCCCGGGGGCTCATCCCTGCTCCACCGTCTTCGGACGAAAGGAGGAGGAGGTGCACATGGCGTCTGTCGTCAGCAGAGAATACTGCCTTGCTCACCCCGTGGAGATCAGCCAGTTGTATGGGTTGAATGTCTTCCTGGGTACGCTCCTCAACACCAAGCGCACCGTGCTCGAGCGGGTGGCAGAGACCTTCTCCGAGAACCGGTTGGCCATGCCTGGCCCCCTGGGTGACAGCTACCAGCTCTCGGAACTGTTCGAGCTGCGGGCGGCTCGCATCTACCAGGCGATGGCCGAGCGGTTCGCTGACGTGCTGCCGGCGCATCACCTGTTCAAGGACCTGCAAGAAGAAGAAGAGGAGCACGCTCGGCTGATGCACATCTGCCTCTACTCGGTGCGCATGTCACCCGACGTGCAATACCTGCCTTCGGTGCGCGACCCGGAGATCCGCATCACGATGAAGCAGCTGCGCGCCGTGCAGCGCCGCGTGCCGACGATGACCCTGGCCGAGGCGCTCCTGGTGAGCGAGGAGCTCGAGCAGGGCGAGGTGAACCTCATCTTCGGGAGACTCCTGAAGCAGGTCGCCGAGCCCGAGGTGGGGCTGCTCAGGCAGATGATGCGACACGCCGAAAATCACCAGGTGACCGTGCCCAGGCGCATCGGGCTCCTGCGCGCCCAACTCGACAAGCTGGGCCTCAAGGCCTGAGCCTCGCCGGAGGCATCGAGGTCGTCAGGGGCGGATTCCGCTCGGTCGGAGTCGGTGGCGGGTTAGAGTGCGCCGCGAAATCACCCCAAGGAGAACTCGATGCGACTCGCGCTTCTTTCCGCGTCCGCGGCCCTCGCCCTGGCCGGCTGCGCTTCCCTGCTGCCACAGACGGTGCCCGAGGCGAACACGGAGTTCAAGCCGAGCGGGGAAATCGTCGTTCACGACCGAACGGTGGGCTTCGACGCCTACCGGGTGCGAGGGGTCAACTGCAACGTCACCAAGCGCACCGATGGGAGCTGGGGCGGGACATTTCAGGACCGAGCGGTCGACGTCAGCGTGAGCGACACGCACATTCGGGGGGTCGAGGTTCTGATGACTCGCGAGGAGTCGCAGAAGGGGCACCTCGTCATCACCGGCAACTTCAACAGCAAGATGGTGCGCTTCGAGATCGACGGAGACAAGGTGCTCGTGCGCACGCCGGTCTCCAGCCGCACCCTGTCTGGGCGGATGACCGCGGGGTCCGTGGTGAAGTTCGGCCCGTTCCAGGAGCTCGAGCTCCGCGGCGAGGCGGGGGTCGAGAGCCCGCCCTGGCCGCAAATCGCCTTCGCGCTCCTGTCGGTCTTCAACTGAGACAGACCGTTCAGAAGTCGTCGAGATCGCGCAGCCGCTGCTCGAGATCGCTCTGGAGGCTCAGGTCACGCTTCCCCAGCGGCGTCTCGATGGCCTGCTGCCAGGCCTGACGAGCGCTGTCCTTCTGGCCAAGCGCGGCGTGCGCGTCGCCCAGCGAGACGAGGGCCGCGGCGTACGTCGGGTCGAGCTTCACGGCGCCCGAGAGCGCGGTGACGGCCTCGGCCCACCGCTTCTCGTCGACGTACAACCGGCCCAGTGAGAAGTGCCCCATGGGCGAGTCGGGGAACTCGCTCACCATGTTGAGAAACATCGCCTCGCGGTCAGACGGCATGCCGAGGTTCTACCAGAGACTTCGCGGCTACTCCCCGTCGTCGACCATCGGGGCACCACGGGCGGCCTTCTCGACCTCGGCCCGGTGCTCGGCGGTGAAGGCGTCGACCTCCGCGTCTGACACCCCCAAGTCCCTCAGTACGCCCGGGTAGATGCCCCGGAACGCGGGCGAATCCTCCGCGCCCCGCAGGAGGAACGACAGCTTCAGCACTGCCGCTCCGAAGAGCTTCTCCTTGAGCGTCTTCGTCTTCGCCATTGACGAACGAAGTGCATCACCCCACGGCCTCGCGCGCAACGTGAACCGTCGTCGCACCCGCACGAACTTCGCGTCTCCACGCGGCTCATCGCGCGGCGGCGGGGTTTCCGCGGTGGTGTTCTCGGCGACGCCGGGGACGAGGTGGCTCCAGGTCATTCCCAATGAACCTCGCCTCGCAGGGCGCGCTCGAGCATGTCCGTCATGCGGTGAGAGAGCTTCGGCAGGCTCGCGCGGTCGAACAGCCCTACCTCGAGGATTTCGAGCGGATTCATCGGCGGTTTCTCGGGCAACGAGACCTTCGCTGACACCACCAGCGTCACCGCGTGGAACCGTGGGTCCCTCGCTGGGTCCGAGTACACGCCCAGGAGCGGCCCGGTTTCGAGCAGCTTCACTCCCGCCTCCTCTTCGAGCTCTCGAGGGAGCAGTGTGCGCAATTGCTCGCCCCACTCGAGCGTCCCTCCCGGGAGCGCCCATTCACCCGTGTCTCCTCGGCGAATCAGGACGAGCCGGCCGTCGGGGACGAAGGCCATCGCGACCATTCCGACCACGGGCCGCCGAAGCAGGTGGCGAGCCACCTCCTTCACGATGCCCCAGATGCCTCGAGGAATCTTCACTCACGCGTTCATAGCGCATTCTTCGCCCGGTCGAGACGTCGACTCGACGGGAGACGGGTACCGGGAGGCGGGACCGGGTTCGGGGTCGCGAGCGCGAGCGTGCCCGGGCTCGGCTCCGGGACGGCCCGGTAGCGGGTCGCGTTTGGTTTTTGGCCCCTACGGACTTGCCTTGTTTGTCTCGACCCGATCGCGTCCCGCGTCGGTGCCCGGCCCCGGCCTCGTTTCGGTCTTCGTCTTCTAGTAGATGGGTGCGAAAGTGAGTCACACACAGCGGGCGACAGGCCATGATGCAGGGGGGCACTCGAGAGGTTTCGCCAGCCCATGGTGTGTGTCCACTCACGTCGCTGGAGGCGCAGAAACGGAGGCCGCTTGCCATGGACGACTACGAGTTCCTCGTCAGCGATGGAAACGGGCGGTTCCACACGCGCCCATTCCCGGGGCGTCGCTTCATCGTCGGGGCCGGTCCGGAATGCCAAATGCGCTTCGAGGGTGCCGGGCTCTTCCAGAACCACGCAGAGGTGCTCCTCGATCACAGCAATCGTCCCTGGGTACGGGACCTGACCGGTCAGAAGCTGGTGGTGGTGAACTCGGAGGCGATCAGCCACGCGGCCATTCACTCGGGGGCCCTCGTGCGCCTCGGGAGCCTCGAGTTGCTCGTTCGCAGACGCGACGCCGGAAGAGCCGGCGAGACTTGCCCGGCCCCCCTGCGTCCAGGCGATAACGACCCGGATCTCCCTCGCGGCAGCCTCTCCCCCGGCACCGTCATCGACGATCGATACCGAGTGGTCCGGAAGCTCGCAGCGGGAGGAATGGGCGAGGTGTACCTGGCCGAGCATATTCAGCTCGAGAAGCCAATCGCGTTGAAGGTGATGCTGCCCAGCCTGTCAAGGGCCCCAGCCTTGGTCGCCCGCTTCAAACGCGAGGCGATCGCTGCCAGCCGCATCGGGCAACAGAACATCATCTGCGTCTTCGACTTCGGCCAGACGCAGGACGGGAGCGTCTACTTCGTCATGGAATACCTTGACGGAGAGACCCTGACTCGCGTCGTGGCGCGGGAGGGAGCGATGCGGATGGCTCGAGTCATCGCGGTGGCGTCGCAGGTCGCGCGTGCGCTGGCGGCCGCCCACGCGCAGGGCATCGTCCATCGAGACTTGAAGCCCGAGAACGTCATGCTGGTCCAGCAGGCCGAGCAGCCAGACTTCGTCAAGATACTGGACTTCGGTATCGCGAAGGTGGGTGCTGCCCACGCGGAGGGCGATAGCACGCTGGCCGGAACCTTGCTGGGGACGCCGCGGTACATGTCACCCGAGCAAGCCAAGGCGCTCACCGTCGACGCGAGGACCGATATCTACTCGCTGGGCCTCATCGCCTACGAGCTCGTCACTGGCCGCCCGGCCTTCACCGCCGAGACGCCGTCGAGTCTCCTGGTGAAGCAAGTTACCGAGCCACCGCCGCCGCTGCGGCCCGGGCCCATCGAGGAGGTCCCCGCGGCGCTCGAGGATCTGATCCTCCAGATGCTCGCGAAGGACCCGTCCGAGCGGCCGCAGACGATGGACGAGGTAGTGAAGCGGCTGCTCCTCGTCGACGCGAGCGTCAAGGCAGGAGCGGCCCTGGCACCGGCGTCGGGGGCGCTCGCCATGCCATCGGGCATCGACGCGGTCCGGGGCTCCGCGAGCCTGCCGATCCTCGCGCCGCCCTTCGACGCTTCAGACACCCTCGAGTCGCTCGACGTGCCCAATCCACTCGAGCCCTTGGGCCAGGCGGCGCAATCCCCCGGGTCGCTCGCGGGAGCGATGGGAGCACGATCAGCACTGCCTTGGGCCGTGTTCCTTCTCTCGCTGTTGTCGATCATCGGGGTGGCGGGCTTCTCTGTGCTGAGGGCCCCAGAGCAGGCCGGCAGCGAGCCGAACCGAGCGCCGCTTGCCGAGGCGGTGGAGCCGGAGCGAGCTCCTCCCCCGATTCCCGCTCCGACGCCGACGCTCCAAGTGAAGTCGAGCCCGACTGGCGCCGAGGTGTCCAAGAACGACTCCGAGCTCCAGCGGGCGCCCTCCAAGCCCAAACCCGCCCGCCAACCTCCGGCCGCCGTCAGGTTCGACGACCCGAGTGTACTCAAGTGAGCGAGCGTCGCCGTCGGCTACGGTAGGTCCTCGACCAGCAGGAGCCTCTGTCCACGGTTCTGTCCAAGGCGATTGGTACAGGCCATATCGGGTGTCACGCCGCTTTCGTGCCAGACCTGCGACCAAATGGAGAACGTGTGGTCGGAATTGGGGGTGACGGGAAGTACGCACGTGAGGTTGATGGGGCGAGGGCGTTGCAGCCGCTGCGCCTCCATGTGCTCCGAGTAGGAGTTCACGCCCGTGCGACAGCTTGTCTCGTGGCCGTCATCGCGCACCGCGACGAGACCCGCATGCCCATTGCACGTGGCCCCCCGAAAGGTATCCGAGTAGGTGATGCGCACGTTGGTCGTGGTCGAGGAGGCGTGGTGTGCGACCGAAAGGTACTCGTTCCCCGACGAGGTCGCTCGCTGCCAGATGCCAGCGTCTCCCGAGACGAGATCACTCATGGCGCTCGCTTTCGCGAAGCTTATTCCCGCCGCGGGAAGCTCTTCGACCAGCACCAGAGGGTAGGAGCGGTTCGAGCCCAACACCGCCCTTCCACCTTCCGCACTACCGGAGCGGAGCCAGACGCTGAAGCTGTACGAGTCAGGGGGCAGCTCCGGCAAAACGCATGTCGCGACGAAGGGGTCGCGGAGGTCCGCGCTCATGTTCTTCGCTTCGTACTGATACAGGACACAGTCGGTGTCCTCGATGGGGCCGCCGTTCCGTGCCATTCTCACCGCGGCGAACGCCGTGCCTCCATCGATGCCAACCCCCAGCGTATCGGCGAGCGTGACCTTGAGCAGGGTCTCCGCGCCGCCCTTCTTCTGGTAAGAAACAGCCCTCTCGGGAACAGCCTGGTAGGACACATCCGCTGTTTCGAAGCTGTGCTGCGGTTGGCCGACGGACCATGGCCCATACTGAGCGCTCGAGTTGCCGGTCTGCAGCTCCTCGACAAGGAGCAGCGCCTGGCCCTGCCAATTCCCGGCGGCGGTGTTACCAACTGCGGCCTGGATCCACGCGTCGAATAGGTAGATGCCAGGCTCGAGCTCGCGGGTCACGCAGACGGTAGCGAAGGGGGCATAGATGTCGCTTCTCCCAGCGGAATAGTGGGCCGCTCTTCTCGCCAGGCAGTTGAATGACGCACCATTCATTCGCACCTCATAGGCGCCGTAGACCGCATCGGGGTCGGGATTGCTGTCGGCACCGAAGTTGACGCCAAGCCCGATTCCCAGGTTGTCTGAGACGGTGACCTTGAAGCGAGTGCCGCTGGAACGGGCTCGGATGAGCGCCACCCGGCTGGCTTGAGCCCAGAAGTTCTGCGGAACCCAGCCCGACCAGACGTCTGACGCGAAGGCGGCCCAACCGCTCGGAAAGTCGTCGCAGTCGTATTCGGTTCTGGTCACTTCCGTGTCCTGCAGCTGTTCATCGCCGTTTTCGTCGAGCCCGGTCCTCTCTACCCTGCCGCCATACCGACAGTTTGACCCCGGCTTCTCCTGGTCGAGGCGGGTGAGAGACACCGGCGTCCAGCAGTCGTATTCGGTGCTGGTCACTTCCGTGTCCTGCAGCTGTCCATCGCCGTTCACGTCGACGCCGCTCTTCATCACGCGGCCGCCATACCTGCAGTTGGACCCCGGTTGCTCATGGGCGGTGCTGGTGAGCGAAGAGCGCTCCACGCCCACGACACAGCCGACGGCGGCGGCGAGCGTCATAGGAAACAGGATTCGACGGTTCACGGTACCCCCTCATGGTTCTGCAGAAGATTCGACGAAGCCGGAGGAGACTCTGAGCCTGAGGGCGTCAGAACCCTCCCGAGAGAATGCCCCCACCGCCTCCGGTTGTGATGCCCCCCGCGAGCATGAGCGACCCTGTCGAACGCGAAGCGTGCCCACGCTCGGCCTGCATGCTCGAGACAAACAACCAAGCACCGACCGCGGCGCTGATCAGACTCACTCCGTACAGGACGTCGGCCGTCACGGCGGTGAAAATCGCCGTGCTCACATGCGCCTCGTAGAGCGTCGTCGCCGGGGCAGGTGTCCCGCGAGCGTCGGCGGCGAACTGCAACGTGAGGACACCGAAGACGACCCCGGCCACGGCGCACGACCCAGCGACGCCGACCATGGTGTAGGCCCAGGTTCGTCGGACGGGTGTTGGCTTGGCCGTGGCGGAGGTGACGGCTTCCACGACGCTGCTCCCCGATTGATCCCTGGACTCCGGCGACTCGCCGGGAGGCGCCGCTTGAGCTGGCATGGTCGCCTGGGGTTCCACCGGGGTCTCGGCGTAGTGAGACTCCGCTTCCTTCGACGCATGTTCCTCCCCGTGGCCGTCCCGCGTCGCCGAGCGGAGCTTGACGGTCCTCTCGCTGATGTGGGTGAGGTCTATCTCGAAGGTGGACCTCGCCGCCTCGTAGCCGTCAGCCCAAACGACCAGCTCGTGCTCTCCCGCGCCGAGCTCCACGTACGCCGGCCAGTTCGCCAGGGCCTGGCCGTCCACGGCGACCTGCGCCGCTGCCGGTTCCACATACACGACCAGCTGCTGCAGCCCCTTGGCTTGCAAACGCTTCTCCGCGTAGGAGATGTCCCGAAGAAGGACCGCATCCTCCCTCGCCGCTGGCTCGAGGCGCAGGTACTCGCGGTAGTTGCGCAGCGCCAACCCCGGCTCGTCGAGGCGTTCGTGGCACTTGCCGATGTTGTAGACGTTGGTCGAGTTCGGCATCACCGCGTGGGCCTCGCGAAACTTGGCGATGGCCTCCAAGTACCGAACGCGAGAGAAGAGCGTCTTCGCGTCGGCGATGAGCGCCTTCGCCTTGGCGTCGACGCTCTCCGCCATCTGCGAGCTCACCCGTGGGTCCGCCCCAAGGGAAACGACGAGAATGAGTGCAAGCCCCCCCAAGAACAGCGCTCCTTTCGAACTCCTGATTCTCGGCGCGACGACTTTGCTGTTCTTGGATGAAAATGTACATCGGATTGACATGGAGAGGCTCTAGACTCGAGGAATGACTTTGCTTCACGGAAAGACGCTCCTGGTGACGGGAGGAAGCCGAGGGATCGGCCTTGCCATCGCGGTTCGGGCCGCGCGTGACGGCGCCAACATCGCCATCTTGGCCAAGACGACCCAGCAACACCCCAAGCTGGAAGGCACCATCTTCACCGCGGCCAAGGAAATAGAGGCCGCTGGCGGCAAAGCGCTCCCCATCGAGTGCGACATCCGGTCCGACGAGCAGGTCGCTCAAGCCGTCGCCAAGACCGTGGAGGTCTTCGGGGGCATCGACGTCTGCGTCAACAACGCCAGCGCCATCAGCCTCACCGGCACCCTCGAGACGCCGATGAAGAAGTACGACCTGATGCATCAGGTCAACACGCGCGGCACATTCCTGGTGAGCCAGACGTGCCTCCCACACCTGAAGCGCGCCAAGGGACACATCCTCAACCTATCGCCTCCACTCACCCTTCAACCCAGGTGGTTCGGCCCTCACGTCGCCTACACCATGGCCAAGTACGGCATGTCGATGTGCGTGCTGGGCATGGCCGAAGAGTTCAAGGGAGAGGTCGCCGTCAACGCGCTGTGGCCCCGCACCACCATCGCCACCGCGGCCGTCAACATGCTGGGCGGCGAGGCGCTGATGAAGGCCAGCCGCACGCCAGACATCATGGCCGACGCCGCGCACGTCATCTTGACCAAGGACCTCTCCTTCACCGGGAACTTCTGCATCGATGACGAGGTCCTCACTCAGGCGGGCGTCACCGACCTGAAGAAGTACCTTGTCGACCCCGCCGTCGAGCCGGCTCCCGACTTCTTCCTGCCCTGACGTCGTCCTCTGACGCACAGCGGCACGTGAGCCGCTCGACGGTCGATGAATTTCGGGCCAGGGTCGTCTCGTAAGGGGTAGGCGGATCGTCCTTCATCGCTCCGGCAACGTACCGAAGCCATGACGGCCCTCCTCCTGGGGCATATGCCAAACGACATCGCGGTCAAGGCCTCCGATGCGCCCGCGGTCAGCCCCGTCATCGATCCATTGCGCGCCCTGGCCCTCGCCGCCCGGGACGGAGAAAGCCTCGCCTTCTCACAGCTCTACGAGCGCACCCGAGAACAAGCCTGGCGGGTCTTGTACCGCGTGGTGGGCGCCTCCCCAGACCTCGAAGACCTCCTCCAGGAGGCCTACCTACAGTTGATGCGAGCCCTCAAAGGCTACCGCGGTGACTCCAAGGTCACGACCTTCTTGCATCGGGTCTGCGTCAACGTCGGGCTCATGCACCTGCGGAGCAAACGGCGGCGCCCCGAGGACGCGGTGGAGAACCCACCCGAGGTTCACGCCTCCGAATCGGCGAGCCCTGAGCGCGTCGTGCACGTGAAGCAGGCCGCGGCCCTGGTCCAGCGGGCACTGTCGGCGCTGACGGAAGACAAAGCGACCGTCTTCGTCTACCACGACCTCTTGGGCCTCAAACCTGAGGAGATCTCCGAGCTGGTGGAGTGCCCCGTGAATACCGTTCGCAGCCGGCTCAACCGGGCACGCATCGACTTCACCCAAGCGGTGTCGACGCTCCACCCCCGCATCGAGCGAGGTGCGCCGTGACGCACCCCTCGCACGACGCCCTGTGGACCTGGGCACAAGCGGGCCACGACGCCCCTGAGCCCATCGGCTCCCACGTCGAGTCCTGCCTCCAGTGCACCGCGACCGTGGCCGACATTCGGGTCGCGCAGCAGGTGCTGGCCTCACTGCCCACCCCGCCACCCATGCCCCATGCCTTGGCGCAGCGGGTTGGCGTGGCGCTGGCCGAGAAGGCCGACCAGCAATTCCTCGCCCAGTGGCGGCGGTGGTGGGCCGGGCTCCTGAGCCCTCGCTGGCTCGTGCCCGTGGCGGCCGCCGTCCTCGCGGTGCTGGTGCTGCGAGGGCTGCCCGAAGACTCGGCTCGCGTCGGCCCGTCGACCGTGGCCGAGACGAGCATCCCGCCGAGCACCTCGCCGGCCGGTGCACTCCCGGCGCCGAAGGACCCCGCGACGCCTCCAAGGCCGACCCAGAAGCGGCTGACCGCCAGCGTCGCGACGGCGAGGGGCGCGCACGCCCAGGAGCGGCCGTTGCGGAAAGCGCAGATGCTCCAGGAGGGCACCAGGGTCGCGACGGAGGCAGGAGGCAGTCTGTGGATGAGGCTGGGCGACGGAACCCGCGCGGGGCTGACGGGCGCCACCCAGGTGACCCTGGCTCGACTGGAAGACAAGGCGGTGCGACTCGAGGTCGCGCAGGGCAACCTGGCGATGGTCGTCCCCCACCGAGAGGACCGGCTGGTGACGGTGCAGGCGGGCGAGGTCGAAGTGAAGGACCTCGGCACCCGCTTCCTGGTGTCACGCAGCGAGGGCCGGGTGCTGGTCGCCGTCGAGGAGGGCGCCGTCGAGGTGAAGACACCGACCACCACGAGAAAGGTCGTCGCCGGGCACGCCGCCTCCTGGCACGACGGTCGCCTCGACTCCCTGACGTGGGAGGTGCCACCACCGCGAACCCCAGCCACCCAGGCAGCTCCAGAGCAACCGACGCCGCGCGTGCAGGAGCAGAAGAAGGCGAACGAGCCCGACGACACGCCCGAGGTGCCCCAGGCCACACCCGAGGAGGAAGAGAAGACGCCCGCGGAGCCCGACGACGCGCCAGAGGTGACCGGCGCCGATTCGGAGACCACGTCCGCGGCTCCGGCCCAAGCTGGCTCCACCGAGGAGGAGTGGGCCAAGCTTCCTCCCACGACCAGCCCGGCGCCCGCGAGTCGGCCAGCGACCTCGACTCACCGCGCCTCGCGCTTCGACCTGAGCGGCCTCGAAGAGCGACTCCGGGTTCTCCAGCGCGCGCTCCAGGCGCCCTTTCTCCCCAGCGAGCAGGTCCGCGAGGCGAGAGTGAAGGAGGTCACGTTCCGCGCCCAGGCAGGAGAGTGCCGCGGCGTGCTGGTGTCCGCCGAGCGGTGGCTCAGACAGCCGTCGACCCGGCGGGCCGAGGAGCCGATGTGGCGGCGCTCGGTGCTCACCGAGAAGTGGCGGTGTCTCTTGAAGCTGGGCCGGGTGGACGCCGCCAAGCGGGTTGAGCGGGAGCTCGACGCTCAGCCTTGACCGTGGCTCACCGGACCTGCCCGTCGCCCTCCACCACGTACTTCTGGGAGGTCAGCTCGGCCAGCCCCATGGGCCCGAACGCATGCAGCCGGGAGGTGCTGATGCCGACCTCCGCCCCCAGCCCCAGCTCGCCGCCGTCGTTGAACCGGGTCGACGCGTTCACCACCACCGCCGAGGCGCACACCTCGCGGGTGAAGCGCCGGGCCGCGTCGCGATTCGAGGTGACAATCGCCTCGGTGTGCTCGCTGCCGTACCGGGCGATGTGGTCGAGCGCGCCGTCGAGGCCGCCCACCACCCGCACCGCCAGCTTGAGCTCGAGGAACTCCCGGCCGAAGTCCTCGGGTGCCGCGCGGCTGAACGGCACCTTGGCCGCCTCAAGCACCTGGGCGCTCTCTTCGCAGACCTTGAGCTCGACACCCTGGCCGACCAGCGCGGCCCCTGCCTTGGGCAAGAACGACTTCGCCACCGAGCGGTCGACGAGCAGGCACTCGGCCGCGTTGCAGACCCCCGGGCGCGACACCTTGGCGTTGATGATGATGCGCTCGGCCATCGCCAGGTCGGCGCTCGCTTCGACGAAGACGTGGCACACACCCTGGTAGTGCTTCACCACGGGGATTCGCGCGTTCTGGGCCACGAAGCGAATGAGGCCCTCGCCGCCCCGGGGAATGCAGAGGTCGATGAGGCCATCGAGCCCGAGCAGCTCGAGCATCGACTCACGGTCCGTGGTGGGCACCAGCTGGATGCAGGCGGGAGGGAGCCCGGCCTTGGCCAGACCCTCCTGGAGCACGTCGGCGATGGCCTGGTTCGAGCGGAAGGACTCGCTCCCGCCGCGGAGGAGCACAGCGTTCCCGCTCTTGAGGCACAGGGCCGCCGCGTCACTCGTCACGTTGGGCCGCGACTCGTAAATCATCAGCACCACGCCCAGCGGCAGCCGCACTTTCCGCACCTCGAGACCATTGGGCCGTCGCCATGACGAGGTGACCGCTCCGACGGGGTCCTCGAGGGCGCACACGGCCTCGAGCGCCTTGGCCATCGCCTCGACGCGCTTTTCGTCGAGGGCCAGACGGTCGATGAACGCCGCGTTCTTGCCTGACGCCTTGGCCTCGGCCAGGTCCTTCTCGTTGGCCTCGAGGAGGCCCGATTTCCGCGCCCGCAGCGCCGCCGCCATCGCCCGCAGGGCCTCGTCCTTCTGGGCTGTCGGCGCCACGGCCAGGGCTCGGGCCGCGTTCCTCGACACCACTGCCAGTTCCTTCATCGTCGTCACTGATGCACCTCGAAGAGGGAGCGAATGAGCCAGACGTTCGCCGTCAGCCCTCTTGACTCATGAACCAGTCGGTCGTGTCAAATTCGATCGCCTCGAAAGGCTCGGCTCGAACCCGCTCCCCTGCCTGAAAGGCCGCCTCGCCTCCCGTGGGCCCGTGTCGAGTTGTGGTGCCGAGCGAGCGGAAACCGGCTTTAGATGCGCCTATGCGCGGCTCCCCGCTCGCCTTGGTTGCCCTCTTCCTCAGCTGCGTCGGGTTCAGCCACGGCGTCTTTCAGAAAGACACGGTTCGCTACTTCGTCGGCGAGCCCGACGCGACAAGGTGGCGCCCCATCAGGCTCAGCGAGAACGACCTCGCTTGGGTGGCCCGAGACTCGGGCGACATCCTCGCGGTCAACGCCACCTGCGCGGACCACGGAGATCCACCCCTCGAGGTGCTCACCACCCATCTCCTGTTCGGCTTCGCAGACCACGAGCTCCTCGACCGGCGGACCGAGTCTCTTGACGGGCGTGAGGCGTTACGGTCCAAGTACCACGCCAAGCTCGACGGGGTGCCCATCGAGCTGGAGCTCGTCGTCCTCAAGAAGAACGGGTGCGTGCATGACTTCACCTTCATCGCTCCGCTCGCGACGGCCTCGGCCGAGCGCCACGAGGCGTTCGACGCCCTCGTCCACCGCTTCCACCAGGAGGCGACCCAGTGAGTAGCCAGGAAGAGCCGCCGCCGACGGAGATCTCCGACCTGGTCCAGCAGGAGCTGGCCTCGCTGCTCCCCTGGACCCAGCGGGTGAAGGAGGCTGTGGAGGCGTTCGGCGTGGTGATGATGATGTTCTTCCGCGCCGCCCGCCGCGCCGTCACCCCGCCCTTCGCCTTCGCCGACACGGCCAACCAGATCGAGATACTCGGGCTCCGGTCGCTCCCCATCGCCACCCTGACCGCCGTCTTCGCGGGCCTGGTCCTCTCGCTGCAGTTCGCCTTCTTCCTGGCCCGCTTCGGCGTGCAGCACACCGTGGGCAAGGTGGTGGTGCTGACCCTGTTCCGCGAGCTCGGGCCGGTATTGACCGCCCTCACCGTCGGCGCCCGCATCGGCTCGGGCATCACCGCGGAGTTGGGCTCCATGCGAGTGACCGAGCAGATCGACGCCATCAGCGCGCTGGGAGCCGACCCCATCAAGAAGCTCGTCTCGCCCCGGCTGGTCGCCTGCGCCATCGTCATGCCGGCGCTCACCACGCTGGCTGACGTCTTCGGGCTCGCGGCCGGCTCCCTGGTGGTGCGCACCCAATACGACATTCCCTTCGAGCAGTACTTCCGCTCGGCCGTGCAGACCGCCACGCTGATGGACTTCGGCTCGGGCATCGGCAAGAGCGCGGTGTTCGGAGTCATCATCGCCATCGTCGGCTGCTCGAGGGGCTTCACCGTCACCGGTGGCACCGAGGGCGTCGGCCGCGCCACCACCGAGACCGTCGCCATCGCCAGCGTGGCGGTCCTCCTCTCCGACTTCTTCCTGACCAAGCTGTTCCTCGCCTTTTGAGCGCCATGCCCTCCGACGCGCTCATTCGCTTTGGTGGCCTGTGGAAGTCCTTCGGGCCCAAGAAAATCTACGAGGACCTGAGCCTCGAAGTGAGGAAGGGCGAGACGCTCACCATCATCGGCGGCTCGGGCACCGGCAAGAGCGTCTTGCTCAAGTGCCTCATCGGCCTGTTGTACCCCGACCGGGGTGAGGTGTCCTTCGACGGCGTCGAGGTGACGAGCCTCGACGAGCACGGGTTGCGCGAGGTGCGCAAGCGAGTGGCCATGGTGTTCCAGGGGGCGGCGCTGTTCGACTCGCTGTCGGTGGCCGAGAACATCGCCTATCCGTTGCGGGAGCACCTGAAGCTGACCCACGACGAGGTGGCCGAGCGAGTGCGGCAGAAGCTCGCCCTCGTCAACCTGCCGGGCGCCGAGCACCTCAGGCCGTCGGACCTCTCGGGGGGCATGCGCAAGCGGGTTGGCCTGGCGAGGGCCATCGCCATCGAGCCCGAGGTCATCTTGTACGACGAGCCCACCACCGGCCTCGACCCCATCAGCACGCGCATCATCGACGAGCTCATCGTGTCGACCAAACAGCGGCTGGGCTGCACGCAGATAGTGGTGACGCACGACATGGACAGCGCCTTTCGAGTCTCTGACCGCATCGCCATGCTGGCCAACCGGCACATCGTCGCCCAGGGCACCGTGGCAGACATGAAGGCATCCACCAACCCCGAGGTCCGGGCGTTCTTCGACGCGAGGCTCACCTGATGACACAACCGCACCTGAACCCTGCCGAGCGAGAGCGGCGCCTCATCGTGCGCGCCGGGCTCTTCGTGGGCCTGGGCCTCACCCTCGGCGCCGTCGTCGTCTTCCTCATCGGCAAGGAGCGGAACCTCTTCGAGAAGGACAACACCTACTTCGGCGCCTTCGAGAACGTCGACGGGCTCCAGCTCGACTCGCCCGTGCGCCTGGGCGGCCTCGAGGCCGGGCACGTGGTGAGCATCGCCTTCGCCAACGACCTCGGAGACAAGCGCATCAGGGTCACCATGCAAGTGCTCAAGCGCTACGAGTCTCGGGTGCGAAAGGATTCGGTCGCCCGGGTGGTGGGTCGAGGCGTGCTGGGAGACAAGGCCATCGACGTCTCGCTGGGCTCACCCAACGAGAAGCAGCTCGGGAACGGTGCTGAAATCGCCACCGGCACCTCGGGCGACATCAGCTCGCTGCTCAAGGCCACTGGTGAGGTCATCGACAACGCCGTGGGCATCACTCGCAATCTCCGCTCGGGCGTGGCGGCCTACACCGCCCCTGAAATCCTCGACGACGTCACCGCGCTGGTGAAGAGCGCCCGGGGCATCATGCAAGAGGTCGAGTCGGGCAAAGGTGCGCTCCACCTGCTGGTGTACGACCGTGGCACGGCTGACAGCGTCAAGCAGTTGCTGGTCGCTGCGGCTGACTCCGCTGCTCGCCTCGACCAGGCCATCGCCAAGGTGGACGCCATGATGGGCGACATCAAGAACGGCGACGGCACGCTGCACGCGCTGGTGTACGACAAGAAGGTGGCTTCGGCGATCACCGAGCTGGGCCTGGCCGCTGACGAGCTGGCGACGCTGGTGCACGACGCGAAGAACACCAAGAACGGAGCCGTCTACCAGTTGGTCTACGGTGACGCCCGGGGCCTGGTGAATGACCTCGCCCAGGCGGCCGCCGACGTGAAGGGCATCACCACCAAGGTGAAGGCCGGCGAGGGCTCCCTGGGTGGCCTCATCAACGACCCGACGGTCTACGAGGACTTGAAGGAGATACTCGGCAACGTGAAGCGAAACCGCGTCTTGCGCGAGCTGGTCAGGCTGTCCATCAGCAACGCGGAGAAGATCGAGGCCGCCGGCAAACCGGAGCCAGCCTCGAAGTAACGCGGTGGCCGGGCCTCAGCTCGTGGCGCGGGCCCTTCGACGGGGCCACAGCGCGTACAGCAAGAAGGGCGAGAACAGGCCGAGCTCGGTCACCACGACCCGCAGGCCCCTCATCGACAGCATCCCCACGCCGATGGGTGACACCGGTATGAGCCGCAGCGGCGCGAACACCCGGACGTTCGACCACGGCCACCACAGCGCGCAGCCCAGGCCTCCGCTGGTGAGCGTGTCGAGCAGAGGGTGGCTCACCGCCACGGCGAAGGTAAGGAGCGCCAGCGGGAATGCCTTCACCTTCCACAGTTGGGCGAGCCCGAAGGCCACCACGCTCACCGCCACGGCCGCGGCGATGGAGTGGCTCGCCCCTCGGTGCCCCAGAGGCGCCTGGTAGGGAATGCGCAACGTGAACGCGATGACGTCGGCGTCGGGCAACATCGAGACGAGAGAGAAGCCGGCCATCGCCTTGAGCAGCGGGGGGCGCGGCCCACCCCGCCCCGCGTACCAGCGACCGGCGGCCATCCCGACGGCCAGATGTCCGAGGCTCGGCACCGCGGCGAATCTACACGAACCTCGACCCACATGCCCCGCGCTGCGGCCCGGCCCTCGCAGAGTCGCTCATTCGTCGAATGTAGGAACTGCATTTGTACTTGCGAGTGAGGCCGCCGCAGCACTACTTCGTTTCCGGCTCGGCCGGTACGGCCTTTCCTGCCTCCTGTTTGGGGTCCTCGGCAGGTACAACCTTCTTGGTCTGAACGAGGTGCGCCGCGTAGTCGGGCCCAGAAAGAGTGCACTCGACGAAGCTGTCGAACTGGCCACGAGAGATGCCCATCTGCTTGGACATCTAGGCGAGGAGATTGTCGTCGTACTCCCTTGCGCCGTTGCTGATGCGAGTCCTGATAGAGGTTTTCTTCCCTTGGAACACCAGCCAGAATATCTTGTGGTGCGAGTTCTCCAGCGTGAAGCCCTTGGCGAGCAGCGCCTTCTCGATGTCCTTGGTTTTGAGGGCGCTCACCCGGGCACCGCCTCGGTTCTCTCAACGATCCGCTTGAGGGCGTTCTTGAGTCGCACCGCGTCCGACGTGAGCTTGTCGTCAGGCTCGCTTGCGATGAAATCCCACGCGCTCGCGAACTCGGCGCGGAATGCCTCAAGCGACTCCTTGCGGGTCGGGGCGAAGGCAAGGATCCCAAGGGGGGAGAACTCGTGGACCCAAACCCCGTCTCGAAAATCCACGTCGATGTTCATCGGCGTGTTCAGGAAGAAGAGACGATCGCCGACGGCGATGCGCTTCCAAAACAGCGGGGCGAGTTGCAGGGGCCGGGCATCAAAGACCTCTTCGATTCGGTCGATCTGTTCGTCCGCAGAGAACGAAGCCCGCCCTTCGATTTCAACGAGAGACCCGGGGATGAGCTCGCGCAGCGAGTCCTCCATCGACGCGGGGTAGTAGCAGACGACTTGTCGGTTATTGACGAGCAGCCCGAGCTGTCTCGCTCCCGTGGAGACCTCGATCCTGAACAACTTTCCCGTGATCGTGCGAACCGCATCCTCAGGCGTCTCCTCGTCACGGGAGATGTGGGCGACGAAGTCGCGATACTCCGAGGTGAACCTGATCGACTTCCCCGCGGTCGAGACTTCAAGCTCGTAGTCGGCTTCATCCTCTGGAAGCAGGGACATGAACGACTTCAGCACGCGGGAGCGATGGCTGGTGTCAGGGAAGAGCTGGCGAATGCGGTCCTCGTCCTTCGACACGATGGCGGTGCTGGTCTTCTCGAACGTGTTCAGGGATTGCTCGCCAAGCGCGCCAGCCGCGTAACGTTCAGCGAGGTGCTGGATGTCGGAGATTTCGGCCAACAGGTCGAGGCTGCCCTTTGCCGCTGAGACAAAGTGCAGTTGGCACGCAGCGAGGACTTCAGCGCGCCACGGTCCCTTGCGCCCACCTCCCGTAATCGAGGTAGCGATGTTGAAGAGAGCTCGTTGAGCGGCCTGAAGCTTTTCGGCGAGCAGATTCACCGGCAGACGCTCGGTGAGAGGGCCGGTCAGGTAGAGCCGAAGCTGGCGGTTCGTTACTGGCAAACGACGCTCCTTCCATCACCAACGGCCAAAGTAGCACCAGGCTCTGACCTGCGTGCAAAAACGAACGGCGCCGAGCTCACTTGGTCCCTCCGCCGGTCCTGGGGTCGCGCGATGCCACGGTCGAGACCGAAGCAGCCGCGCGACGCATCCGTGCTCGCTCTGCTCGTTCCACCACGCTTGGAGAACCTCACCAAGGAGCTCATTCATCGCCTTGCCCCAGAGTTTGGCGACGACCGAGAGTTCCTCGGGTCGAGGCCAACTCCACGTAATCCCACGGCCCTGACAATCCGCCGACGGCCACGTACCACTTTATTGAGCGCGAGCCGAAGGACGAAGCGACCGATGCAACGCGCCCGCAGCAACGGCACAGACCCAAACGCCGCCTCCCGGAGCCTGTCAGCGGCGACCGCGAGACGCGGTGGTCAGGAGGGCACAGCCGAGTGCCGACGGTGCTGGCCCCGCCTGTGCAGCCCAAAGGAGCTCCGCGACTCACCTACGCCAGAGCGCTGAGCTCTTGCCATCGCTGGTAGAGCCGCTCGACTTCGTGGGCGACCTGCTCCAACTCGGCGGAGAGGCGCGCTGCCTCGGAGGCGTTGGTGAAAACCTCGGGCCGGGCGAGCTCCGCCTCGAGGCCGGCCTTCTTCGACTCCGCGGCCTCGATGCTGGCCTCCATCCCATCGAGCTCCCGCTGGTGCTTGTACGAGAGGCGCTGCTTCTTCGGCTCCTCGGCTGACGCGAGACTGGGCGCCGATGGAGCCCGAGGCGCGCTCGGCTGCTCGGGCGCCACCCGAGGCGGACGGAGCCGCTGGTACATCGACCAGTTGCCCTCGTAGCGGGTGACCCGGCCGTCTCCTTCCACCGCCAGAATGGAGGTCGCGACCTTGTCGAGGAAGTAGC
>PMBV01000105.1 GCA_003153055.1 Myxococcales bacterium
GGCGCAGCGGCGTACAGCGGCGCGACCAGGAAGACGGTGGCGCACGAGGCGCTGCACGGGGGCGACTCGTGCCCGGGATGCATGGCGGGCAAGGTGTACCCGATGAAAGAGCCCGCGCTG
Organism: Myxococcales bacterium; assembly: GCA_003153055.1. Next base: position 121 of record PMBV01000105.1, read on the forward strand.
CTGGTGCGAGTGCGTGGGGTGGCGCCGCTGGAGGCCACGGTATGGGAGTGCGAGCGGCTCCGGTGCAACGCGTGTGGGGAGGTCCACACCGCCCCAACGCCGGAGGGTGTCGGCACCGAGAAGTACGACGAGAGCGCGGACGCGATGGTGGGGATGATGCGTTACGGCGCTGGCGTGCCGTTCAACCGCGTCGAGCGCCTCCAGAAGGGCATGGGCATTCCGCTCCCGGCCTCGACGCAATGGGACTTGGTGGAGCGGCGGGTTGACGCCCTCATCCCGGTTCACGACGCGCTGGTACGGCACGCGGCGCAGGGCGAGGTGCTGCACAACGACGACACGTCCATGACAGTGCTGGAGCTGGGCGAGAGGACCCGCGAAGAGGCGTTGGCCGCCGGCGAGTCCGAGAAGATGGCGGACCGAACCGGGGTGCGGACGACTGGCATCGTGTCGGTGGTGGGCCAGCACAAGGTGGCGCTGTTCTTCACCGGCAGACAAATCGCCGGAGAGAGCCTCGAGGAGGTGCTGCAGGAGCGCCTGGCCCGGCTACCGCCGGCCATCCACATGGCCGACGCGCTCTCCCACAACCTTCCCGAGCTTCCCGACGGCCTCGAAACCATCGTCGCCAACTGCCTCGCGCACGGACGCCGGCATTTTGTAGACATCGTCAACAGCTTCCCCACGGAGTGCCGGAAAGTCCTGGAGACGTTGACCGACGTCTACAAGCACGACGCGCTGGCTCGAGCGCAAGGGCTGAGTCCCCAGCAGCGGCTGCAGCTCCATCAGCAACGAAGTGGGCCGCTGATGAAGGCGCTGCAGAAGTGGATGCAGGCCGAACTCGACGAGCACCGCGTGGAGCCGAACTCGCCCTTGGGGGAGGCCATGCGGTACATGCTCAAGCACTGGCCCGCCCTCACGCTCTTCCTTCGCGAGCCTGGTGCCCCACTCGACAACAACATCTGTGAGAGGGCATTGAAGAAGGCCATCCTTCATCGCAAAAACTCGCTCTTCTACCGCACAGTGCACGGCGCCTTCGTAGGCGACCTCTACATGAGCCTCATCCACACGGCCGAGCTCAACGGCGTCGAGCCCTTCCCATACCTCGTCGCCCTCATGCGGCATCCGAAGGAAGTCGCCGAGGCTCCGGAGACCTGGTTGCCGTGGAACTACCCCACGGGCTGACTTCCGCTCGCCCCGCCGACGACCGGCCGCCGCGCGTCTGCGCTCGCCAGAAAGAATGATCGCCAGCTGAATGCTGCGAGGAGCCGGACCTGTCTTCGCCCCAAGGACCGTCTCCCAACTCGCCGCACGGTGAGCCATCGGGCGCCGGCCGCCCGCCTCACTCTCAGGCCACAAGGGTCCTGCGCGCAGCAGCCCCGACCTTCCTACCGACGTCGCGGTCGCGAGCGCGAGCGCCATCTCCGGCGCGCGCTGCTGGATTCGCGCTGTCTTCTGGGTCGCGATCGCTGCGCTGGGTCCGCCTCAGCGGTCGCACGCACCTCGGGGCCGGGTGCGATCGGCCGCCCCGCGTCTGCGCTCGCCAAGAATGACCCGCCTGCCGAACGAGGAGCCGGACTCGTCTTCGCCCAAGGACCATCTCCCAGCCCGCCCTCACGGTGAGCCATCGGGCCCCGCAGCCTGACCTCACTCCCGGGCCACAAGGGTCACGCGCGCAGCAGACCTGACCTTCCTCCCGACGTCGCCGTCGCGATCGTGGTCGCCGCGCTGGCTCTCCGCCCCCGCGGTCGCCCGCACCGCACCGCCAGGTGGCCGCGCCTGGCCCGGCCCCGGGGATGTCGTCAAGCACGCTCACCGGAGGGACACGGGCGATTGAAGTCCACCGCCAGCCGCGCCGTCGCCGTCGCCGACGCCAGACGCGCCTCCGCCCTCGCCCGTCGAGCCGCTGTCGGACGAGCCGCCACCAGTTGACCCGCCATCATCGCTGTCCGAGCCGCCGCCGCCTGTCGAGCCACCTCCCGTCGAGCCACCGCCACCACCTGTGGAGCCACCGCAGGAGTCAGCGACGACCGCCCAGATCTGCGTCGCCTCCAGCATCCGGGAGGGATCGTTTCGCACCAGCGCGGTCGTATCGTGCACGGTCACCGTGACCTGGTGTGGACCATTGGTCAGGCTCGCGGTCGGCAGGGTGAAGGTCGTGCTGGTACTCGGCTGGGTCTGGCCGTCGAGGGTCCACACGAAGCCACCGAGCGAAGCAACCTGAGGGGTGGCGAATGAGAAGGTCTGCGAAGCACAGGGCGTGACATCCACCTCGTTCATCGGAGGAGGCCTGGCGTCTTCGATGGGGCTGGAGCGCTCCCACAGCGAGAGTATCAGTCCCTCCGTGCAAACCGAGCAGTATGGTTGCCCGAGGAGATTCATCATGCAGGACTGATCAGTGGGTCGGTAGACATCATGGGTCCGGTACCGACAACCGTCGAAGACGCCGATGCCAGGCGTGCCCACCGGGCTGGGCACCGGCGTCGCCAGGTCGATCCACGGAGCCCACTTGACGGTTGCACGAGTGGCGTTCAATGACGCGTTCGGCTCAGGGCACTCGGTCACACAGGGCGCGTAGCCGGGGTAGGCGGTCGTGTACTCGTCGGCCAGGCCACCCAGGGTGTGGCCGAGCTCGTGACTGAAGATCTCCTTGGCTGAGGTGTTCGACGAGATGACCGATACGGTGCCACCCGAGCCGCCATACTTCGGGTCGTTGACCAGCACGACAATCACATCCCACGAGGGCGCGGAGAGGTTCGCCTGGGCGTATACCGCGGCCGTGTCGACACAGAGAAGCCGATCGATCTGGGCGCAATTGAAGTACGCCCCGAGGGCCGTGTCTCGTAATGCCCCGTAGGTGCCGTTGTCCGCCCCGGTTTGGTTCGAGATGACATGAACGAGCCTGACGTTGAACAGTGCTTGGTATTCTTTGTAGGGCGTCAGCGAAAACAAGTAGGTCGTGAGCGTGACCGCGTCGTCGTGCAGTTTGGTCTGCTCGGTGTCGAGGTAGCCATCACCCATGATGACCAGGTCGATGCGGCGGTCCGCCGGCCCGTTCGAGAGGAGGGTCTCGACGTCGGCGGCCACGGCCGACAGCGGTAGCAGGAGCAGCCCCAGCACCAAGGGCTTCACGGCTTCTCCGGTTCAGGGAGCGAGGCATGCCCTCTCTCAGCCAACGCAGCGGGGGACGAGCCCTGCACCGGCCCGAAGAGACGAACGGTCGCTGCGCCCGCCAGCGCAGGCAGACGAATCGCCAAGAACTGCTCGCCCACGGTGGGGTGCACCGCCTCGATGACTCCCCCGGGGCCAGCGAGCTCACCCCTGAGGAGCACGGGCGCGGCCAACTGGGCGAGGTAGATCGTCTTCCCCGAGCTGTCGTCTACCGCGACGCGCCACGGCTGTTCCCGCCTGCCACGGTTCAACGGGAGCGGCGACGCCACCTGCCTGAAGTCCAGCACCTCCAGCCCTTCCTCGGTCGACCGCACGGTCAACAAGAGATGTCGATCGCTCGACCTCACCGCGCCGGGAGCGATCTCAGGCTCAATCACCATCTGCGCGAGCGCGGCACGCGTAGGCTCGTCTCGGCGAGCGCACGACGCACCGAGCAGCGTCAGCCCGAGGAGTGCGCTCAATCGGAGGAGAGCGGGCGCCATCGGCCTCCTCGAACTGCCGGCTCGAGGAGAGGATGCCTCCAAGAGTGTCAGTGTCAGACCCGCGGTCTTCATCGGCTGTCGGATCGTAACAGCGGAAGAGGCAGGGAGCCCCTGTCGCGGTCCTGATGCAGTTTGACCCTCGACAAACTCTGGCGGCTGAGGGCTGTTGTCGGTGTAGTATTCCGCAAATGACGTTGCGCCTCTCCAAGCAACATCTCTCGACCAACGGAATCTCCCAGCCCCTCGCACGCCCGCACCACGCGGCCGGGTGGGTTCTCCTCCTGGGGAGTCTCGCATGCGGGGTCGCCTGTCGTTCCTCGTCGCCTGCGCCAACTCCGGCTGAGCTCTTCGACCCGGCCCCCAACCACGACTTCCACGCGCCCACCGGCGACGTGCAGATCGTCGGGCTGAGCAGCCACGTCGTCTGCTTCACGATCGATGGAACCGATCCCCTCGAGGCTGGCGGTGCGTGCTCCGGCGCCACGACGACGCAACTGCCCGAGACCGGTCGCGTCACGCTGAGCTGTGGCGATGACACCTCGAGCTCCTCGGTTCACGGCGTGAAGCTCGCGTTCGACTGGGCCGGGCACGACGGTCTGACGGCCGCTGGCAACTTCGTGCTCGACTGCACTCCGGGCGAGCTCGACCGCGACGGAGACGGCATCGCCGACAACGCCGACAACTGCCCCGTGACCCCGAACGCCGACCAGGCAGACAAAGACCACAACGGCATCGGAGACGTCTGCGAGGCCGCTGGAGCGCCCGACGCGGACCACGATGGCCGCCCCGACGCCACCGACAACTGCCCCACCGTCTGGAACGTGAACCAGGGCGACGACGATCACGATGGTCTGGGGAACGTCTGCGACCCAACGCCTCGAGGTGAGCCACCCCTCCCGTGGGACAATGGAGTGCTCGCGAGGGCCTTCGCCGCCTGGAAGGACGAGATCCAGTGCCGCCTGAACGGGTGCAAGAACCCCGGCGGCCCGGGGTCGTGGAGCTCGAGCTGCGATGGCTCCACAGGGAGCGTGGACTGGAAGGTCTCCCTCAATGGGTTGCGAGCGGTCAGCACCTTCACCTACCAAGACTGCCAGAACACAGTGACGATCGATGTCCACGACTACGCCAAAGATCCGGCCGGAACCCAAGCGAGCGCCGTGGTGCCGATGGACATCACCCTCGTGGTGAACGGCTCCCTCACCCAAGACACGGACTTCAGCGGCAATGGCAATGAGAGCGGGACTGTCACCATCGGCGGGAGCTTCACCGGCACCGTCACCTCCCATGTCAAGATCTCCGGCAGCGCGCGCGGAGCCGGGAGCATCTTCTCGGTCGCCTGCACGGCCGACCCGATTCCCCAGGAGATGTGCGCCCCGAACAACCTCTTGGTGAACTACGTGTTCCCCGATTGGAGCTGCGAGCCCGGAGGCTGCCCGGACCGGCCGGCGCCCCTCGTCGACAGCGACGGCGACGGCGTATTCGACCCCTACGACAACTGCCCCAACGTTCCGAACCCGTCACAGGCGAACGCCGACTTCGACGCCTTGGGCGATGCCTGCGACCCCAACACCGCGCTCCTCGACAGCGACCACGATGGGGTCCCAGACACGGGAGACAACTGCCCCACGATCGCCAATCCCTCCCAAGAAGACGCCGATCACGACGGCGTCGGAGACGCCTGCGACTCGACCAACGATCCCGACACCGATGGTGACGGGGTGGCCGACTCACGCGACAACTGCCCGAAGGTGGCCAATCCAACGCAGCTCGACTCCGACTCCGACGGCCTCGGTGACGTGTGCGACCCGACGCCCAAGGGAGCCCCCACGTTCTGGGCGGTCAAGGTCAAGCTCGGCCGCTGCCTCTCCGACGCCGCTGGCTCGATCCAGTCGACGGCGCCCTGCGACCCATCGCAGAACAACCAGCAGTGGGAAGTGCTCGATGCGGGGAGCGGGCAGAGCGCGTTCCGAAACCGAGGAACCCAGCAGTGCCTGACGGCCACCAACTGGTTGGGCGCCCTGGGAATGGCTCCCTGTGACACCACCGCCAGCGCGGGGAGTTGGCTCGCGGAGCGCTACGATCAGGGAGGCTTCGACCCCTCGTTCCCGATGAGGCTCAGGAGCGCGGCACAGGGCTACTGTCTCTACACCGACGCCTCGGGCCTGGTGTATGCCACTCAGTGGAACTGCGGCTTGCTCGGCACCCAAGACAACCGCAAGGTCGGGCTCTACGGTGGCGGTGACTTCTCGGCGAGCCCCGTGCAGCCGCCCTGACGTCGCGCCGCGCCGACACCACGCCCAGCCGCGGAGCGCCTTGACGCCGCCTCGATGGGTGCGGTCAGGTGATGACATGCGACTCTTCTGGGCAAGCCTCGGGGCGGCGTGCGTGCTCGGGGCCGCTGGGTGCAACTGCGGCGTGGGTTCGACCGCTGATGGCGGCGGCACTCCCGATGGAGCTGGCACTGATGGAGGAAACACCCCCGACGGAGGGAGCTCGGACGGAGGGAGCTCCCCCGACGGCGGAACCGTCGACGGCGGCACGACCGACTCGGGGAGCATCGACGACGCGGGGGCCCCCAACGGCGGCTCCGACGCAGGTGTCGAGCCTTCGCTTCCCGGCGTGGAGGCGGCGATCGTCGATGGCGTGGGCTCCATCTCCCTCCTCCATCTCGACGGAGGAATGAGCCCGCTGCTCACTCCCACGGTGGTTTCGGGCTACCCCGTGGGGCTCCGGTGGAATCCGCGGGGTACCAGGCTGGCCTGGGCCGACGGAGAGCTGGCCTACTTTGGCGAGCTCGACGGTTCGGTTCAGGCCGCCGCCATCGACCAGGGTGGAAGGTACCGCGCTGGCAATACAACCCGCGTGGAGTGGTCTCCCGACGGTACGCGGTTGGCGATGGATGGCATTGACAATGACACCGACGGGCTCGCCCTCTTCCTCGTCGCCCTCGATGGCGGTGAACCGGATTTCATCGTCCCGGCCACCCGGTGGGCGTGGACACCCGACAGTCAGGGGCTCCTGTATTCGGACTTCGTCTACCCCACCGGCTTCTTCACCTCCCGCTTCGAGCTGTCGAGCCGTGACGCCGGGCTGCTCCTCGACGCCGAGCTCCTCGACACCTCTCCTCGGGGCCTCACCGCCTACGCCCGCTCCCTGGCACTGGACGACGGAGGTACCGAGGAGCTGGTGTTCGTCGTCTGGCCCGACGGGCGCACCTCGCCCCTGCTCCCTCAGGGCAGCGTCACGGTCTCGGAGCGCTGGCCGACCACCGTCGCCCTCTCCCCATACGCCGACGAGGCCGCGCTGTGGACGACCGACCCCGCGACGGGAAAGAGCCGGCTCGTCCGGGCCTCGCCCACCACCGGCTGGGAGATCCTCCTGGAGACCTTCGGCCAGCCACCCTCCCCGCCGTGCTTCCGCTTCCTCCCAGGCGGCGACTGGCTGAGCTTCATCGACCCCCTGGCGCCCGATGCAGTGGTCCTGACGACCCGAGACGGAGGCGTCGCCACGCTCTCCTTCCAGGCCTCCGACCGCGCGTCTGGAAGGGAGTGCCTCGACTGGCGCGTGACCCCATAGAGCGCCGAGGGCCTCCTGGCGACTCCTCAGTGAGATTTCGGAGAGAACGAGATGTCGGCGGCTCGCCCCAGGCCCTCGGCCACGCTGGTGAAGGCGTCACCGGTTCTCAGCCGCTCAGCCCCGAACTTGCGGGCGAACAGGCGCTTCACCGCCGGCACGTGAGAGGTGCCCCCCGTGAGGAAGACCGAGTCGATCCTCAGGTGGGCCGGCAACTGGCCGTGCAACTCGTCGACGCAGGCCTCGAGCTCGTCGATGAGGTGCGCCGTGGCCGCCTCGAGCTCCTCGAGCGTCACCGTCTCGTGAATGTGCACCCGCTCTTCGTCGAAGTCGAGCCGCGCGGAGGGCTCGGTCGAGAGCGCCACCTTCGCGTGCTCGATGGCCCGGTAGAGCCGGAACCCCAGGTTGTACATGACGAGGTCGTGCAGCGCCTCGATGGCGGGCTTACGGTCGCTCGTCGCGAGCATCACGTCGATCAGCTCCCGGGTCCTCTTTTCGCGAATGAGCGACATCTCGTTCCAGGAGAGGAGGCGGTTGGCGACGTAGCTCGGCATCTCCATGCGCTTGCTGTTCTGCCCGGGGTGCCAGGTCGAGCCTTGCCCGAAGTGACCGAGCAGCTTGTGCTTCATGATGGCCGAGTCGAAGCGGTCACCACCGACGTACACGCCAGAGGAGAGCACCACGTCGCCGCGCCGGTCGTGGCGACCCCGCCGCGAGGGGCCCAGGTGCATCACCGTGAGGTCCGTCGTGCCCGCTCCGAAGTCCGCCACCAGCACCACCTCGTCGCGCGCCAGCGTCGCCTCGTACGCCAGCGCCGCGGCGATGGGCTCGATGACGAAGCGCACCTGGTCGAAGCCGGCCAGCTCAGCCGCCTTGCGCAACCGCCCCTCGGCGAAGGCATCGACCGCCGGGTCGCGGGAAAATCGGGCGGGGCGGCCCAGCACCACGCTGTCCACCTCCTCCGAGAGCAGGCCTGAGGCGAGCGCCCGCGCCTGGCGCAGAAAGATGGCGATGAGCTCCTCGAGTGACAGCGTGCGGCCTCGGAGCTGCGTTCGCGTGAAGCTCGACGCAGGCAGCCAGGTCTTCATCGACTGTATGAAGCGGCCCGCGTTGTCCTCGAGGTAGCGCTCGATGGCCTGGTGGCCCGCCAGCACCTCCCGCGACTCCTCGGGGAAGAAGAGCACCGTGCGAAGGAGCCGGGGCTCCACGGCGTGGGCGTCGAGCGGCAGCACCTCGCCGGTCGGGAGCGCCATCGCGCTGTTGCTGGTGCCAAAATCGAGGCCGCAGATCGCCATGAGGGGCGCGCCCTTACCCCGTGGTGCCGTTCCCCGTCACGCAGGTTGCTGGAGTTTCCCGGTCTTCATGGTGGGTCAGTGTGCGGCAGGCACCCAATCGGGTCACGGACCCACCTTCGACCCACTCCAAACCTCCGGCCAGCTAATGACCCGGTTTAGCGATCTGCGACTCTGTAGATGCGACATGAAGGGCGCGATCGAGGCGCAGGACGCAGAGACGGGTAGCTCCGAGAGCGCCGTCCTCGAGCGTGAAGGTCATTGGCGGATCGAGCGGCTGCTGGGCCGTGGCGGCATGGGGTCGGTGTACCTCGCGCGCGACCTCGTGCTTCAGCGGGCCGTCGCCATCAAGGTGATGTCGCCTCTCCACTGCGGTGATCAAGGGCTGGTCGAGCGGTTCGAGCGCGAGGCTCGGCTCATGGCCAGGCTGGAGCACCCGAACCTGGTTCCGGTGTACTCGGTCGGTCGGACCTCCCGAGGCCCGTACATCGTGATGAAGCTCCTCGAGGGCATGACCCTGGCCGACGCCATCAAGGCCAGGGGTCGCCTCTCGCTCGACGAGGCCCGGTGCGCCACCCGACAGCTCGCCGCGGGGCTCCAGTACATCCACGAACGGCAAGTCGTGCACCGTGACGTCAAGCCCTCGAACATCTACGTGGGCACCGACGGGCACCTGACTCTCCTCGACCTGGGCGTGGCGCGCGACTGGTCGAGTGACCTCACGGGCACCGGGGCGATTATCGGCACGCCGAGGTACATGGCGCCTGAGCTACTCCAAGGCGAGGCGGCCGATCACCGCTCTGATCTCTACGCCCTGGGGACGGTGGTGTTCGAGATGCTGACCGGGAAGCCGATGGTCGAGGCCCAGAGCGAGCGCTCGGTCATCAGGGCGCACTCGAAGGGCATCCTGGTTGATCAGTCCCAACTCGGCGACGCGCCGCCAGCCCTGACCGCCGTGGTGCTCAGGGCCCTTTCGAAGGACCCGGAGGCCCGCTTCGAGAGCGTCGCGGCGTTCGCCCAGGCGTTCGACGCGGTGTGCGAGGCCGGAGCGAGCGCACCCGAAGCCTCCTCTGGCACGCGCCTCGGCCCGCTCTCGGTCGTAGCTCCGGCGCTGACCAGGTTCGATCGCGAGCCTCGGGACACGCCTTCGAGACCCAGCGACGGGACTCCCTACGACTCGCCAGAGGACTCCGAGACGAGGGCGCTCAACGTTCGAGCCCCCGCCTCGGCCAAGCTCCAGTCGGCACCCCGTTCGAGGAGCGTGGCCCTCTGGGGCGTGCTCAGCCTCCTCGTGCTCCTGAGCGCGGGAGGCGTCTTCTACCTTGCCTCGGAGCCATCGGGGCGTCGCCTCGACCAGCCGCCTCGCGGTGCGAGCTCACCGAGCGAGGTGCCGCCCTCGAACATCGCCGCGCCCGAGGCCTCCGCCCCGGCCGACGAGCCCTCGCCAGGAGACCTCCCCGCACAGGGCGTCGAAGCGCCGCTGGTCGAGGCACCCTCCGAGGTCGAGGTCCCTGGGGCGCCCAAGGCACTGGCGAAGCCTCCGAAGCACACCCGGCGGGGGAAGAATCGGAAGCCAGCGGCGACCCAGGGCGCCGTCGCTGCTCCGGGCAAAGCCGTCGACTCCGATGACGAGACCACCGCGGTCGTCCGCTGCCTCGCCATCAGCAACAAGGCGGCCGTTCGCGCCTATGTCGAGGTCGATGGGCTGCGGCAAGGGGCGACCCCCATGACGCTGCGGCTCGAGCCCGGGCAGCACCGGCTGGAGTTCATTCGAGACGGCTTCAAACCCCAATCGCGGGAGCTGACCCTCGCCTCGGGCGACAGCCTGAACCTGTCCATCGACCTGACCTCCGAGTGAGTCGGCGGCGCGCGCCTCAATCGGTGTAGGCGAGCCAGCTCGCACCCACGCCGTTCACCAGGCTCACGTCCCACGTCCGCGCGGTGAAGAGGAAGCCCTTGGTATCGATGGCGGACGCGTTCACCTCGACGCGCTGGGGGGCGGAGCTGTCGACGAAGCGGAGGCTGACCACCACTGACGGCGGAGTGGCGAACTCTGAGGGGAACACCACGCGGGTGGAGAAGGCCCGATCTCCAGTTCCCTGGGCGAGTGTCCAGTTCGGCGTGGTGTAGTTGGCCGTCACCCCGCCAGACTGAAGGCGCGGCCAGTCGCACACCGGGATCGAGCTCGTCACCTCCGAGGCCTCGAGGACACGATCGTCGTTGGCGTCGACTCCAGCGCTCACCATCTGGCCGCCGGCGGGACACCCCGCTCCACCGTCGAGCGGCGACGTCGCGAGCAACACGTGCGGCGTCCCTTCGGTCGGCACGACACAGCCCGCCGCGCCGAGGCTCACAACGAGGACCGCGACCCGAATCATGAGAGCTCCTCGATGAGGTCGAAAGTGAGAACGTGCCATGGGATCAGAAGATCGAGACGAAGGAGATCGCCGCTCCGCCCGGTATCGGCACAGGGACCAGCCCGAGCGTCGTCGCCGGAGCGGGGAGGCCGTCGGAGAGGAAGAGCCAGATCGCCGCGACCGCCGCGACGGCCCCGGCGCCGTAGAGCACGTCAGAGATCAACGCGAACGATCTCGCCTGGCCCGCATGGAGTGCATGAAGGTCGGTGGAGACGACCGCGGCGCGCGCGGCCCGGGCCTCTTCCAGGGTCGCGACCCCAAAGCACGCTGCGCTCCCCACCAACGCGACCCCGAGCCCACCGACGGCATAGACCCAGGGGAGGTGAGGCCGCTCGACAGGGCGCGGCGGCTCCGGCACGACCGCTACGGCTGGAGGAACGGACGGCTCGGGTTCGTCCGCCAGCTCCATCGTGGCCACCAGTGACGGCGCCCATTGCTCGGTGACACGCCTCGGCGGTGACTCGGCCCTTGCCCGCGCCGACCCCGTCTTGTCGAGCTCGAGCTCGAGGGTGACTCGACGCCCGGGAGAGATCTGCGCCTCGAAGCGGTTCACCCGTCCATTCGCGGTCTTGGCGCGTACCTGCAGCTGATGGAGGCCTCCTGGCAACTGGGTCTGGAGCGGCGCTGGCCCCAGGTCGCGCTCGTCGATGATCACCGAGCCACTCCCTGCCTTGATGACCACCGACACCATCGCCGGGAGCTCCCGCCGAGCACCATCGAGCAGCCGCAGGGCTTCGGGGGAGGCCCGCACCGCGTCGAGCTCGATCGCCGGCTCCTTGCGAAGCGCGGCCATGAAGGCGGCCTTCGCCTTCTCGGTGCGCCCGAGGGCGAGCAGGACCTGCCCACGAATCGCCTGGAGCTGCGCCTGCTCCCCTGCGCTGGTCGCGCGGTCGAGCGCGGCGTCGGCGCGATGGAGGGTCGCTTCAAGCCGAGCTCGCCCCGGTGCCTCGTCGGGTGCGGCCCCTGCGCTGGCGACGGTCGCCAACAGGCCGATGGTGACGACGGCGGACATCACGAGTCGCCCTCGGCCACGACCAAGCGACTTTGCTGCTGTCGAGGAAAAAGAGGGGCAGCGGAACGTCATGGCCTTGTGACTGCGGTCGTCCAACCATCGCACCCTAGTCGACACGACGACCGTCGCCAAGCGAGCCGTCGGGGCGGTCGGGCGGGCCTGGGTTCCGAAGCACCTCTCTGCCGGGCCTCGGTCTGGGTCAGCGCACGAGGAGCTTCACCGGCCCGTCGAACCCACTGGGGCCCTCGTCACCTCGTGGGCCAGCGCTTCCGTCTGACCCCCTGGACAGAGACGACGCATGAACCGGCCACCCTACTCCGGTCCAGCCCCTGGAGACATCTCAAGGCCACAGCCCCTCGAGGTGCTCGACCTTCAGGTTCACCACCTTCCCGTTTCGCTCCACCCGCCCCTTCCCCACCACCAGCGGAGTCGCCGTCAGCTCCCGCCGGTACCGCTCGAAGAGTCGGGGCTCTACCACGAAGTTCGCGATCCCCGTCTCGTCCTCCACCGACAAGAACGTGAAGCCCTTCGCCGTCGGCGGTCGCTGCCTCACGATCACCAGGCCTCCCGCGGTCGCCACCTTTCCCGCGGGCAGCTTCTGCAACTGCTCGGCGCTCAACGCCCCTCTCCGCTGGAGCTCCCCTCGCACCAGCCCCACCGGGTGCGCCTCGAGCGACAGGCTCGTCGTCTCGTAGTCGGCGTTCACCCGCTCGGGCTTGGTCATCTCGGGAAACACCGAGCGATCCACCGCCATCGGCAGCCCGAAGAACAAGTCGTCTTCGTCGAACGGCCCCAGGGCATAGATGTCCCACAGGGCGCTCCGGCGGTTGTCACACAGGCAGTCCAACGCGCCAGCCAAGGCCAGCCTCGTCAGCTCATGCCTCGGCATTCGCGTCCTCCGGGCCACGTCAGCCACTGACGTGAAGGGCCCCTTCGCCCGCGCCTCCTCGACCCTCCGCCCGGTGTCTTCTTTCAACCCCCGCACCACCTCCAGGCCCAGCCGCAGCGCCGGTTGGGGCGGCCGCTTCCCCTCGCGCGGAAACGCCGCCTCGGCCACCCCGCTCACCGGCTCCAGTCGACACTTCCACGTCGAGGCGTTGACATCGGCCTTCCGCACCTCGGCGCCATGCCGCCGCGCGTCCTCCACCAAGGTATGCGGCGCATAGAAGCCCATCGGCTGGGCGTCGAGCAGGGCCGCGCACAATGCCGCGGGGTAGTACTTCTTGAGCCACGACGACGCGTACGCGATGAGGGCGAACGACGCCGAGTGGCTCTCGGGAAACCCGTAGTGCGAGAACCCCTTGAAGCTGTCGAAGGAGCGCTCGGCGAAGTCTCGCTCGTAGCCCCGGCTCACCGCCCCCTCCACGTAGCGATCACGAAACTGGGGCAGCAACTCGTCGGCCCGCTTGTTCGTCATCGCCCGCCGCAACCGGTCGGCGTCGCCCGCCGAGAAGCCCGCGGCCACCATCGCCAGCTTCATCGCCTGCTCCTGGAACAGAGGGATCCCCAAGGTCCGATCCAGAATCTCCCGCACTGCCTCCGAGGGGTACGTCACCGGCTCCTCCCCGTTCCGCCGCTTCAGGTACGGGTGCACCATCTGCCCCACGATCGGCCCAGGGCGAATGATGGCGATCTCGACCACCAAGTCGTAAAAGCACCGCGGCTTGAGCCTCGGCAGCATCGACATCTGGGCCCGGCTCTCCACCTGAAACACGCCAATGGAGTCTCCCTCGCACAGCATGTCGTAGACCGCCGGGTCCTCCGACGGAATGGTGGCCATCGTCCACCGCCGGCCCGTCGTCTCGGCCACCAACTCGAAGCACCGAGACAACACCGTCAACATCCCCAACCCCAGCAAGTCGACCTTGAGAATGTTGAGCGCCGAGAGATCGTCCTTCTCCCACTGCACCACCGTCCGCTGCTCCATGGAGCCGTTCTCCACCGGCGCGAGCGACACCAGCGGCCCGTGGGTGATGACGAAGCCGCCCACGTGTATGGACAGGTGCCGGGGCATGCCCGACAGCTGCCGGGCCAGCGCCACCGTGTGCTGCACGGCCAGATCGGCCGCCGACAGCCCCGCCTGATGCAGCTGGTACGCCCCCACCTCGGAGTCGAAGTCCATCGCCTTGGCCAGCCGATCCACCTGATCGAGCGACAGCCCCAGCGCCTTCCCCACCTCGCGGGTCGCCAACCGCCCCCGGAAGCAGATGTGCTCGCACACCATCGCCGCCCGGTGCCGACCGTGCTTCGAGTACACGTACTGCAGCACCTCCTCCCGGCGCTGATGCTCGAAGTCCACGTCGATGTCCGGAGGCTCCTTCCGCTCCATCGAGAGGAACCGCTCGAACAACAGCCCCATGCGCACCGGATCGATGGAGGTGATCTCCAGCGCGTAACAGACGGCCGAGTTGGCGGCGCTCCCCCGGCCCTGGCAGAGAATGCCCCGCTCCCGGGCGAAGCGAACGATGTCCCACAGCGCGAGGAAGTAGCCCGCGTAGTCCAGCGTCCCGATGAGCTCGAGCTCCTTCGAGATCTGCCGACGCACGTTCTCGGGAACGCCCGAGGGGTACCGCCCCTGGAGCCCCCGCTGAACCAGCGTCTCCAGATACGAGTGGGGCGTGTGTCCCGGAGGGAGCTCCTCTTCGCTGAACTCGTAGTTGAGCTCGTCCATCGAGAAGTGACAGGCCTGGCTCACCTCGATGGTCCGCCCCACCACCTCGGGCATGTCCGAGAAGAGGCTCGCCATCTCAGCGGGGCTCTTCAACGTTCGCTCGGCGTTGGGGAAGAGCAGCGTCCCCGCCCGCGCCACCGTGGTGCCACACCGAATGGCCGTCATCACGTCTTGCAGTGGTTGACGCTCTCTCAGGTGCGTATGCACGTCGTTGTGGGCCACCACCGGCACCGCCAGCGCCCTGGCCAACCGCAGGCTCCGCTGCACCGCCGCCTCGTCATCGGCCCCCAAGGCCCGATGGACGCCCACGTAGAACCGCCCGGGGAAGGCCTCGGCCAGCTCGTGGAGCTCGGGGCCCCCCACTGGAGCGCGTGGCAGCACGGCCAACAGCCCTTTCGACTTCTCGGCCACCGCCCGCCAGTCGAGCCCCGCCTCACCCTTGGGGTGGGCCAGGCGGCTCGCTGAGATGAGCTCGCAGAGGTGCGCATAGCCCTGCTGGTCCTCGACGTACACCACCAGCCGGGGCCCCTCTTGCCCGCCCCAGGTCAACGTCAGGCTCGAGGCCACCAGCAGCGTGAGCCCCCTCGCCTTGGCCTCGAGGTGCGCCTTCACCACCCCGTACAATCCATCGTCGTCGGTGAGGGCCAGCGCCGACAGGCCCAGCTCGGCCGCGCGCGCGACCAGTTCCTCGGGGTGCGAGGCCCCGGTGAGGAAGCTGTAGTTCGAGCGGCAGAAGAGCTCCGAGTACATGTCAGTCGAAGACCCCCTGGGCGTAGAAGGTGCCGTCTCGCCCATCGCGGAAGATCCACAGGGTCCCCACGTCTTCGAGCTGCACCCGGTAGTAGTCCCGGGCGTACCCCTCTTCCCACCAGGCGCCCACCAGCCGCTCTGGCCCCCACACCGACTCCACCCGCCGCCGCCGGCCGGCCACGTTCACCCACGCCAAGGTCCCCGACGGCTCGAGCTCGGCCACCAGCCGCGAGGGCTCCTTGAAGAGCCGGGGCGGCCGCGTCGACATCGCCGGCAGGCTCACCACCGCCCGCTGCTCGACCTTCGCCTTGCGCTTGGGCCAGGGAATGACGACCTCCTCGTCTGTCTCGGCCGCCTTCCTCACCGGTGACCGGCGCCGAGCGGGGGGCAGCTCATCTTCTGGGCGCTCCTCGCCACCCACCGGAGGCGGCGCGAACCGGGTCATCGCCCAGGCCCGCTCCGGCTGGTGCTGAGCCACCGGCTGAGCCGAGAAGAGCGCCTCTTCGCCCAGCGCCGACTGGAGCCGAGAGAGCACCACCTCGAGCGCCGCCTCGCCCGCCGGCTCGTCACCCAAGACGAGCTGCTGGCCGGGGTCATCGCTCGCCTCGTCGACCCGCAACGTCAGCCCGATGATGGGTTGTCGCACGGTGAGATCAGTGAGGCGATGGCGGCTGAGCTCGAGCAACAGCCGGCCCTGCGACGAGGGGCGGGCCAGCACCAGCGGCACCGTGAGCGGGCTCACCCCATCGAGCTCCACCGTCACCGTCAACCGCACCGCCGCCAGCCGACGCCCCTGCAGCCGGGCGCAGATTCGATCGATGATGGTCTTGAGAGCAAAGAGCACCGGCTCGAGGTGCTCGGCCGGCCAGTCGAGCTGCACCGACTCCTCCAGCACTTCGGGCAGCGCATCGGCCACGAAGCGAGAGTCGTCTTCGCCCCGGCACAGGCGCGCCACCTCGAGCCCGGTGGAGCCGAAGCGAGCCACCAGCGCTCCCGAGGCGAGGCCGCCGAGCTCACCCAGCGTCGACAGGCCCAGCGCCCGGAATGGTGCCACCGCCTCGGGCACGAGCCACCCGTGCTCCAGCGCCGACAGCGGCAAGGCGGCCAACGCGCCTCCTCCGTGTGGCTCGACGACGGCCACCGGAAGAGTGCCTCGGGAGCGCGCCAGGGCCTGGGTGGTGAAGCGCTCCGAGCCCACCACGCAACCAGCGGCGAGCCCCACGGCGCGGACCTCGGCCACCAGACGCTCAGCCCACTTGGCCTCCGAGCCACGGAGGTGCGCCGCCGAGGCGTCGAGCCACAGCCCCTCGGGCCCGTCGACCTGAAAGCCAGGCGCCCACTGCATCAAAATCTCACCCAGCGAGCGCAAGGCCATCAGCTCCCGCGCGACGTCGATCTCCAACCGGACGACGGCCGGCTCCAGCGCCGAGGCGGCGGCGAGCGACATGCCCGGGTGAATGCCCCGCTTGAGCGCCGCGCCCGAGGCGAAGCGCACNNTTGAGCGCCGCGCCCGAGGCGAAGCGAATGCGCTGGGTCCCCCGCTCGTCGTGGTGCAACGCCAGCGGGCGGCCCGCCAGCGAGGGCTGCTCAACGACCCGGCGCTGCACCGGGAACCTCGGCAAGAAGAGGTAGCCCAGCCTCATTGCCAGCTCCGACCCACTCGAAGCGGAGCGGGCAACTCGAGCGGCCCCTCACGCCCCGGTCGACCGGGCGCTCCCAGCCCATATCCGTCGCGTTCGAGGTTCTTCCTCGGCCGAGCCAAGGACGCGCTCGCCACCACCCGGAGCGGCCCCGGCGCGGCCCCCACCCGCCCGGTCCGTCGCACCGGCACCACCTCGCGGGTGAGGCGAGCCCGTTCGAGCTCGAGGCGCCGGCCGTGCGGTGCCTCGATGAGAAAGGTGAAATCGTCGACCTGCGCCGCTCCCTCTTCGGCCGAACGGGGACTGCCCACCACCGACAAGCTGACCACCCGCCCAGACCCCGTGCGCCGAGCCCCCCCGCTCGACACACCCACCTCGCCCTGCGAGGCAGTCGCCCCACTCCGCCCTCCCTCGACGCAGCGGAGGTGCCCACTGGGGCGCCCCCGACGTTGCCGGAGCATCAACCGCACCAGCCCCTGCGCCGGCGCCACCTGCGCGGTCACCAGCACCAGCAGCGAGCCTCCCGCCCGCGCCGCGTCGAGCAGCTTCTTCGTATCGGTCAAAGAGGGCACCACTCCGGTGTGCGTCACGTCGAGCACCACGCACGAGAAGGCGCCGCTCCGGAGCAACTGCACCGCCGACCACACCAACTGCCCCGGCGCGCTCGGGCGGACGATCAACAGGCGCCTGAGCTCGACCCCCAAGGACACCGCGGCCGGAGGGTACAGCTCCTTGGGCCCGTCGACCCACGCCGCCAGCCGCTTCTCTCGGCACGCCGCGCCCACCACCGACAGCGCCAGCGTCGTCCGCCCCGAGGCTTCCTCTCCACACAGCTCGACCGCCGAGCCCAGCCGGAAGACGCCCAGCGCGTCGATCTCCTCCACGCCGGTGCGCAGCGCCATCAGCAGCGTCCGTGGCTGGGCCTCCAGCTGGCGAATCTGCCCTCGCAATCGCTCCAACAGGGCCGCTGTGCTCTCGCTCATGGTCGTCTCCGAGCCGATCAACTACTGAACATTTCGTCAGTATCAAGAGGGTCTGACATTCAGCCGACTTTTCGGGAGCTTGGAGGAGCCCTGAAGTTGATTTCGGGCCGATTTTCCGGCCTATGGCACGTGCGGGTTGGTACCGTGGCCCACAAGCTCCCCCTTCGAGGAAGGAACCGCACTCATGGACGGTCAGGGTCTTCAGGCGATTCGCAGCGAGATCGAAGCCATCGTCACCCTCCAGTCGGCGCTCAATCGCCTGGCGCTCACGGTCGACGAGAACGCGCTCACCGAGTGGGGCGGCCCCAGACCCGAGGAGATCGACAGCCTCGCCTCCGACGACGGTACCTTCTACCGCGACGAGCTCATCGAGGTACGCAAGCGCGCTGGAGACGCCCTGGCCGCCCGCTTCAGAGAAGTGGCGCAGGTGACTCGCGATCGCCCCGAGCTCTCGGTCATTCTCGGGCGCGCGCTGGCCACGGGTACCGGAGGCGTCGCCAGCCTCGCTGGGCCCGAAGCCGGAGGGGTCCTCGCCGCGCTCACCCGCACCGGCGCCATTCGACTCGACTGGGCCGAGTCAGCCGCCGCGCTGGTCCGCGAGGAGCTCGAGAAACTCCGCGCTCCCGCCAAGCCGAAGACCGCCGCCAAGGCGCCAACGGCCAAGAAGAAGGCGCCGCCAGCCAAGCAGAAGACTGTCAAGCGAGCGACGGCAAAGACCGCTCGGGCCCCGGCCAAGCGCGCCAAGACAGCTGCCCGTGGCAAGGCCTCGGCTCAGAAGAAGGCGCCAGCCAAGAAGAGCGGGGTCAAGAAGAGCGCGGTGAAGAAGACCGCTCCGAAGAAGAAGCGGTAGCGCAACCCGCGACTAGCGACCACGTCGCCACCACTACGACATCCACGACAGCGTCACCCGATGGAGGCACCAGAGCTGGCGAGGAACTGGCCTCCAGCTGCGGCGGCAGTGGATCTCACTCAGCCACCGTCAAAGCCATTGGGGGTGGTGTACTCAATTGGAAGCCTGAGGTATGTCGCCCCCATGGGGTGGCTCGAAGAGTTGAGAGGGGAACTGAACGACGCGACTCGGCTCCGCCAAGTGCTACAGAACGCGAAGAATCTCCCCGCCCTCGAGGCTGAGCTTGGCTTCGCGCGGAATGTCGATCGACTCCGAAGGTTGCAGGGCATCTACGAAACCGCAAAGAGCGCTGGACAGGAGAGCCAGCTTGGGCCGCTGGCCGAGTTTCTCGCAGGGTCCCCAGGCTCGGCCGAAAGGATTAGACGAGCTGGAAGCATGCCCGCACTCGAATTCCTTGAGAGATTCGCACTTGTCGAGGCGAGGCTCCACCCCCTCTTGGCATCGCCAGAGCCAGCCTGGGTGGAGCGTGTGGAGCTTGCCCTTCTCCATCTCAATCGCTCACTTGTCGTGGACGCGAGCCTGCGCGAGGCATGGGCCGAGGCATGGAAGCAAAGGGAGGAGGCGCTCGAAAGGCTCGGCGCGGTCCATCTACTTTCCCATGGGCTCTTCGGATTCAAGGCGAGTGCCTCAGGATCGGCTACCGACCTCATTCTAGGCAGCCCACTTCGAACCGAAGAGAGCACTATCACCGGTTCACCGCTTGTTTTGACCGAGTGGAAGAAGGCCTCCGCTGCGGACGTCGAGAGCAAGACGGGGAGCGCACTCCGGCAGTTGGAACTTTACCCAGCGGGCGTAGTGGCTACGCTAGCTCTGCGACGGACCCGCTACGCGATCTTAGTGTCGGAACGCGCGCTATTGGATACTCCACCGGACAAGATCCTTCCCGACGGCGCGCACGCTCGCATTGTAAACATCATCATCAGCCCAGAAGACACCAGTCGGCAGGCACAGCGCACAGCCGGCTAGCAACTCCACAACTTCCATCGGCGCACAAATAGCGCAAGTCCGCTTTGGGCGACTACTGACCTACCGCATCAAATTCGACAACCAATCAACCCGACACCCAGGAAAACCTCAGGCCCGCATAATGAAACCACAAACAAAAGATACAACACCTACAAGACCACTTTAGCTGGAGCGCCTACTCCGCGGGCGTCGCGCGCGCCGCCGTCCAGGATGGCTAGAATTTCACCAAAAGAACCGACAATAAAGTCAGGAGAAACACGAGCCGCAAGATGCCGCAGTTGTTCTTCGCGCCGGACATCTTCATCCGTCCAGTGAGTTACTCGGACAAGNNGACGCCTGCGTCCTTCGCCATGGAGATGTCCCGCGTAAGACTATCTCCCACGTACCACGCATCGCGAGGCTCAACTCCTTCGCGTTCGCAAATATCAAGAAGCAGTCTCGGATTTGGCTTTCGCTCGTCGCGCGGGACAACGCGAACGAACCCAGGCGCAGCCTCAAGGGGCCTACCCCGGTCGACATCAGGGTGATCGAGTGCCTCACCGTGAAGCGCATAGAGTCTCGCAAACAGATTCTCAATCCCCAGATACCGAAGCCGGTACATCGCATTCACAGCAATGGCTTCGGTGTGTCCGACTATCCCAATACCGCGCCCGCGAACCGCCTCAAGCGCGTCTCGCACTGAAGGATACAGCATCAGATGTCTCTTTCGGGCCGAATTGAAGGCATGAAGAGCAGGATCAACTGCAACCTTCAGAGCCCCGCGATCTGTTGTTCCAAACCTCTTCAGCACGGATGGCAGCTCAAGAACCGCAAACGGCTGCTCCGAGTTCCCATATCGCTGATGAACAGCCCTGAACTCATCAAGAAGTTGCCCACGAGACACACCCAAGAGCGGCCCCAGCGCTCGGACCATCGCATCGAACGCATAGGCGAAGTAAGTCACCCAATCATACAATGTATTGTCGAGANNCCGAACCGAAGAACACCGAAGGTATTTACCCCCGATGCACCCAGATGAGAACGCTCCACGGCGGTGCTCCCCATACCTGCAACATAGAACGTGTGCCACCTGGTCGGGTTCGCACCCAAAACATGCGGCCGCGCCACGCGAGCACAGAATGGCTCGTGCATGTGACCGTGAAGAACGAGATCGACGCGATACATCACCGCCCACTGCATGATAGCTTCGGCATCAAGCGCAACACTGTAAACATGTCCGCTAATTGGGTCGTCTCGGTATGTTGCCGACATCAGGTGATGATGAAGCATCAAGATGCGGTACGGCCTCGGCTCGTCACGATGAGTCCACCCCATCCTCTCCGCAGCATCTCTTAGTTGCGCCTCGCCCACAAAACCGTGCCCTTGAAACGCCCCTGGCTGTTGCTCTAGAGCGCCGAACAGGTTATTGCGA
>PMBV01000257.1 GCA_003153055.1 Myxococcales bacterium
CCGCCTCCTCCTGCAGCCTCTGGTACTCATCCTCCGCCCAAGGGGGCTCGCCCGTGGGCCACGTCTTCGCCACCTGCCGCAACAGTCGCCGCAGCACGGCCTCCACGGCAGCGTCGTCGGGCGGAGGCACCACCACCTGCCGGCCGCCTACATCCCACACCGCCTCGGCCACCAGCACATGAAGGTGAGGAGTGACTTGGAGGTGGCTTCCGAAGTACTGCACCATCGCCACCGCGCCCCCTTCCAGATGCCCGCTGGCGCCCAGTCCGCGAGCCTGAGCCCGCTGCCACCACCACACCGCGCGCACCAAGGCCTTCTCCACCAGCTTGAAGAGGGCAGGCACCTTCAGCACCAGAAGGCGCACGGCCCGCGGCAGCGACAACGTCCATTGACGGTGAGCCACGACGGGGAGCGTCGCCTCCACGTGGGCCCCCGTCTCGATGGACCGCCGCGTCGTGCACGACGGACACCACCCTCGCCCCTTGCAGCTGAAGGCCACCAACTCCAGCCGCCGGCACTCCTCGCACCGGACTTCCAGAAAGCCGAACCGAAGCTGCCCACACTCCAAATACCGCCGCGTCTCCTCCTGCACCCGACGCGGCATGGAGCCACTCAATGCGGGCCAACCCCGGCGCACCGCCTCGTACAGCACCGTGTCCTCCGGCCGCCGCCGGCACCCGCCCTCGCCATCCGCCACACCCCGTTTCTACCTCCCAGGGCTGACGCCCGCGGGAGTGGGCCTCGTGGCTGCCCTGGTTCACCCGCTCTCGAGTTCACCTCGAAGGTACCCAGGTTCCACCAACGCAACCCGCCGCATCTTCCGACGGGTCTCGCACGGACGCTCGTTGCTGGTCTTCTGAGCCGGTCGAGTCGACTCACTTCATCAGGGCGACCGACTTCACCTGCACCCAGACTCGGCCACAGCCAGCGAGCCCCAGCGAGGCCACCGAGCGCTTGGTCAGCACCTCCCGCAACCCTGCGTACCCTGCGTGCTCCGTGGCTGTCAGCCGGGCCATATTCGCGCCGTTGAGCCGCAACTGCAGCGCTGATGCGATCGCCGCGCGGTGGCTCCACGTAGACGCTCACCACCGGGCCCTCGCTCGCGATCACGTGAGGTACGTCGGGCGCGATGAGCCACCCTGGGGCAGCGTCGTCGCCGAGCATCACTGCGCGCTCGATCCCGATCGACACCTGGAAAACGCTTGCTGCATCTCGAGGGCGATGGAGGCCGCACGACGTTCCTGTGCGATCCATTCGGCATCGTGGTGGCCGAGGCCTCGACGGACAAGGAAGAGACGCTGGTGGCGACGGTGGACTTGGGCCGCATCGAGGAGGTCCGCCGGCACTGGCCCTTCCTGCGAGACGCGCATCGACGCGTACGGCGAGCTGACGCGGCGGTTCCGCGATTGATCGCCGTGGCCTCCAAGACACCGGCGTCCCAAGGCTTCGCGATGCCGGGCGAGTGGGCCCAGCACGAGGCGACGTGGCTGGCCTGGCCCCACAACGTCCGCGACTGGCCGGGGAAGTTCGCGCCGATCCCGTGGGTGTACGCGGAGATCGTCCGCCAGAGATCGCCTTGTGGCAGTGGTCGTCGCTCACCTCCTCGCAGTCCGATAGCCTATGTTGGCTATGCTCGAGGGGGCACACTTGCGTCGACTTGGCTTGATGGTTTGCTGGGGGCTGTGGAGCTGTCAGCATTCTGGGCCGGTCCATTCCAAGGAGCCGGGTACGCCTGTCCCGACTCAGGTGAGGGGACGGGTCCTCGCACCAGACGGCACCGGCGTGCCCGACGCGGTGCTCGCCCTCAACCCGGTCGATCCAGCCTCCCCCAGGACCCAGGCCGGGGAGGCGGAGGCCGTGACGCGATCTGGGGCCGATGGCAGGTTCGCTTTCGACCAGGTCCCCCCGGGCTCATACGCGGTCACTGCGGTGACCGACCACTGGGCTGCCGCGATGGTGACCAATCTCAATGTGAAGCAGGGAGGACAGTCGATCGCCGAGCTCAAACTGGTCGAGCCGGGTGAGCCGATCGTCATCCGCGTCCGCGACGAGGCAGGCAAGGACCTTCCCTCGGCGGAGGTCACTGTCGCGCGGATCAGCAACGAGTACGGTGACATCTTCCACCCGATCGAGCGCGGGGCCGAGTACGCCCTTCGGCTCAAACCGGGTGCCTACCAGCTCACTGCGAAGGCGAAGGGACTCCAAACCGCGAACGAGCCGTTCACCGTGAAAGGCCCGGTCGAGACGAACGTCACCTTGATGGTGGCGATGAGCCAACAACCGCCCGCGCCACAGGACGTGGTCGATTGGCTCAGGGCCAACGGGGTTCCTCTCAAGACCGTTCGCGCCGCGAGCGGCTTCTCGGACATCGAGCGCGTCGTCGCGATGGTCGGGCAGGCCAGGGTCGTGAACCTTGGCGAGGCGACCCACGGCACCAAGGAGTTCTTCCAGGCCAAGCACCGGATCCTGGAGCTCCTCGTCAACCGAGCGGGCTTCAATACCCTGGCGATCGAAGCCACCTGGCCCGAGACGCTCGCCTTGAACGAGTACCTCCAGACCGGCAAGGGTGACCCCGCGCTCTTGGTGGCGCGGATGCGGTTCTGGACCTGGGACACCCATGAGGTCGTGGAGATGGTCAAGTGGATGCGGGAGTGGAACCAGCGGCCGGAGCACCGGCGCAAGCTCGAGTTCCAGGGCTTCGACATACACCGCCGCAGAAGCCAACGAGACGGGCAAACGCGGCCCCCGTCGCTCGAAGAAGATGTTCGAGGATCTCGACCTCGCTGTTGCCGGTGTAGAGCCCTGGTACGATCCGGCGCTCGAGAGGACGGGCTTTGCCGCTTCGCTCCGCACCGATGGCTGTGGACCCGCCTCGCGGTGCCTGAGCATCAGGCGTGAGAAGGCGTCGCCCATTCCCGGCCTCGGTCGCCTCGCTCAGACAATCGAGGCGAAAGGCTTGGTCGGCAAGCGGGTGCACCTCACCGGCTGGGCCCGCGGTACCAACGGCGCCCACGTGCTCGTCGGGGTGGGTGGGCCACCTCACCTCGGACTGAGTGACCAGTCGCTCACGACCGAGTGGAGACGGTTCGATCTCGAGCTCGACGTCCCGAGCGGCGCCGCAGACGTCACCTTCGGCCTCTTTGTCGATGGCGAAGAGAAGGAGGAGGGCATGCTGGGGCCGGTCGAATTTGAGGTCCTCCCTGGGAGCGCGCCGCGACCCGAGCCAGAGACGGTGCGCTGAGGCTCTTGTCGTTTGGTCGGGGCGACCGCAGGCTCGTGTCCACCGGCCCTCCAATCGGATCGTCGGGCACTTGAGCATCGGCTAGGCTCGGGGGCCTCGATGTCCGCTCCCGAGGTGCGGAAGCCCGTCCGCTACGGCAAGTACACGCTCATCGACCGCATCGCCGTGGGCGGCATGGCGGAGATCTTCCTCGCCCGCCAGGAGGGCCTCGAAGGCTTCGAGAAGAGCATCGTCATCAAGCGCATCAGGCCGCACCTCTCGAAGGAGCCCAACTTCGTCCGGATGTTCTTGAACGAGGCGAAGCTGGCGGCCCAGCTGAACCACCCGAACATCGTGCAGATCTACGAGCTCGGGAAGATCGGCGAGTCGTACTTNNGCCGCTCAACATCGTGCACCGTGACGTGACGCCCGAGAACATCTTCGTGTCCTTCGACGGCACCGTGAAGATCCTCGACTTTGGCATCGCCAAGGCGGCGAACCAGCTCGAGCAGACCCGAGCAGGGGAGATCAAAGGCAAGCTGTCGTACCTCTCGCCCGAGCAGTGCGTCGGCAAGCCCCTCGACAATCGGAGCGATCTCTTCTCGCTGGGCACGGTGCTCTACGAGTGGCTGACCGGCTTCAGGCTCTTCACCGGGGACTCCGACGTCGCGGTGTTGAAGTCCATCACCGAGGGGAAGATCTACGCGCCGTCGTACTTCAAGGCCGACATCCCCGACGCGGTCGAGCGCATTCTCATGAAGGCCCTGGAGAAGGATCGGGAGCGCCGGTACCAGACCGCCTGGGAGATGCAGTACGACCTCGATCGCTTCCTCTCCCAGCACGAGTTCACTCCGTCCAACATCCACCTATCGAACTCCTTGAAGCAGCTC
>PMBV01000227.1 GCA_003153055.1 Myxococcales bacterium
GCCCTTCCAGAGCGCGAAGTCGGCGGGGTCACGCTTCTGCTCGTGGGTCAGCTCTCGTTCCGACGCCCCGGCTTCGAGATCATCGAGGTTCCGCTTCGAGAGCTGGAGGTACCCGGGGTACTTGCGAACCTCGAAGTAGACATCGGCGCCGGCGACGTAGGCGACACCCACCGCGATGAGCCGCTCCACCAGCGCGACAATCTCGGGAATGGTGTCGGTGACCTTGGGCGATACGTCAGGGGTGAGGAGCCGGAGCGCCCGGGCGTCGGCCTCGAACTCCTTGATGAAGTTGGCCGCGAGCGTGAGCGGGTCGATGCCCTCCTTCGCCGCCGCGTTGATGATCTTATCGTCGACGTCGGTGTAATTCCGCACGTAGCGGACCTCGAGCCCTCGCGCCCTCAGGTACCTCACCACCACGTCGAAGGACGTGAAGGTCCGCGCATTTCCGATGTGAACGAAGGAGTACACCGTGGGCCCACAGACGTAGACCCCGACTTTTCCTGGAGAAAGCGGCTCGAAGGCGACCTTCTGTTGCTGCAGCGTGTTGTAGACCATCAATTGCGGCAAGCTCATGTGTGCGACCACTCTACCCTCGAGACAACCCGCGCGTCAGATGTGCGATAATCCGTTGAAGCCTGTCACTCAGCTCTCACGGTGTAGGTCCCATGTCGGCGAAGCGCAAACGTCCTGGCTCACTGGCCCCCGAGGTGGGGGACGCATGGTCCGTCGGCAACGACGAAGTCCCCACCGCGCTGGTCGAGGCGCCTGAAGAAGAGCTCGAGGCCCTGGAGGGAGACTTCTTCAGCCCTGCCTTTCTCTACGTGGAGCAAGGGCCGGGCAAGGGCCAGCTCCTCGAGCTCAAGCAGGGGCCGGTGGAAATTGGTCGGGCCTCGACGGCGGACCTGAGAATCCAACACTCCTCCATCTCGAGGCGGCACCTGGAGGTTCGCCGGGTGGGCGAGCGGTTCTTCCTCAAGGATCTGGGCTCACAGAACGGAACCCTGGTGAACCAGGCGCCCATCACCACCGAGGTCGAGCTCAAGCCAATGGCCACCATCGAGGTGGGGAGCGCGGTCATTCGTCTCCAAGGGAACGGGAACAAGACCGAGGCCCCCCGACGGGAAACGACGAACCTCCAACTGGCCGACACCGCCGTGGTGGCGAGGCCGCTGCCGCCACCGAGACGAAGGAGCGTCGTGCCCATTGCCGTGATGGCCGGCTCCATCGGCTTCGGCCTGGCCGTGCTCCTCGCGATCGGTTTGAGTGCCATGCGCGCCAGCGAGCCAGGGCCGTCGCCCGTCGCAGCGATTCGCGAAGCTCCCAAAGCTCCCGAGGTGACCCCGAAACCCCAGGAGGCGCAGGAGCTGCAGGAGCCGACGCTCGACCCGCTGCCGAGCCCACCGCCTGGTCCGCCGCCTCGAGTGACCCGCCCCCTCCCCCGTGCAATCAGGCTGGCAGCCGGGGCACGTCCTGCGGTGCCGGCGCAAGACGAGAAGCGTGGAGGGAAGACTGGTCGCGCGGCGATCCTCGCGGCCTACGAGCGGGGCGATGCGGAGACCTCGTTGAAGGCAGCCAGGCAGGCCGGGGATCAAGACCTGGTGGCCAAGCTGTCCGCCTTCCTCGAAGCTTCTCTGGCGGGGAGGCGCGCAGCCGAGGCCCACGAACTGGGGGCTGCTATCGCGAGCTACCAGAAGGCGCTCTCCTGGGACGGCCAAATCTCCAGCGGGTGGGGCAAATACGGCGGAGACCTTCGCCGCCAACTCGCCGCGCACCAGGTGCTGGCGGGCAAACAACGCGAGGCTCAGGGAGACGTGGAGGGTGCCAGGAAGGCCTACGAAGCGGCCCTGGCCTCCGATCCCACGAACGAGGTGGCGACCACGGCCCTCGCCCAGGCCGGCCGGAAAGTGGCGAAGAGCCCCGACGAGGCCTTCAACGGGCCGCCAGAGGCGACGAAGACCGCGGCGAAGAAGAGCATCGACGACGCGTTCGGGGAGTGAGCGACGACCTCGTCAGCCCTTTCGAGATCGCCTGAGCCCCCGAACGAAGAGCCAGCCGTTGAGCGCCCCGAAGGCGAGCAGAAAGGCCAGGCTCACCATCACCGAGAGATCCGATCCAGGCCTCTGCTCGGCGACCAGCAGCCACTTCACCGGCTGCCCCGACCAGGCTTCGATCCGCAGCACCGCATCGGCATAGCGCCCGGCATCAGCACGGGAGAGCAGCCGACCTCGAGCCGAGAACGGGTTCAGGCGAGGCTGGGGGCGCTTCCCGTCGCGGCCCGGCTGCTCATCGGGGAACGTGGAGCGCCGGAGCACGAGCGGCGTATCGCTCACCGGAAGCAGCACGAAATCGCCGTCCTTCTCTTGGGCGTACCAGCCCCGCCCCAACGGCGCGCCGTGCACCTGGGCGTAGCGATTGGTCAGGGCCCGATCGAAGCGGTACTCACCTTCTGCGCCCAGCTCGATGGGATCGCGCGGGCTCCAGAAGTACGAGATGTCGCCCCACATCCACCAGACGAGGAAGGCGGCGCCACAGAGCGCCAGCGCCGCCACCGGAGGCAACACGCCCACCCTCGGCCGGTCGAGCGTTCGCTCGAGATCGGCGATGAAACGCTCCCGCTCCCGGGCGAGCGACTCCTCACCCGGCGGCGGTGATTGGGGCGACGCCTCGCTCAGCTCTTCCTCACCGGCTTCTCGACGATTTCGGACATCTTTGGAGGGTTCTCCGGGATGTTGAAGATCTTCTTGAGGTCGCTCTCGATGTCCAGCTCGGTCACGCCCTTCGCAAACGCGAGCTCCTTGATCAGCAGCGAACGCGCTGTGTCGAGCATCTTGCGCTCTCCGAAGGACAGGTCCTTGTCGCCCTTCAAGAGGTAGAGATCACGGAGCACCTCGGCGATCTCGAACACCGAGCCCGTCTTGATCTTCTCCATGTACTCTCGGTACCGCCGGTTCCAGGTCGTCGAGTCGACCGAGATGTCCTTCTCTTTCAGAATGGCATAGACTTGCTTTACGTCATCTTCGCTGATGATCTCCCTCAGCCCCACCTGGCCGATTTTGTTGATGGGAATGAGGAACCTGCCGCCATTTTTCTCAAGCATCTTGAGGACGTAGAAGGACTGGCGTTGCCCCGCGACTTCCGTGTGCTCGATTCCCACGACCTCGCCTACGCCGTGCCCGGGGTACACCGCCTTGTCGCCTGGCTTGAACATCTGTCACCTGCTTTCGACCGCCACGACTTCAAGGTCGCCGGTCCTGAGAGCGCGCCACTCTGACGCGAAGAGTCACCATTAGCATATTCTGGGCTTGACTACAACTTCACACATGTTCCAGACTGGGAACCTCGCCGTTTTGAGCGGAGGTTTTGAGCGGAGGTGCAGGTGGGTTGGTCGTGGGAAGCGCTCGGCAAGCGTCCGATTTTATTTCCAGTTTTGTTCTTGGTCGTGGGCTCGTTGCGAGGGCCTTCGGCGGGGTTTCCCATCTCACTCGTATGGGTGGTGGTAGTGGTTTGCCTGGCGTCCGCGGCCATCAGGGCACCGCGCGTTGGGGCACTCTTGCTCCTCTTGGGTGGATCCGCAGGCTTGGGCCTCGCAGGAGCAACATCTACAGGAGTCGTCGGTATTCCCCTGACTGGCACGCACCTGGTGGAGGGCGAGGTCGAAGCGCTTCACACCGGGGTTGACGGAGAAGGAGACAGCCTCGTGCTGGCGGTCGCTCGGACCGACGGGCAGCCCTGCCGGTTCCGCGCGTCGCTGGGCAGCGGCGAGACCCACCTGACGGCTGGCCAACGCATCCTCGTACCTGCGCGGCTCCGGCCCATGGGAGTTGCCAGCAACGAGGGCGAGCGAGACCGAGCCGAGCTCCGGCGGCGGCGGGGAGAGCTGTTGAGCGGCTCCTTCGACGAGCGGCGGGTGGTGGCGCTCACCCGGGCCCCCGCGTGGAGGCGCTGGCTCGAGGAGGCGCATCAATCGCTCTCGCACACCGCCGAGGACGCCATCGGCGACCGCGACGCCCGGGGCCTGGTGCTGACGCTCGCCGCCGGAGAGCGCGCCGGCCTGGGAGAGGAGCTGGAGGACGCCTTCGCCAAGAGCGGGTTGGCGCACGTGCTGTCGGTGAGCGGGCTCCACGTCGCGGTGGTGGCCGTGGCGGTCTTCGCCGTGCTCCGCTGGCTCCTCACTCGCCGCATGACGAGGTGGGCGAGGCGGGTCGACCCACGCGCGGTGGCGGCTCCGGTGGCCATCGCCCTGGTCTGGGCGTACGTCCTCTACACCGGCTGGCAGGCGCCGGCGGTCAGGTCAGGCGTCATGTGTTCGCTGGTGCTCTCGGGCTGGCTCTTTCAGCGCCGCAGCGACGCCCTCAACGCGCTGGCCTTCGCGCTGTTGGTGATGATGGTGGCCGACCCTGCCACGCTCTTCGAGTTGTCGGTGCAGCTGTCGTTCGCCGCGGTGGCCGCCATGGTGCTGCTCGCGCCTCCGCTGCGAGCGAGCCTGCCCATCGACCCGCCCTCGCCAGCGACGCAGTCTGGGTGGCGGCTGCGGCTGGGCCAGTGGCGAGAGGAGGCGATCGCCACGGCCATTGCCAGCGTGGCGGTGACGCTGGGCACGGCGCCTCTGGTGCTGGGCGCCTTCCAACGGGTCAGCGTGGCCGGAGTGCTGTCCAACGTCGTGACGCTGCCCCTCTCTGGGCTCCTGACGATGGCCTCGGCGGGAGCGGCCGCGGTGCACCTCCTCTCACCATGGGCGGGTGGCCTCTTGCTCGTCGTGGCGGGGGCCGTCGCCCGGGTGTTCCTCTGG
Organism: Myxococcales bacterium; assembly: GCA_003153055.1. The sequence continues at coordinate 4,790 of PMBV01000227.1, forward strand.
TTGACGACGCTGTTCGCCAGCCTGCCATTCGCCTCGGTGCCGTTGCCCGCGCCGAGTTGGCCAGTGACGGCGGCCTGGTGGTTCGGGTTGGCCGCGGCGGCACTCCTCCGGGGGAAAGCCCGCTGGCTCGGCCTGGCCAGCCCGGTCGCGCTCCTCGCCTTGCTCCTCGCTCATGGCCGGGCGGGCGACGGGGTCGACGTCACGTTCCTCTCGGTCGGCCACGGCGACAGCGTCGTCATCAGCTCCCAGGGCCATTACGCGGTCATCGACGGAGGTGGCGTGCCCAACGGCGCCGACACTGGCCGGAGGATCGTGGTGCCCTACCTGCGCCAGTTGATGGCCCGTCACCTCGACCTCGTCGCCCTGACTCACGCGCACCCAGATCACGCGCTCGGCCTCGCCAGCACCGTGGAAGAGCTGCCCACCGAGCACCTCTGGCTCCCCGCCGGTATCGGTGCGGGGCCCCTGGTCGATGACCTTCTGGCCGCGGCGGGCAACGCGCAGGTGGAGGAGGTCGAGGCGGGCGACGAGGGCCTCTCCATCGGTGCCGCTCGGTTGGAGATCCTCGGGCCCCCGGTGGATCGCTCGGAGCTCAGCCTCGAGAACGATCACTCCGTCGTCCTGAGGCTTCGCCATGGCGCGGTCACCTTCCTGTTGACGGGAGACATCGAGCGCGCGGCCGAGCGCTTCCTCCACCCGGGCCAGGTGACGGTGATGAAGGCGCCCCACCACGGCTCCGACACCTCGTCGACGGCGTGGCTGCTCGACCAGGCGAGGCCCCGCTATGTGGTCTTCTGCGTCGGGAAGGACAACCGCTACGGCTTCCCGCGCGCCGACGTCGTTCGCCGCTACGAGGCGCTGGGCGCACGGTGCCTCCGCACCGACCTCGACGGGGCGATCACCTTTCACAGCGACGGGCGAGACGTCAGCATCGAGACGTTCCAGCCCAGGTTCGACGCCCCGTGACCTACTCGTCCAGTGAAGGAGGCCGAGCGCGGCGGCGGGCCACGTAGATGAGCACCGCCAGGGCCAGGCTCGCCCCGATGGCGCCTCCGATGAGCCACCACGGACCGCTCTGCTCCTCGGCGACCGGCCGCTCCACCGAGAGGGTCGCGACACCGGCATCGACGGGCTCCACGGCACGGGCCATGGGCGTTTCAGGCGCGGCACCACCTTCGGGGGCTGGCCGGGTCGCCGGGAGCCCCAGCGCCTCGTCGAGGCCTCGCACCGGGCCCTTGGGCGACGCGGGCGGCCCGTCACTCGACCGAGGAGGCCTGGGCTTCTGCTTCGGGCTCGGCTCGTCATTCGACGCCACGAGCACGGGCGGCTCGGGTGTGGTGGGCGGCGGCGCGCTCGCGGGCTCGGGCATCTTCCCGTCATCGAGCTGCGCCACCATGACGGGCTTGGCCGGAAGGCTGAGGCTCACCCGCTTGGAAATGTCGCGCTGGGAGGGGTCACGGGTTGGGACCACCTGCACCTGCACCTCGATGCCGGCGTTCACCTCGAAGGCCACCTCGCCGCTCACCTTCCACTTGCGGCTCCCTTCGTCGCTCACCACGATGCTGGCCGTGTTGGCGTACACCACGTGGGCATGCAACGCGTGCTTGCCCGGCTTCACGTCTCCATTCCACACCAGGTGCTTCCCCTCCTGGCCGAGCTGGGAGAGGGCCGGCGCGAGCAGGGGCTTCCCGTCGAGCTCGAAGGCAGCCCCCTCGAGGGCGTAGTTCGGCTCGTCGAGGGCCACGAAGTCGACCCGCACCCGGGTGGGCGACGTGCCGACCATCTGGTGGAGCTGTCGCTCGAGCTCCTCTCGAACGCGGGTGGCGTGCTCGTCTTCTGCATGGCTCACGGCAGCGGTCAGCGCCGCCCCCAACAGGAGCAGCCGAATGGGTCTGGGCACGTCTCGGTCCTCCAGCACGCGGTGGAGCCTATTGGTACCTCGGGGCCGGCGCGACCTTCAAGCCACCGAGCGGTCAGCCTGGCTCGGCGACCCGGGCGCCGAAGAGCCGGTTGACCGACTCCAGCAGCACGTCAGTCACCTGCACCTTGAGGGCCGTCGCGCCGATGAGCGTCTCGGCCTCCCCCGGCATCAGGAGGGCCACGGCGATGGGCGTGGGCCCCGCGTGCTTCTTGGCCAATTCGGCCAGCTTCGCCAGGTTGCCATCGGTGGCGAGGTCCACGTGGAGCCTCAGCTCGAGGCGCTTGACCCGCTTCTCTCGGACCTCCTTGAGCGACTGGATCTCCTCGACGATGAGCTCGGCCACCGGGCTCTCTTCGTCGCGGGCGTTGACCTGCACCGAGCCGGTCACCAGGATGGGATCGTCGCTCTTGAGCAGCGTCTCCCACTGCTCGTAGCCGGGCTTGGGCACGCCCTTGCTCCACTTGCCGGTGCGGCTGTCCATCATCGAGCGGGTGCCGTCTCTGCCCGGGAAGCACACCAGCTCGACCGAGCCTGAGAGATCCTCCAGCGTCACCCAGGCCATGCGCTTGCCGGTCTTGGTCGGCCGCTCGCGCAACGCCCCGACGATGCCCGCCACCGTCACCTTGTCGTCCTTTCGAGCCCGCTGAATCGAGGCCACCGGCCGCGCGTACCGCCGTAGCTCCTTCCCGTACTGGTCCAGGGGGTGGCCCGACACGTAAAAGCCGATGGCCTCCTTCTCGAACGACAACTTCTCTTTCTCGCTCCACTCCTCGACCTGGGCGTAGTCGTCCCTGAGCGTGGCGCCACCGGCGGGCTCGAACATGCCGAACAGGCTCGACTGGCCGATCTCCCGGTCGCGCTGGGTCGAGGCACCACGGTCAGCGGCCTTCTCGATGGTCTCGAACAGCTGGCGGCGGTGGCGCTTCTCGAAGTCGAACGCCCCGGCCTTCACCAGCGCCTCGCTCACCTTCTTGTTGACCCTGCGGCTATCGACGCGATCGCAGAAGTCGAACAGCGACTTGAACGTCCCTGCCTTGCGGGCCTCGACGATGGCCTCGATGGCCGACTCCCCCACCCCCTTGATGGCGCCCAGCCCGAAGCGAATCTTCGACCCCGCGGCGCCGAAAGCGAGACCCGACTCGTTGACGTCGGGCGGGAGCACCTCGAGGCCAGCGGCGCGTGCCTGGGCGATGTGGGCCACCACCTTGTCGGTGTTGTCCTTCTCGCTGGTGAGCAGCGCNNCCGTACTGGGCGAACTTCTCCATCAGGTCGAAGACGCCGCTGGCGATCTTCTCGTCGACGGCCTTGTTCTTCGCGCCGTCGAGGAAGAGGCTGCGCTGCTTGGCCATCTCTTCGGCCTTCTTCTTGCCCATGGCGCGCCGGAGCAGGTCGGCGCCTCCCAGCGAGTAACCGCCCAGCACCTGGGCGATCTGCATCACCTGCTCCTGGTAGACGATGACGCCATAGGTGTCCTTCAGCACCGGCTCGAGCGTCGGGTGCGGGAAGGTGACCGTGTCGCGCCCGTGCTTCCGGTCGATGTACACGTCGACCATCGTGCGGCCGTCTTCGAGCTTCTGGTCGAGCGGGCCGGGGCGGTAGAGCGCGCCCGCGGCGATGACGTCTTCGAAGCACGACGGCTTCATCTTCATCACCATCTCGGTGAAGCCGCTGGACTCCATCTGGAAGACGCCGGCCGTGTCTCCCGAGCTGATGAGCTGGAACGTCGCGGGATCATCGAGGGGAATCTTGTCGCGGATCAGCTGCTGATCGCCGGGCAGCTTCCGGTTGATGAGCGTGATGGCGTTCTCGATGACGGTGAGCGTCTTGAGCCCGAGGAAGTCGAACTTCAC
>PMBV01000277.1 GCA_003153055.1 Myxococcales bacterium
GCCGCGAAGCGGCTTCGTTCAACGCCTTCTGTTCAGGGGGGCGAGCCCCCAAACCGTGTGGGAGTGCGGCCGAGACTGTGGGAGGGCCATCACCCAGCGCGAGGTCGGCTACGGGCGCGAAGGCCGCCCCCTCGCAAGAGCGAGCGCGGCCCCCGACATCGCGACGAACCACCCATCGAGCTCGGCGACCTCGACCGCCCGAGGCTGCTCGAGTGACCAGCTAAGCAGGTCGAGGAACGCGCCCGCGATGAAGTGGACGGCCGCTTCCCGTCGTGGAGTCGCGGGCGCCATCGCGACGTCCTCCCTGACCAGCTCGACGACCAGCGCCCGGAACTGGCGAAGCACGACCTGCCCGCTGCGCTTGCCGACCAGCGCGCTGAAGAGCCGCCGGTTCTCGTGGGCGTGCTCGATCATCGACTTCGCGAACTGCAGCGGGGCGCCGGAGCCCGCCGGAGCGCCGAGCTGGGCGCGAAGCATGGCGCGTAGATCGTCGAAGCCCGCCAGCAGCAGCTCCTCCTTATCGGCGAAGTGGACGTAGAAGGTCGAGCGGCCCACGTCGGCGCGCTCGCAGATGTCCTGCACGCTGATCTCGTCCCACGGGCGCGAGTGCAGGAGCGCGATCAGCCCGTCACGAAGCATGCGTCGCGTTCGCACGACCCGGCGGTCCACCTGATTCGGCGTTCTGGCGCCCATCTCGACCTCGCGTTGCTGAACACTCTGGCCCCCGATGTCTACAACCGGGCAGTGCGATGTGGGGTGTCAATGGCCGGGCCGCGTCCGCCGAGTATGTAGACAGCATGTCCATGAACGCACCAGCTGGCCACGTCATCGAGCTGAAGAAAGTCACCCGCACCTTTCCGATCGCCCACGGAGGGTTCAGCGCCCTGACCGAGGTCGACCTCTGCCTCCCCGCGGGTGAGTTCATCGCGGTGGTGGGCAAGTCAGGGAGCGGCAAGTCGACGCTGCTCAACCTGATCGCCGGAATCGATCGCCCGACCTCGGGCTCGGTGCTGATCGGCGGAACGCCGGTCCACGCGTTGACCGAAGATCAGCTCGCCGCGTGGCGGGGTGGCACCGTGGGGGTGGTCTTCCAGTTCTTTCAGCTGTTGCCGACGCTGACCGTCTTGGAGAACGTGATGCTGCCGATGGACTTTCGCGGAACGCGTTCGAACGCCTCGGCCGAGGCCCGCGCGCGGGAGTTGCTCTCGCAGGTCGGCATCGTCGACCAGGCCACCAAGCTGCCCTCGGCGTTGTCGGGGGGCCAGCAACAGCGCGCCGCCATCGCCCGGGCCCTGGCGAACGACCCCGTGCTGATTCTGGCCGACGAGCCGACCGGAAACCTCGATTCCCAGACGGCGGCCGAAGTGCTGACGCTGCTCGCGGCGCTGGCCCGGGCCGGAAAGACGGTGCTGATGGTGACGCACGAGCGCGAGCTCGGCGAATGCGTCGACCGGGTCATCACGATCGCCGACGGTCGCGTGGTGAACCAGGCCCGGAGGGCGGCATGATCGCCCCTCGGTGGACCAAGGTCTGGCGCGACCTGTCGCTCAACCGCGCGCGAACGGCGCTGGCGCTGATCGCCCTCACGATCGGCACGTTCGCGGTCGGCACCGACCTTTCGGCCTACGCGATCCTGTCGCGCGAAATTCGCGCGAGCTTCGAGGCCACCAGCCCACCGTCGGTGATCGTCCACGTCGAAGGCTCCGGGGCGGATCGGCAGCTGGCGACGGCGGCGCTCGAGGTGCCCGGGGTGGCCCGAGCCGAGGCGCGCGGCCTGCTCGAGGCGCGGGTGCAGTCGGCGCCGGACGAGTGGAAGCGAATGCTCCTGTTCGTGATCGACGACTTCGACGCCCTGCAGGTCTCGACGTTCACTTCGGAGCTCGGCGCTCGCGTCCCCGCGACCGGAGAGCTGCTCGTCGAGCGTTCGGCCGTTCCGTTCCTGGCGCGGACGGTGGGCGACTCGCTGCTCGTCCAGACGCCGGGTGGCCCGCGGCAGTCGTTGCGCATCAGCGGCATCGTCCACGACGCGGCGCAGTCTCCGGGATGGATGGATGGCATCGGCTACGGCTACCTCACCCGCGACACCCTGGCGCTGCTCGGCGAGGGTCGGGCGCTCAACGAGCTGCGGTTGGTGGTGAGCCCAGGCGCGAACCCGGCGAGCGTCGGCCGTGACGTCCGCCAGCTCATCGAGCGGGGGGGCGCGGCCGTCTCGTTTGTCAACGCGCGTCAGGCGGCCCAGCACCCCCACGCCGACCAGATGTCGTCGTTGCTCTTTCTCTTCGGGGCCTTTGGAGCGCTCTCGCTGGTGCTCGGAGGGCTCCTCTCGGCGAGCATCGTGGCGACGCTCATGCGGCAGCAATTGCGGCAGATCGGCGCGATGAAGGCCATCGGCGCCACCTCGTCGCAGATCGCCGGGCTCTACCTGTCCGCGGTGGCCGTGCTGGCGCTCGCAGCCCTGGCCATCGCCGTGCCAGCCGGTGCCTTCGCGGGGCTCACCTACGCGAAGTTCGTGTCCGGCGTGCTGAACTTCGATCTCGCGAGCCGCGCGATTCCAGCCTGGGTCTTTGCGCTGCAGATCGGCGCCGGGTTGTTGGTGCCGCTCGGTGCAGCCATGGTTCCCCTGCGGCGCGGGAGTCGAATCACCGTGCGCGAAGCGATGTCCGACTTCGGGGTGTCGAGTCAGGGCGCCGCGGCCTTCGACGGGGCGGCCTTCGCCTGGCTCGGACGGCCGCTGCTGCTGTCGCTTCGAAACGCCCTGCGCAGTCGCGGCCGTCTGGCGCTGACCGTGGGCATCCTCGCCGTCGGCGGAGCGACCTTCATCACCGCGTTCAACGTGAGTGACTCGTGGCGGAACACGGTCGACTCGCTCTTCGACGCCCGTCGCTACGATCTGCAGGTCGTCTTCTCGCAGCGCTACCCGGCGGCGAAACTGCGCGAGGTGCTCGCCACCCTGCCCGGCGTGAAGGCGCTCGAGCCTTGGGGCGGCGCATGGGCGCGGCTCGAGTCGGCGCGAACCGACGCCTATCGAATGATGCTCACTGCCGTCCCGCCCGACAGCGCGATGATTGCCTACCCGCTGCTCGAGGGGCGCTGGCTGCGCGACGACGACACCAACGCCATCGTGATCAACCACGAGCTGCGGCAGGACCCCGAGGCGGGCCTGGCGCTCGGCGACCAGGTCACGCTGACCATCGAAGGCAAGCGCTCGAACTGGACGATCGTAGGGGTGGTTCGCGAGCTCGGGGTGCGCAGACGAGGCCAGAACATTCCCGCCTCGGCGTACGTGAGCCAGCGGTCGTTCGAGGTCGTCACCGGGTTGACCGGGGTGAGCTCGAACCTCGTGTTGTCGGCCACGAACCGCGACCCGGCCGCGTTGCGCGAGCTCACCCGAAAGGTCGAGCGGGCGCTGGACGCCGCCGGGCTGGAGCGGACGATCGTGCAGCCCAGCACGCACCGGAAGCAGGAGCTCCTTGACCATCTGGTGATCATCCGCGACTTCCTGCTCGCGATGGCGGCCCTCGTCGCGGGGGTTGGCGGGCTGGCGCTGGCTTCGGCGATGAGCGTGAACGTGCTCGAGCGCACCAGGGAGCTCGGGGTGATGCGTGCGATCGGCGCGTCGAGCCGGCAGGTCCTGCGGGTCGTCGTCGGGGAAGGCGTGTTGATGGCGCTGCTGAGCTGGCTGCTGGCGGTCACGCTCTCGGTGCCGTTGAGCCTGAAGATCGGCAACTTCGCCGGTCGCGTCTTCGTGCACGCGAACCTCGACAACACCTTCTCGGTCGCCGCGGCGCTGGGGTGGCTGGGGCTGTCGGTGATGATCGCCATCGTGGCGAGCGCGGTGCCCGCCCGGCGACCTGTCAGAAGCCCGGTGGCGGAGGCGCTGCACTATGAATGACGGACTGGCGTTGATGTCGCTGTTCGCCAGCGTCGTTGTGGGCGCGGGCGTTTCGGGCCCGACCACGATCCTCGAGGTGGGGGCGACCGGGTTCAGCGACGCGCGCGGCCACGCCATCGCCCGGCTCTACCGCCCCGGTGACGACGTCGTCGGTGCTCCGTGGCGTTCGACGAAGGCCGAGATCCACGACGGCAAGGCGGCGTTCACGTTCGACGCCCTCTCGCCAGGTCGATACGCCGTGGTGGTGCTGCACGACGTCAACGACAACGGAGTCATCGATCACAACGTTCTGCGACTGCCCTCCGAGCCGCTCGGGTTCTCGAACGGGTTCAGGCTAGGGGTATTCTCGGGCATGCCGACCTTCGACAAACTGGGCTTCGCGATCGAAGGCGAGCACACCGCGATCACGGTGCTGGTCCGATGAGGAACGCGTCCTCGAGGTCCGGCGCTGGACGAGCGGGGAGACGCCTCGTCAGCCACCGCTCAAGGCGCAGATGATCTCCACCTCGTCCCCCGCGCCCACCGGGACGAGGAGGTCCTCTGCCAGCTTGGCCGCCACGAAGAACTTGATGTGCCGGCGGATCTCCCCTTGCTCGTCGACGACCCGGAACTTGAGCCCGGGGTCGGCGAGCTCGAGCGCGTCCACCACCCTCGGCTTTCGCTGCTGCGGCGAGTGACTTGGGCGCCGCTCGAAGGGCGGAGGAGACCGCGGCGCTCACCGGCCGTTCATTGGCTGAGAATCTGCCGCCAGTTCCGGGAGGCGGGGCACCTGTGGCAGCGCGAGAAGCATCAGCGCGGCCGCCCCGAACCAGCCGAACGGCCTCCACATGAGCACCGCTCGGGTCGCCTCGAGAGGGAGGACTCCGTCGGCGAGGATGATCTGCGCAGCCAGCGCCGCCCCGAGCACCACCGTCACCCCAGTGCGGCGCCCAGCCCACAGCGCGAGCAACGCGGGCCAGGCGAGGACGAAGTTCGCCCGCCAGGCCAGCGGAGAGAGCAGGGCCGAGGCGAGGAGGCACCCGGCGACGAGCTTAAAGCGCGAGGCCCGGAGCCGGACCAGCACCGGAGCGACGACGGCGATGGCGATGAGCTGCGGCACCACCGTGTCGGCCATCGTCGTCGGGGTGGGAAAGCGGAACACCTCGATGATCACCGCCACGAGGCTCTGGCTGTTGTAGAAGAGGACCCAGGGCGGGCTCGTCGCCGCGAGCACGTCACGCCACTGAGCGAACTGCTCGAGGGCGCCCGCGACGCCGTACCGGAGCACCACCCCGAGCGTCATGGCCACGAGCGCGGTCACACCTGCCAGGGCGATGAGGTGGCGCCGCTTCCCATAGAGCACCAGGGGCACCACCATGACCAGCATCGGCGGCTTGAACAGCACCATGAGGGTGAAGAAGAGCCCTGCGCGAAGTGGTCGACCCGAGAGCGCCGCGGCGAGACTGCCCGTCGCCAACGCAAACAGCAGCAGATCACTCTGGCCAAAGTGGAGCTCGAGGTAAAAGGCCGTGCCGAGCGAGAGGGTGGCCAACCACAGATCAGCCGGGCGCTCGATGCCCAGCCACTCGATCCACGCGCGGCCGGCGCTCGCGAAGACGAGGAGGTTGGTGAGGTTCCACGCGATGCAGCCCGCAGCCAGGGGGAGCAGCGAGTATGGCGCGAACACGAGCGCAACCTGTGGGGCGTACTTGAACGGCATCGTCCCGTCGCTCGCGCGATACATCGCGACTCCCTCGAGGAAGCGCGATCCGGCTCTGAGGTAAACTCGAGCGTCCTCCCAGACGCAGTCACCGAACGCGCGGACGATCGCCAGCACGAGCAGGACGCCGAGAATCACCATGAACGAGGACTCGACGTCGCGCTTGGTGCGGCTCATCCGTCGAGGAACTGGCTCATTTCGACATGAATGTCCAGGAGCACGCCAACGACCCCGCGACCCAAGACCGCCCGAGCTACTTGAGCGCGTCGGCGATGGCCTGCATCTGCGCCGCGGTGCCGTGCTTGTTCGTGATGGCCGAGGCCGTGGTGCCCCGCTTCTCGCTCGACGACAAGGCGCCGTGGCACGCCGCGCACTTCGACGCGTAGAGCGCCGCTCCGTCGATGGAGTTGCAAGACTGGCTGAGCACCGGGTTGCCGCCGCTGCAGCCGCTCGGCGACGACGACGTGACGGTATGAGATTGGGACCCGTTGGCGCAGGTACTTCAGGCCGAGTAGGAGCAATACCTGTTCCACGCGGCGCAGTACCCGCGACTCGCCTTCGCGAATCTCCACGAGGTCCTGTCGGAGCAGCGCAATTTGGCGCCCGCAGTGCTCATGGTGCATCGGCTGCTCGACGCGCTGACCGAGAAGCTCGTGCCCGTCTTCCCCCGTCGAGGCCGTGAGGAGCTGCGGCTCGGCCTCGGGCAGATTTGGGCCGCGATGTTGAGCTGGGCCATGGTGCCCGAGCTCTAGGTAGCCAGCTCGCCCGATGTGTTCTGGGGTGGAGAGGATTCAGGGGAGCTGCCCAAAGAACAGTTCATCCTTGGAGTTTTCTGTCTTGACCATTCTGGAGTTCAGCAGCGTCTCAACTGTCTCGCGCCCAACGGAGGACCTCATTGGTTTGAGTGTGTGGCCAAAGATGAGCCACCGCGGTTGGATTTTCGAAAGTCCGATGAGCGGCGACAGTCCATCCTGTGCTGCTATCGTCAAGCCAACATTCTTCGACGTGGCGACCCCGAGTTTGACGGAGGCATCGGCGAGGTTGATATTCGGCACATCTCCAAGCGCCTCCAGTCGCACGGAAGCCGACGAACTTCCGGAGACCACAACGGTCGTCGAGGCAGCCTCAACCACTTGGGTTACGATAGACCAGGAGCGATCCCATGAATCCGACTCGAACAGCCTCATGATTTCTTTGCCGAGGGCGACCAGATCCGTGATGGTGATGTACTTGCATTTCGAGGCATTGAAGAACACGGCCTTCTCGCTACCGAAGGCGATATCGATGCTGGCCTTCACTGTGACAGGCATTCCTGTGGCGACCGCCCCCGCGGCCGCGAGGGTCACCTCGGTCTTGCCTTGCGAAGAGAAGGTGATCTGGTCTTGCGTTGGGTCATCTCGGACAGAAAAGGCCACTCTCAGGTCTCTGATGTTGCCGAGCCGAACGAAGACTCCGTTCCGAAGCTCCCCGTAGTCCCCCAGCCCAACGGGAGTTCCGGGGTGCCAGTTGCCATACAGTGGGCGAAGGTTGTCGTGAATTTCGTTACAGTAGATTTCTGCGAGTCCCATGATTTCCCCCTTCATTGAGTGACACGACAGAACTGCAATGGCGCCGCACAATGCCCAGTGATTGTAGCGATCGTGATTTCTGGAAGCTCGCGTTCCTGCCTTCAAATGAGGGCGTCGCGCGAATTCTCACATCGGACCTGTCCCCTTCTGTTCGGCGCCAGGGCTTTGCCCAACGCGGAGGTCGACGTCATGTCCGAAACCGCGAGTCCGCACGAGCAAGAGAGCTCCACCCAAACCCAGGGACACCCCAAGGCTCCATCTGCGCTCTCGCCCTCGCGGAAGGACGGCAGCGTCAACACCGTCGTTTGGCCAAGAAGAGGAGATCAAAGCGGCGAACCGGAGCAGCCTGCTGGAACCGGCCCGGCGCGAGCGGGCGATGCGATGGTCGCGAACCTCCGCCCCCTTCAGCGCACGCACCGCGACCGCGAAGGCCTCGGGCACCGAATAGGCCGGAGCAAGAGCCGGACAGAGGCGGATCTCAGCCGGCGGCTCGATCAAGCAGTCGAACGCCTCCTTGAGTTCCTCGAGCGAGTCGAACCCAAAGGCGTCGAACGCACCTGGGACCTGGGGACGCGGTACCTGGAGGCAGGGGTCGAGGCCTGACCGGGCGAGGGCACGGGCGAGGGTTGGACAGCGGGGAGTTCGGCCTGGAAAAAGGGCCGTGGGCTCCTCCGACTGGTGAGCGAGGGCCTACCGCGGCCGCAGCCAGCCCTGCGTCCCTTCGGCCGCGCTCCATCCGAGCGGCGCCAGCGGGAGTGCCCCCAAGGCGTAGGACTCGAGCGCGTAGCCTCCGTCGGCTCGAGGGCGGAGGCGGGCGGTGGGGTGGCCCGCTTCATCGTGGCCAACGGGTGCACCGGCTGGCAGATCGGCGCGACCGGGGGTGGCGGGTGGCCGCGGCGGTACGGGTGGCCTCTCAAGCGGCGCGGGTGGCGCCTCGGTGGCCCTCTTCATCGTCCCGTCCACCTCGGGTGCGAGCCTCCCCGCGCTGGTGGGCAATCGCTTTCATCGCGGCACCGGCGGCAATGGAGGCGAGGGTGGCTTCGGCGATCGGCGGGCAGTGACCGGCTTGCGCCCGGCCTCCGGGTCGGGGGAGAAGCGAGCGGTGAGAGTCCTGAGTCTGCTGGGTCTGGTCGCGACGGGTGCCTTGGCGCAAGACGCCTACGAGATCCAGGTCTACGACTCAGAGGTCGCCAAGCCCCAGGTCATCGGCTTCGAGCTGCACACCAACCTCTTCGTCGCTGGCGCCTCGGTCGGGGTGAGTCACTTCACCCTCGAGCCCCACGTGGGCCTGGCTCGCTGGTGCGAGGTGGGCGCCTACTTTCAGACGGTGCGCTCGGCCGAGGGGGCCTACGACTTCGCCGGGGTGAAGGGCCGCTTCAAGATGCGCTGGCCCGAGAAGCTCTTCGGGTTCCTGGGGCTGTCGTTCAACACCGAGGTGTCGTTCGGAGGGTTCCCTCCTTCAGAGGGCGTCGCGGTCGAGCTGAGGCCCATCGTCGACGCCGACTTCGAGCGCCTCTACCTGTCGGTCAACCCCATCGTCGGTCTGGAGCTCAGCGGAGAGGCGGCGGGTCAGTATGGCCTGGAGCCGGCCTTCAAGGTGGGCGTGAAGCTCCTCCAGGGGCTGATGCTGGGCGCCGAGTACTACGCCGCGTTCGGCACCCAGAGCCGAGGAGGCCCCCTCGTACAAGCGGCCCAGCGGCTCTTCGGGGCCTTCGACGCAGGCTGGAAGGCGGGCGAGACGGCCTTCGCGCTCAACGCGGGCGTTGGCTACGGCTTCGTCGGGCCCGAGCGGGTCATCGTTAAGCTCACCGTGGCGGTCGACTTCGAGTAGTTGCAACAGGGCGGGGTGCCAGTACTTTCTCGTCACACCAGGAGTGGTCCATGGCTGCGAAGAAGAAGACGAAGCGCTCGAAACCGGCACCCAAGAAATCGGCGCCCAAAGAGGTCGAGAGCCTCGCGGTGAAGATCCTCGGGCGGCTCCCGGCGCTCGACACCAAGCTGCGGCTGGCCTTTCGCACGACCTTCACCGATGAGCAGTGCGAGGGCTGGGGGAGCCGCACCGAGGCAGTGAAGGTGCTGGCCGAGGCGGGCCAGTGGCTGGGGCCGCTCCACTCGGCGGTGGAAAAGAAGACGGTCGGCGGCTACTCGGCGAGGCGCCTGGCCTTCCTGGCCGAGCTCCTGGTCGCCCTGGAGGACGAGATCGCCGCCACGGCTGGCCCGGATGGGCTCCCGCACCGAGGGGCGCGACGCTCCGCCGTCACCTATGCCAAAGGCGTGCGACGCGACCTCCTCGACCGGCTGGGCTTGGTCGCCGGTGGGCGCGACGAGCTCCGCGCGTTGGTCCACAGCCGCGACGAGGGCGAGGGCTCGCTCGAGGACCTCCGCGACTCCCTCGCCGGGCTCATCGAGCTGGCCGGCCGCTGGCGGCGTGACCCGGTGCTGGAGCTGTTGGCCGACGACGCCGAGCTCTCCGTGGCCCGGCTGGGAGGGGCCTACAACGCCCTCGAGGCGCTGGCCCGAGCCGACGAGGTGCTGCGCGCGGTCGATGGGGCCACGGGCGACTCCGACAGCGTCAATCGCATCGAGGGCCGGGTGTTGAGGGAGCTCCACCTGGCGCAGACGGCGTTCGCCCGGGCCCGGGAGCTGGGCGAGGCGGTGCCCAACCTCGTCGCCGGGCCGACCCTGAAGAAGGGCTTCGCCTGAGCGCGCGGCGAACCACCCGGCTCGAGAGGCAGAATTTTCGCCAGCTTCATTCGTTTGCAGAATGGGGCTGGCTTTTGGCACAAGGAGCTGCATGCGAGGACTCTTGATGGCCTGGCTCACCGTTGCCGCCTCGGCCGGGGCCGCCGAGGTGTATGTCAACGGCGTGAACGTCGATGGGCTCACCAACCAATCCTTCGAGAAGGTGACCGTGCGGCTCGACGAGAAGGGCAACGTGCACATCGAGGCGCCGGGCTACACGGTGAGGCGCGTCACCGTGGCCGAACCCAAGGAGCCACCGCCCACCGCCATCATCACCCAGCGGTACTTCCTGGTGACCGAGCAGAGCTCGCCCGGCGCCACCGACTACGACATCGACGTCTTCTTCAATGGCCAGTTCTTCCGCACCCTGGCCTCCATCGAGCCCCAGCTGGTCATCGACGTGACGAAAGAGCTCAGGCCAGGGAAGAACAGCGTCCTCTTTCGGGCGAAGAAGCACCTCGACCCGGGCGGTCGGCCTTCGAGTGTCTCGAAGAGCGACCTCTTCAAGGTGCTCATCGGGGAAGGGGGGGCGCGGAACGAGCAGGTCGTCATCGACAAGCAGCTCATCACCTTCACCCGCGGCGCCGCCGAGACCAACGACATCACCCAAGAGCTCACGCTCACCACTCGCTGAAGGAGTTGCATGTTCACCATCGACGAGCGCTTGGGCGGGCTTCCGGCAGTGAAGGACCAGGTGGTCCAGCTGTACCAGTCGCTCAACGCCCCCCACCTCGCGGTCCCCAATCGGCGCGCGGGGCCAGCGACGGCCTACGTGCTCGGGCTCAGGGGGCCCAACGGCTTCGCGGTCTTTGTGTACCTCTACCTGTCTGACAGCGGGGAGTGCGCCGTGTACGTGCCCGACAACGGCACCGTCGCGGCGGAGCGCTACCAAGCCGAGGAAGCCGGCGCGCTCACCTTCGTGGAGTCCATGGGCTTCATCATGGACAACCTCAACTTCCGGGGTCGCCCGACCGACGAGCAAGACGAGCTGATTCGCACGCTCCCGGTGTTCCAGCGCGAGCCCCCGGCGCCGTCCGACGACATCCCCGGGCTCCCCGCGAGCATCTCGGGCGTCACCCGGCAGGCGACGGGCAAGACGCAGGGGGTCGTCACGCTGGGCAAGCTGTTCTCGGCCTTCGCGCTCCTCTCGGTGCTGGGCTGCGCGCACGTCAGCGAGCAAGACGGAGACAAGGCGCAGATTCACTATGAGCTCGCCCTGCAGAGCCTGGTGAAGAACCCCCAGCTGGCGATGCGAGAGACCGAGGAGTCCTTGAAGCTCAACCCCGAGCTCGCCGAGGCCTGGCACGCCAAGGCGCTGCTCTACCACCACTCGTTCGGGAAGCTCGACGAGGCCCAGAAGTGTTACGCCAAGGCCCTCGAGCTCAAGCCGGCCTTCCCCGACGTGCACGCCAACTTGGGGAACCTCTACATGGACGAGAAGCGCTACGACGACGCCATCGCCCAGTACGAGATCGCCCTCAACGACGTGCTCTACGGAGCGCCCGCCATCGCCCACGGAAACATGGGCTGGGCCTACTTCAAGAAGGGCGACTCGAAGAGCGCCATCGATCACCTGAAGGCGTCCGTCACCCTGAGCCCGAAGTTCTGCTTGGGCTACTACTGGCTGGGGCAGGTGTACCAGGCCGACGGCTCGACGCAGGACAGCTGCAAGTACTACACGCGGTACCGTGAGCACTGCCCCGAGCGATCTGACGCCTACCAGTTCGAGGGTAGCTGCCTGGCCAAGGCGGGGCAGCGGGCCGAGGCGTCGAAGGCCTTCGACACCTGCATCGAGAAGGCGACCTCCGACGATCAGAAGGACCTCTGCGTGAAGCTCAAGGGCGACCTGTAGGCGGGGCCAGTCATGCGCGCGGCCGTTCATCGTGGAAGGCGCTGACTCGTGGAACGCTTCGTCGACGACGCGGTGGTGCTGTCTTCGCTGGACTACGGCGAGGCTGACCGCATCGTGACGCTCTTCACCCGGGCCCACGGGCGCCTGTCGGCCTTCGCCGCGGGGGCGCGCAAGTCGAAGCGACGTTTCGCCGGGGCCCTCGAGGTGGGGACCCACCTCAAGGCGTCGCTGGTCTCTCGCCGGGGCGACACCTTTCGCCTCGACTCGGTTGACGTGGTGCGCTCCTTTCACCGGCTGTCCCAGAAGCTGCCGCTCATCGCCCGGGCCATGTACTGCCTCGAGCTGTGCCGTGAGCTGACCCGTGACCACCAGCCCCACGAGGAGCTCTTCGACAACCTCAGGGGGTACCTCGAGCAGCTCGACGACGAGCGCGCCGGGCCGACCTCGCTCATCAAGTTCGAGCTCGACGCGCTCCAGCACACGGGCTTCATGCCCAGCTTCGGCGCCTGCGCCCGATGTGGAAAGGCCGTTGGCCCGGCGCCGCGCTTCGACCCTCAGGCGGGGGGCGTCGCCTGCGCCACCTGCATGCCCGTGGCCCGCCCGGTGTCGTCGGCGCTGGTCGAAGGGCTCAGGCGGCTCCAGGCGGGGGAGCGAACGCCCCTGCCCCGAGACGTGCGCCTGGGAGCGCGGGAGGTGTTGAACCTCTTCATCGCGCACCACCTGGGCCGGCGGCTCAAGTCGGTGGACTTCCTCGAGCAAGTGGGTGACTGATGGCTGAAGTCGATGTGGTCTGCATGGGCGAGGCGCTGGTGGACTTCTTGCCCGCCTCGCGTGGCCAGCGGGTACGCGAGGTGAAGACGTGGCACCCCTGCCTGGGCGGCGCTCCAGCCAACGTGTCGGTGGGCCTCGCTCGGTTGGGCGCCAAGGCCGCGCTGGTCGGCGTGGTGGGGGCCGACGAGTTCGGCTCGTTCTTGAAGGAGGGCCTCGCGCGCGAGGGCGGCGACGTCTCGCGGCTGCGGCAGACCGAGGCGGGTCGCACGGGCTTGGGCTTCGTGTCTCTCACGAAGCAGGGAGAGCGGAGCTTCACCTTCTACCGCACCCAGGCGGCCGAGACGTTCTTCGACGCTCGCGACACCCGCGCGGCCCGTGGCCTGTTCGCCAAGACCCGGGTGCTGCACGTCGGCACCAACTGGCTCGTCGCTCCGAAGGCGAGGGCGGCGGTGTTGGAGGCCATGCGCCGGGCCCGGGCCCAGGGGCGAATCACCTCGACTGACCCGAACCTCCGACTGCACCTGTGGCCCGACCCCCGGCCGCTCCAGCGTCTGTTGGGTCAGCTCCTGTCGACCTGCGCCATCGTCAAGCTGTCGCAGGAAGAGACGGCCTTCGTCACCGGGGCTCGAAAGCCCGAGCGGGCCCTCGAGTGGCTCGAAGCGCGGGGCGTGGTGTTGGGAGTGGTGACGCTGGGCGAAGAAGGCGCCGTGCTCCGCTTTCGTGGCGAGACGAGGCGGGTGCTGGCCCGGAGAGTGCCCGTAGTGGACACCACTGGGGCGGGCGATGGCTTCACCGCCGGGCTCCTCTACGGCCTCACCCGCCAGTACGCCTCGCGGGCCGAGCTCGAGAAGGGCGACCTCGACGCCATCGAGGGTCACGCCCGGTTCGGCTGCGTGGTGGGCTCGCACGCGGTGACCAAGCTGGGCGCGGTGGCCGGCCTGCCAACCCTGAAGGGTCTGGCCAGTGCCGCGAGCTCGAGGCGTCGGCCGGCCAAGTGAGGCGGGGCGCTCAGAAGTTGAATGCCGCGGTGACCTGAATGCGGAAGAGGAACTGGTCCTGCATGATGAACCGTCTGCCGGGGCGGTCGACGCGGTAGTCGAAGTTCGGGTTCACGAGCTCTGGAGACTGGGTGATGTCTACCGCGCTGACGCTCGCGCCGCTGGGGGCGCGCACCACGCCCTCCTGGGTCAGCACGTGCTCAGTGTCGTAGGCCAGGGAGGCCGAAGCTTTGAGCACGATGAACTCGGCCGCCTGCCCCACGAAGGTGAGCTGGGCGCCGAGCTGCCCGTAGTCCTGGGTGGAGAGGAGCTTGTGCATGAGATCGGACAGCTCGTTGGAGACGCGCCCCTGGGAAAAGTAGGTCAACCACCCGCGGAGATCGAAGGCCACCCGCTGGTGGTACTCGGGGCGCTCGAAGACGGTCAGCTCGCTGCCGAACATCATTCCCCCGGTGTGCTGCGGCTGAAGGCCGGTCTCCGCCAGAGTCCAGCTGGTGCCGCAGTTCTCGGGCTTCGACATGCGGTCTGCCGAGGGGTCCTGGCAGTTGGAGTAAGCGCCCGACCCCCGCCACGGCAGGGTGTAGTGCACCTCGAAGTAGGGCTCGGCGAGGTTGATTCGCCGCGAGAGCGCGGTGGTGAAGGTGTACGTGTGGAGCCGCTCGCCGATGGGGCCCCGGCTGGTGGGGCTCGTCTCGACGCTGGGGTTCAGCACCACCGCGGTGGGCGCCGTGTAGTCGAACCTCAGCACCCAGGTGGGCTTGGAGGGATCCTTCCGCTGAACGAAGGGCGCCCAGGCCAGGCCGAAGGTGAAGTCGCCCAGGCCTCCGCGGTACGAGGCTGACGGGTCGCCCACCTCGAACAGGTGGCCGGTGCCGGCCCCGGGGGCGTTGCCAGCCGTGTTGGCGGCCGTGCCCTGGGCGTTGAGGTAGTTCTGGTAGATGCTGGTGTTGGTGGCGTCTCGCCCGCTGGCGAAGCTCCAGGCGCGATCCTGCTGGAACACGATGGGCACGGCGACCTTGACCTCGAGGTCGCGAAACAGGCCGACGTGCGCCTCGAGCCCCAGCGAGGTCTCGTACTTGATGTAGTTGAGCTCGGGCACGGTGCGCTGCGTTTCCCCGTACCACTCACGGGCGATGCGGCCCTTTTCCTGGAGCCGATCGAAGGTGAAGTCGAGGAACATGCCGAACGGGCGAGCTTCCTCGAAGGACGAGGCGACGCGGGTCACCTCTGCCGCGGGCGCCGCCAGGGACAACAGCGCGATGAAAAGCGAGATGGGGCGCCGCATGGAGCGGCTCACGGTATCGGCGGGGTGAGGCAGGGTCAAGAAACGCAAGCGACTGCGGGGACTTGCCACGCTAGTCCAGGCGCAACGAAGAGGCCGGCCGAAAGAGCCGCGGAGAATTGGAAGGAATCACGGTTCCAGGGGACTAGCCGCCAGCGAGGGTCAAGGTCGGCCACAGGGCTCTGAGGCGCGACGCCTCGCGCTCGAAGTCGGGCTTGTCGGCGGCCTGGAGCGAGGCGCGGGTGGTGCGGTGGCTCTGGAACGGGTCGATCACCGTCTCGTTCTTCATGAGCTGGTAGTGGAGGTGTGGCGCGAAGCTGTGGCCAGTGTTCCCTGACTTGCCGATGACCTCGCCCTTCGTGATGGCCCGACCCGGGTGCATCGTCGCTCCGACCTCCGACAGATGGAGGAAACTCGCCTTGCGACCCTGGCCGCCGGATTCCTGGATCTCCAGCGAGTTCCCGTTGCTGTGGAAGTTCCACGTCTTCCTCGTCACCACCCCGTCGAAGGTGGCCTTCACTTGGGTGCCTTGAGGCGTCTTGAAGTCGACGCCGCGGTGGTGGCGACCGTCTTTCAACAGTGACGTCACCTGCTCGTAGGAGTCGAGGGGGCCGTCGACCAGGCGCTCCTCCAGCTCGGTTCCATCGGCCTGGTAGAAGCGGGCGAACGGCGCGCCCGACGCCTGGTAGCGGAAGGCCTCCATCGTCTTGTCGAGCTTCCGGCTCTGGAGTCGCACCGCGTGCACCAGGGGCTCCTGGCCCTCGCGGGGCTCGTAGACGACCGACAGCGTGTCGCCCTTCACGAGATCTTGCGGGACCCGAAGCCACCACACCAGCGACCGGTTCACGACCTGGGTCAGCGCGCTCCCGTCTTCTTTGCCGACCGCCGAGGTGATGGCCGACTCGAGGGGGCCGTGAATGGAGACGGTGAATGCGCGGGGCCCGACAGCCTTGGGCGCAGGGCCGGGAATCACCACCACCGGAGGAGGGGCGGCAGCGACGGCGGACGGCCCAGTGGGCGTCGTGGGCACGTCGGGAGTCACCGCGGCCGTGGGTGCCGGGCCCTGCTCGTCGGTTGGAACCGGGCGCGGCTCTTCGCTCCGATGGGTGAACCAGTACCCGCCGCCGACGATCAGTCCGATGGCCATCGCCGCGAGCGCGACCGAGACGAGAGGGCTCTTGTTTTTCGGTGGCTCGGAGAGCGAGGGGAAGTCGGGCATTCGGCGTCCTTCACGAGTGCGTTGTCGGGGGAGACCGTACATGGCTCGGGAGACCTTGCGAGTTTTCTGCCACAGGCATGTACCACGTCTCGGCGGCGGCGAGCGCGACCTGGGCGACGGCGGTGGGGGTCCCTTCTCACCCGGCAGTTCCGCACCTCCAACCCATTCCCCACAGGCACTCGGAAGAGCACCTTCCATCCTCGCCGAGGGAGCCGCCGGGACGTCGCCGCTTCAGTCTTCGCTCAGGGGCGACTCGTCGCGCAGGCCGAATTCCTTCATCTTCGTCTGGAGCGACTTTCGGGAGATCTGCAGGAGCTTGGCGGCCCGGGTGACGTTGCCCTCGGTCTTCTGGAGCGCCTGGACGATGAAGCTCTTTTCGATCTGCGCCTGCCGCTGCTTGAGGAAGTCCTTGAGCGGGGTGTCGCCGGGCTGGGGGGTGACACCCGCGGGGATTGGGGGCGGCTGGCCTCCGCCTCGCACGGGCTCGGGCAGGTTCTTGAGCTCGATGCGCGGGCCGTCGGCGAAGACGATGACGCGCTCCATCATGTTCTCGAGCTCGCGGATGTTGCCGGGCCAGGGGTAGGCCTGGAGTTGGGCCAGGGCCTCGGGGGTGATGCTCTCGATGTGCTTGTGGAGGCGCTTGTTGTACTTCTCGATGAAGTGGCGGACGAGGGCGGGCACGTCGCTCGACCGGTCACGCAGGGGCGCCAGGTGAATGGGCACCACGTTGAGCCGGTAGTACAGGTCCTTGCGGAACCGGCCGGCCTCGATCTCTTCCTCGAGGTTCCGGTTGGTGGCGGCGATGAGCCGCACGTCGACGTGGGTGGTCTTGATGCCGCCGACCCGCTCGAACTCGCTCTCCTGGAGCACTCGGAGGAGCTTCACCTGCATCTCGAGGGGGATTTCGCCAATCTCGTCGAGGAACAGGGTGCCTTGATCGGCCAGCTCGAAGCGCCCGGGCTTGGAGGTCACCGCCCCGGTGAAGGCGCCCCGCTCGTACCCAAAGAGCTCCGACTCCATCAGATCCTTGGGGATGGCGGCGCAGTTGATCTTGATGAGCGGCTTGTCTCGCCGGCTCGAGCCATCGTGCACCGCGGTGGCCACCAGCTCCTTGCCGGTGCCCGACTCGCCGGTGATGAGCACCGTCGATGGCGTGTCGGCCACCTTGTCGATGACCTTGAACAGGTCATGCATCGAGGTGCTGTCGCCGATGATGGAGGAACGGGCCTTGCCCTCAGGGGGCACGTAGCCGTGCCGGGCCTCCTGGGTCTTGGCGGCCTTGGCCACCACGGCGCGGATCTCCGCGTGCTCGAAGGGCTTGGTGATGTAGTCGAAGGCCCCGGCCTTGATGGCCTCGACCGCCGAGTCGACGGTGCCGTGAGCCGTGATGATGATGACCGGAATGTCCGGTCGATCGGCCTTCACCCGGGTGAGAATGTCCATGCCCCCGACCTTGGGCATGACGAGGTCCGTCACGATGACGTCGGCGCCATTCTTCTCAAGCTCGAGGAGCGCCTGCTCTCCGTCTTCGGCGACCGTGACCTCGTAGCCGTCCTTGCGGAGCATCGCCGCCAGCACCTTGCGGAGGTTGGCCTCGTCGTCGACGACTAGAACCCGGCTCATCCTGAACTCTTTGTCCTGCCCCCGGCATCGGGTCAAGGACGGCGACGGCCCAGCCCCTTAGAAGGTGCCTACTCTTTCCAGCCAGGCGGGAAACGCTCTTCGAGCGGGCCGAAGGGCGTCACCGACGTGAGCGATCAATTGGAGCTGGAGTCTCGGTGACTGGAGTGGCCCTCTGACCCGTCGTCCTCCCTCTGGACTGCGAAGTGCGAGCATGGACAAGCACAGCTTGGGGTCGATAGCCTGCCTGGGCTTGCACCGACCCTCGTCGCGCTTTGATTCGTGTCGGCGAGCCATCATGGTGCTGGCGGCCTGGGTCGTGGTGGCCGGCTGCGAGGCGCCTCCGGGGCCGACCACCGACGCCGGGCAAGTGCCCATCTCGTCGACGAACCACCCCTATTTCCCGCTCAGCCTTGGATCGAGCCACGCGTTCAACAAGGCGACCAGCCAAGATGGCCCCATCGGCTGCCTCTCGTGCCACACGGACACCACGAGCTTCCTTTCGTACACCTGCGTCGGTTGCCACGAGCACCGGAAGACCGGCTACGACGCGACCGTCGGCACCCAGGGCATGGACGAGGCCCACGTGGGCATCACCGGCTACCAATACGACTCGCGGCTCTGCCTCGACTGTCACCCCACGGGGATGGCCGGCGAGGTGGGCCGGGCCGATCACACCTTCTTCCCGATTTCCCTGGGGACAGCCCACGAGCTCATCGGCTGCAACGAGTGCCACGCCTCGGAGTCGCGCGCCACGGTCACCTGTACCGGCTGCCACCGTGACACCAACCAGGACTCCCAGGCTGACCACGACGTGGCGCCGATGGTGGCGGTTCACGGCAGTGACATGGTGAAGCTCGGCTACGCGTGGGACACGGCGGCCTGCCTGGGCTGCCACCCTTCGGCGCAGGTCCCCGGCCTGTTGGCTCACGGTGGGAAGTTCCCCATCGACGCGGGCACGGTGCACGGGGCGCTCGCCTGCCTCGACTGCCACCCGAGCCGGCAAGACCACTCGCAGGTGCTGTGTGTCTCGTGCCATCAGCAGGTCAACGACGGCACGGGCCCTCGAGACGTGCACGGCCGGGCTCGCATGGCCGAGGGGCACGACGACGGCGGGCTCCCGGGCTACCAGTGGGAATCGGGGAGCTGCACCCTCTGTCACCAGCGCTCTCAGGTGCCGGGTGAGATCCAGCACGACACCCTGTTCCCCATTGGCCCCACCTCGAGCCACGCGCTCGGGTCGACCACCGTCGACACCCCGGCGGTGCAGATCGGTTGTCCGACGTGTCACGTGGCCGCCTTCGGTTCTGGCGCTGACGGCGGGCAGACCCAGAGCGGAGGGAGTCTGCTCAACATCGACTGCACCCAGTGCCACGTTCACGCCCAAGCGGTGATGCAGCCCACCCACGGCGCGTTCCCCGACTACCAGTGGCAGAGCGCGGCGTGCATCTTCTGCCATCTCGGCGGGGCGAAGAAGCTGGAGCACACCGCCTTCCCCCTCGATGCGGGCACCACCCACGAGCTGGGCAAGGCCATCGGAGACCCGCCGGTGACGGTGACCTGCAGCAGCTGCCACGCCAGCAAGGTTCAGCTCAAGCTCCTGTCGTGCACGGGGTGCCACCGCCACGACGCGGCCCAGTCGACCTCGGATCACGGCACCCAGATGACCTCGTTCGGCTACGCCTACGACCCGGGGGCGTGCTTCGCCTGTCACCCGACGAGCCAGGTCCCCGGCATCTTCGATCACGAGCCCATCTGGAAGCTCCAGCCCCCCTCGGGCAACGGCAAGCACGCGCCGCTCAGGTGTGGCGATTGCCACGCGTCCAAGACCGACCGCAAAGGCTCTCTGAGCTGCACGAGCTGCCACCAGCCGGCGAACCTCAAGGACAGCCGCGAGGCCCACGCGCGAGACCGCATGGCCGAGGTGCACGCGGGCATCGCCGACTACCAGTGGAGCCCGACCCTCTGCATCGGCTGCCACCTCGACGGCACCCAGGGCGCGGGTCGCCTGCACCTGAATCACACCTGGTTCCCCATCGCGCCGGGTGCCTTCCACGCCCTGAGCCTCGACGGAGGCACTGCGATGACCTGCGCAGGGTGCCACCCCGCCCAGACCGCGGCCGGTGACAGAGACTTCGGCGCCCAGGCGATCAACTGCACGGCGTGCCATCAGACCGCGACCCTCATGGACAGCCGCGACGTGCACGGCCAGTCACGCATGGCCGAGAAGCACTCCGGGGTCGACAGCTACGCGTGGCTCAGCGTGGCCTGCCTCGACTGCCACCCCATCGGAGAGAAGTCGGGCCTCTTCAGCCATTCGAACTTCCCCATCTCGCCGGGCACGAAGCACGCGGGCATCAGCTGCTCCGAGTGTCATGTGGGCACCGGGCCCAAGACCGACGTCACCCAGTTGAACTGCGCTGGGTGTCACGTAGCGAAGGTGAACCGCGTGCCGACGGTGGGCGAGATTCACACTGGCGTGCCCGGCTACGGGGGAGACTCGGCGGGCTGCTTCAACTGCCACCCCCATTCGGAGGCCGTGGGCCCCATGGTTCACACCAGCTGGTTCCCGGTGGCGGTGGGCGACAAGCACGCCTCCAACGCCTACCTGGCCAGCGTGCAGAGCGGCCAGACGACCTGCACCGCCTGTCACGCCAGCCGCGTCGACCGCTCCATCGAGTCCTGCCAGAGCTGCCACGGCACCCTGAAGAGTCCCAAGCCTCCCACGAGCGCGCACTCGATGATGCCGGTGGGCTTCGAGGACGAGAACAACTCCCCAGGCTGCAAGAAGTGCCACGCCGACCCGACGCCAGTGTACCGACTCATCAACCACCCCGACCCGGGGTACGATCACCGAGGCGCCACCTGCCAGGAGTGCCACCAGGGCATGCGCGTCGACAAGGCGTACGCCATCGACTTCTCGAAGGCGGCCTGCAGCTGCGCCAGCTCGAGCTGTCACGACGTGGGCGACAAGCGCTGCAAGTGACCGCCGCGCCGTGAACCGCGCAATCGGGCACGGTCCTCGCCTATGGTCCGCCGCCGTGTCAGACGAGCGACGGAGTGGGGCTAACAGTGGTCGGAACGCGGCTCTGGTGGGCGCTGGCATCTTGGCCACGCGGGTCTTCGGGCTCTTCCGGCAAACGCTGTTCTCTCACGCCTTTGGGACGTCACCGGCGGCGGGCGCCTTCTACTCGGCCCTGCGGATCCCCAACTTTCTCCAGAACCTGTTGGGCGAGGGGGTGCTCTCGGCCTCTTTCATTCCGGTGTACTCGGGGCTCCGCGCCGAGGGGCGTCACGAAGAGGCCGACGACGTGGCCTCGACCGTCTTCGCGCTCCTGCTCCTAGCGGTGACCGTGATCGTCCCACTGGGGGTGCTGTTCACGCCCCAACTCGTCGTGGCCCTGGTGCCCGGCTTCGAGGGCGAGGTGCGGGCGCTGACCGTCTCGCTGGTGCGGATCATCTTTCCCGGGACCGGGGTGATGGTGCTCTCGGCCTGGTGCCTGGGCATTCTCAACAGCCATCGCCGCTTCTTCCTCTCGTACTCCGCTGGCGTGGTGTGGAACGGGGCGATGATCGCCGCGCTGCTCCTGACTCGAGGGTTGCCCGAGGCGACGGCCATCGGCTGGGTGGCGTGGGGCTTCGTGGCCGGTGGGGTGCTGCAAGTCGCGGCGCAGCTCCCGGCGGTGTTGCGGCTGGTGGGCGAATTCAGGCCGAGGCTGCGACGGCTCAGCCCCTCGGTGCGGCAGGTGCTCAAGGGCTTCGTGCCGGTGGTGGCGTCACGGGGCGTGGTGCAGATCTCCGCCTACGCCGACACGGCCTACTCGTCGCTCATCTCGGCCCGGGCGGTGGCGGCGCTCTCCAGCACCCAGACCATCTCGCTGCTCCCCATCTCGCTGTTCGCCATGGCCATCTCGGCGGCCGAGCTGCCCGAGCTGTCGAGCGAAGGAGGTCAGGCTCCCGAGGCGCGATCGCGGGCGCTGCGCACGCGCCTGGGCACGGCGCTCGAGCGCATGGCCTTCTTCGTGGTGCCCTCGGCGGCGGGCTTCGTGGTCGCGGGAGACGCGATGGCCGCGGTGCTGCTGCAGTCGGGGGCCTTCCCCGCGGCTGACACGCGGTACGTCTGGTACATTCTCGCTGGGGCGGGTGTGGGGCTGTTGGCCCAGACGTCGGGGCGGCTCTACTCGTCGGTCTTCTACGCGCTGAAGGACACGGCCACGCCCTTTCGGTTCGCCGCCGTGAGGGTGGGCCTGGGCGTCACGGTGGGCTACTGGGCGGTGCGGCTGCTCCCCGGGCAGCTCGGCCTCCCGGCGCACCTCGGGGCCGTCTTCGTGACCCTGACCAGTGGGTTGAGCGCGTGGGTCGAGGTCACGCTGCTCAAACGCAGCCTTGGCCGACGGCTGGGCGAGCTCCCGTCGATTCGCGGGCGCCTCGCGGTGCTGTGGGCCTGCGCCGGGGTGGCCGGGGCCATCACGTTGTTGGCGAAGGCGGGCATGGTGGCCACCTGGGGGCCGATGGCGGGTCAGGCTTCGGAGTGGATGGGCGGCGTCATGCCGATGCCTGCGCTGCCGGTCGCGTGGTTTCCTCAGAAGCTCGCCGGGCTGGCGCTGCTCCTGGTGTACGGGCTCTCGTACCTCAGCTGCACACTGGTGGCTGGCGTTCCCCAGAGTCGTGGGGTGGTGGAGCGGCTGCTCGCCCGCAGGTGAGCGGTGCCTCAGCGCTCGTCAGCGCGCTTGCGAGGCAGTCTCGGGATGTCGAGGTACTCGATGTCACTGAGGCCTCCCGGTGCTGGAGAGCCGGAACGCTGCTCCTGACGGCGTCGGCGGTGCGCTTCAACGCGCTGAGGTCTCACCTCGAAGACGTCGGTCTCCCGAATGGGACGCGGGCGGCCACAACCCCTGGTCATCGCAGGCTTCCACGGTGGCCCGGCGGTTGCTCCTGCGCGAGCTGCGGCCGACCGGCATGGCCTCATTGGGGTCGCGCCGGGCGAATCACCGACTGGAGGGAAAGTGGAACATCGCGAACGGTACATGCAGTTGCTCTCGTCGATCCATCGCAGTGCGCTCCTCCGTGCGGTGCGGGAGCAGGGCTACTGTGCGACCCTGAAGGCGGTGACGGTGGAGGTGGTCGACGCCGGCCCGCTGCCGTACCTTCGTTTCGACATCGAGTCCGATGCGGGGTTCACGGCCGTCAGCGGCGGGCTCCTGCTCGACCTCGCTGAAGTGGTGTCGGATGCGCCCGACGGTCGGTACTATCTCCCGTACGTTGCCCTCACCCCGAGCGCCCAGCCGGGGGATCTCGAACACGAGCTCGAGCACGTCCTCGGCCTCCTCGAGCTGTTGGCCGCGGAGCCCACGTACGCCGACGACGTGGAGCGCCTTGGGATGGAGAACCTCAAAGACTCGCGCCTCCTCGGGGAAAGCGCGGCATTTGAAGTGCGGAAGATCTTCGCCTTCGAGGCTCCCATCTTCGGAGGCGACTACGACCGAGGCTGTCGCACCATCGACGTGCCACTCCTTCCCGGCCTCATCGTCAAGTACCAGTGTCGGTCACGCGAGGAGTACGTCGGCTTGTGGATGGCGCGCTATCTCAAGAACCTCGAGCGGCGCTCCCTGGGGCGATTCCCAGACTGCGGCGGGGAGATCGCGGGCGGCATCGAGCGAGCGACCGATCGCTTCGGTGAGCCGCTGTTCGGACGGCGGGCATGGATGTCGCTGATGAGTTGCTGGGAGGGCCTCCCCGGCCGGCTGGCCGCCCAGGTCACCGTT
>PMBV01000486.1 GCA_003153055.1 Myxococcales bacterium
CTGCCCTACAGCCCCTACCAAAACGGAAAGCAGGAGAACTTCTGGGCGCAGGTGGAGGGTCGTCTGCTGGCGATGCTGGAGGGCCACAAAGGGCTGACGCTGGCGCTGCTCAACGAGGCGACGCAGGCGTGGGTCGAGTTCGAGTACAACCGCGAGCGGCACTCGGAGATTGGCGAAGCGCCGCTGACGCGGTTTCTCGCTGGGCCCGAGGTGCTGCGCCCCAGCCCCTCGAGCGACGAGCTTCGGCTTGCCTTCATGGCGGAAGAGGCCCGCACCCAACGACGGAGCGACGGGACCGCGAGCATCAAGGGCCGGCGCTTCGAGGTGCCTTCGCGCTACCGCCACCTCGAGCGCCTCACCATTCGCTACGCAAGCTGGGACTTGAGTCGCGTGTACCTCATCGACGAGCGGACCGGCGTCGTGCTGTGTCAGCTTTTCCCGCTCGACCGGGCGCGAAACACCGACGGGCTTCGACGCACGCTGACGCCACTCGTCGAGGCCCCGTCCACGCCTCCCGCAGCGCCGGGCATCGCGCCGCTCCTGAAGAAGCTGATGGCTGACTACGCGGCGACCGGCCTGCCGCCGGCCTACCTGCCCAAGGACCACCTGTCCCGCACCGAAGAGAAAGAGGACTGACATGGACAAGAAGTTGCTGTCTGTATTTGGCCTGAAATGGGACCCCTTTTCACCCGACGTGCCCATCGAGGCGCTCCATGTCACGCCGAGGGTGGAGAATTTCTGCTGGCGCACAGTGAATCTCGCGCGCGAAGGCGGCTTCGCCCTCGTCAGCGGAGAGCCGGGCTGCGGCAAGTCCGACACCCTTCGACTCCTTGTCGAGCGGCTGACGGCACTGCGCGACGTGAAGGTGGGCGTCTTGAGCCGCCCACAGGCCAAGCTCGCCGACTTCTACCGAGAGATGGGAGACCTCTTCGGCGTGCAGCTCCAGCCCCACAACCGCTGGGGCGGCTCGAAGGTGCTGCGCGAAAGGTGGCAGAGCCACATCGACGCCGACCTCTTCCGGCCGGTGCTGGTGGTGGACGAGGCGCAAGAGACGCTGACGTCCGTCCTGAGTGAGTTGCGGCTGATGAGCAGCTCTCGGCTCGATTCGCACTTACTCCTCACCACCGTGCTGGCCGGTGATGGCCGACTCGTCGAGCGGCTGCGCACCGACGAGCTCCTTCCTCTGGGCAGCCGAGTCCGCGTCCGGCTGTCCCTCGAGCGGGCCACGCCCGACGAGATGCTCGAGACGTTGTCCCATGTGCTGGTGAAGGCTGGCAACGCCAAGCTGATGACGGCCGAGCTGATGACGATGCTGGTCGAGCACTCCACCGGCAACTACCGCACGCTGATGACGATGGCTGGAGAGCTCCTCGCCACCGGCGCCCAGCGCGAGGTGAAGCAGCTCGACGAGAAGCTCTACTTCGAAGTCTTCGCGGTGCCGCCGACCGAGAAACCCAAGGCCGCGCAGGGTCGGCGCCGATGAGCCTGCTGCCTGTCGAGGCGGCGCATCTGCTCGCGGTGCGCGCCGAGGAGCACCGCTGGCTCATCGACGGACTGTGGGCCGAAGAAGCCGTCGGCATCGTCGGCGGAGAGCCCAAGTGCTGTAAGTCGTTTCTCGCGCTCGACATGGCCGTCGCCGTCGCCTCGGGGACGGCCTGTCTGCGTCGCTACGCGGTGCCACGACCCGGCCGGGTGCTGCTCTTTGCCGCCGAGGACGCGCTCCACATCGTCCGCGCTCGCCTCGACGGCATCTGTCGTGCCGCCGGCGTCCGGCTGGCCGACCTCGATGTCCAAGTCATCACCGCGCCCACAGTGCGGCTCGATGTCGAGGCCGACAGGACGAGCCTCGCTGACACGGTGGCCGCGCTGCAGCCGCGGCTGCTCATCCTGGACCCCTTCGTCCGCCTGCACCGCATCGACGAAAACGTCTCGGGCGAGGTCGCCCCCCTCCTCGCGTACCTGCGGGAGCTTCAGCGTCGACACCGGCTCGCCGTCGTTGTCGTGCACCACGCAAAGAAGGGCGCGGGCAAGGCCCGCGCTGGCCAGGCCCTACGCGGCTCGTCGGAGTTTCACGCCTGGGGCGACTCCAACCTCTACCTGCGCCGCACCGGCGAGCAGCTCATGCTCGCGGTCGAGCAACGCGCCTCCGCGTCCTCCACCGGAATCCCCCTGCACCTCCACGGTGACGGGGAGGCGCTCGCGCTCGAGGTGAGCCGGGCGACCACCGCCCCCGCCCAAACAACCCCAGCAGCGCTTCCCGTCGGCGAACGAGTGCTGCTGGCCTTGGTCGACGCCCCTGGCCCGCTCTCGGTCGCGGCGCTCCGCCAGACCTGCAGAATCCGTACGGCGACCCTGTGCGAGGTGCTCGCGACCCTCACCGCCCAGGGGCGCGTCCGCAAGACCGACAACGGCTACGTGCACGCCACCGCCTAGCGTTTCCCGAACCACGTTTCCCAGCCTTCTCTACAGCGCATGGGAAGCGGAAACGGGAAACCCATCAAAGAGCGTGGATGGCGCACCCTCAGAAAGCGCGCTCACGCTCACCACGCCGCGACCGAGCGTCGGAGATGCACTCTGCAATCCGGTGGCCTCCTTTGCGTACACCTATGACGCCAACGGCAACCGGGCGACACTGGTAGAGACGCGCACGGAGGCCTCGCCAGAGACGACGACGTACG
>PMBV01000122.1 GCA_003153055.1 Myxococcales bacterium
AGGGAGTCGGGCGGGACGCTCAGTCGGCGTAGCCGAGCACGAGGCGGCCCATGAAACGCTCGTTGTCCCTCAGCTCGAGGGGCTGGCCGTTGCCCCGGTCGGCAGGGGCCTTGTCGGCGGCGACCTGAGCGGCGGCGCCGACCGAGAGCCACAGCTTCCCGAAGCTGAACGAGAACGACGGGCCGACAGAGACGGCGGTGCCCTGGTAGGCGCCGTCCTGGAAGCCGGAGCGGAGGGAGAGCTCGAGGCCGAAGCTGGCGGTGGGGCCGACTCCGTAGCGAACGCCCACCGACTCCTCGAGGTGCGTGTCCACGCCGGTGCGGCCGCTCCAGAAGAACCTCCGGGAGGCGGCGCCGTTGATGGCGAAGAGGAGCTTGCCCAGTTGCTTGTCGGCGAACAGCCGCGCTTCGAGCTCGGCCGAGTCGAAGCCGAGGGAGGCTCGGGCCAGACCGCCAACGCCGAGGGCTTGGTCAGCAGTGAGCGGCGCCCACCGCCACGCGGTCGTGAGGAGTGGGTCGACGGTGGTGCTCGATTTGTTGGCGACGAAGTCGAGGTCGAGACCCCAGAGGGCCTCCAGGTGGGGTGCGAGGCCGGTGGTGATGGCGACTCGGGTGTCGGTGAGCACCAGCGAGTCGTCGGCCCGGGCGATGCGGGGGGTGAGCCACGCCTCGAAGTCGTGGGCGCCGACCTCGAGGGTCTGGCTGGTCCAGGTGAAGGGGAACGGCCTGGGGGCGGCGTCGGCGCTCGCCCAGCAGAGAACGACGAGGAGGAGCGCGACTCGCGGCCCAGCGGTCATCCACCGAGAAGACCATGCCCCCAGGTGGAAGGGAAGGAACCCAAGTCCGGCTCCGTCGAGGTGAAAGGCATCGCCAGCGGCGCGGCGCTCGGATCGGAAGGGCGTCGTTGGCACGGAATGGCTCGAGGGATGGGTCGCGGGCTGGAGGTCCGGGGCTCCGGGCGGGCATCACGAGCCCCTCGGCCGGTCGGTGGAGCGCGCATGGACTTGTGGCTCTCACGTGCGCTTACCGTGGTCTCGGGTCGAGGGGCTGCCGAGACCGCCTCGGTGGTGGGCACCGGCCCATCCTCGCACCTCGAGGCGTGCCCGCCGCTCGGCGCCCGCTGGTCCCTCCTCCTCGGCGGGAAGGTCTCCGAGCGTGTCATCACGGTGTACGAATNNCCCGTCCTCGAGGTCGGTGCCGAGGTCCAGAGACCCCAGCTCGCCGTGCGCGACGAAGGACCGGATGAAGCTCCCGAGCTCTGGAGCTGGCGCGCCCTGCTCCGCTCGGCGCCACGCTGTCATCGGCGAGGAGAGAGGTCCCCCCTTCTGGGCGACAACTCGGTTGTCGAGGCACGTGCCTCTTCGGTCGCGCGCGTCCCAGGAAGGGGACCAAACGTGGGTGGCGCGAGTGGAAGCTGCTCTTCCATTTGGCCTCACCTCTGCCGGTCGGTCGAGTGGTGCAGGGCCGAGGTCGTGGCCACGTGTGCTCACAGCGGTCTCGGGTCGAGGGGCTGGCCAGACCGCCTCGGTGGGTGGGCACCGGCCCCACCCTCGCACCTCAAGGCCTCCTGGCTGTCCTGCCCACTCGCGGAGTTTGGGAGGGAGGCTCTTGGTAGGGGTCGAGACCATGCTCTTCGCCAGCCTCTCTGGGGCCGCCCTGGGCTCGTTGGGAACCCTGTTCGTCATCATCGGAGCGGTGGGCCATCAAGCGTGAGATCGAAACTCTGAACGACCAGCTGCGAGGGCTCTCCCAATTCACTCCCGACCGAGGAGACGGGGCGCCACGGTCAGCGGTGACGCTCGCCACGTTCTGAACCCGGGTGGAAGGCCCCCCAGTCCCGAAGCCTTCTCGTGGTCAACGTATCGAGTGGCGAAAAATGGACACCAGATGTCCAGCATTCACCAGTCGATGTGAGGCTCGCGCTCGCCGGCTACCCTGGCCCACTGAGCTCGGCCACCAGCACCTCGACCAGCGTCGCGGGCAACTGAAACCGGGCCCGGAAAGACGCCAGCGCTCCGCCGAGCTGGCTGGGGCGGGGGCGCGGGGTGTTGGCGTGACTGGCGAACCCGAACGCCAGACAGATGGCCTGAGCCGGTGGATCCTCCGGGAGAATGGTCGGCCAGTCGAGCCAGGGGCTCACCAGCGCTTCGACGGCGTTCCACCCTTGCTCGCCCAGCACCTTCGACAGCCCACCCACCGTCGGCACCTCGAAGGGCGGCCGGCCGTCGTGCAGGTTGGCGACGCCCAGCGACACGGCGGCGAAGCGCACTCGCTCGACATCTGCTTCAGACGCTCCGAGCTTGGCAGCGAGGCCCGCCGCGGTGGCCGACAGCACCAGCACCATCTGACCGCGCTCGCCCATCATCGGCAGCATGGCAAGTACCAGCCGACCAGCGCCGCCCGCGAGGCTCGAGTCGCCTGCCGGCGCGATGACCTGCGAGACCAGCGAGCCCGTCACCACCGGTGGCTCTTGCGACGCGCTGGGCGAGGAGGCCTCGAGCGGCGGAGGAAGTGGGGTCGGGGGCGTTCCGCGGTCGAGCCAGTCGGGCGCGTCTTCGCTGTCTTGGCCGTAGAAACGGTTGCGGGCTCTTCGAATAGCGGTCTCGCCGGCGCGCATCGCCACGATGCTCCGTAGACCGGTCTCGGCCTTGAGCGTCTCCAGGGCGATCAGATCCATTGGGTCCTTCATCGCCACCACGAGCTGGGTTCCGCCCTTGAGCCCCAAGGGCACCAGGTCGAGGCGCCGAGCCAGCTCGAGGCTGACCCTCGACAGCGCCTCGGTGGGCGCCACCAACGCGGCCAGCTTGCAGGAAGACAGGTGCGGCGTCTTCGTCACCCCCGCCAGGGTCACCACGATGGCGTCTTCATCGCACGCGCCGATGGAGGCCAGCGCCTCGGCGAGGGTGCCCCCGAAGGTTCCGACCTGCTGCGTTGCCTCCTCGAGCTGAGCCCGGGTGATGAGCGACTTCTCGAGCAACAGCTCTCCCAGCTTGGCATCTTTGGGGGCGCTGGGGTCCGCCGTCGGCGCTGGCGAGGGAGCCGCCGGAGGCAGCCGCTCCTCGGCCACTTCGGCGCGGGCAGCGGCGAGCTCGCTGTGCGACATCTTCTTGGTCGCGATGCGCCCCACCACCGCGCTGGTCGCCGAGGGTGGAGAGAGGGGCGGTCGCTGCATCGGCGGCGGCGGGCTGGCCGAGGAGCGGATCGCCGGTGGGCTCACCGAGGGCTGCAGGGGTGGGCTCGCCGGACTGGGCACCGCGGGCAAGGCCGAGAACCGACCACTGGGCCGGGGTAGCTCGTCACCCAGCGCGGGCGGATCGGCCGAAGGCGAGGCCTTCACCGGGGTCACCTCGAGGAGCTGGGTCCCTCCTCGAGCCAACGTCGCGAGGGCCTGACGCTCGGGGAAGGCTCGCTTGAGGAGCCGGGCGATGTCGACCTCAGGAGGCCCCCAGCCGGACTTCTCCGCGGCCTTGAGCAGCGTCTCGTCGACGGTCGCCGCGGTCGGCCGATCGATGGGCTCCACCGCCAGCATCTCGATCACCAGGGTTCGCCAGGGCTCGGGCACCTGGAGCACGGCGTCGCGATCGAGGCCGGTGTAGCGCTGACACTGCACCAGCGCTTGAGTCGCGTCGGCGGTGAAGAAGAGCGGGTGGCCCACCGCCAGCTCGTAGAGGAGCAACCCCAATCTAAAGACGTCGGTCGCCGGGCTCGGCCCCTGCGTCAACTGCTCGGGGGCCAAGCTGCACGCCTCGGACCTCGCCGGCCCCACCGCCGCGGGGCTCATACCGACCGTCACCGCCGCGTCAGTGAGCAACAGGTTCCCATCGGGCATCAGCAGCACCGTCGTCGCGCAGACGTCGCCGTGCACGATGGGCTCCGGCCTTGCGTGCAGGGTGCTGAGCAGCGCCGCCACCCGGCCCACCACCGCCAACCCTTCGTTGGGCGAAATGAAGCCTCGTTGCTTCGCCAACGCCGTCATCACGTGGCGCAGGGCTTCCGCCTCCGCCAGCGCCTGCACCAGCCAGAGCTGCTCCTTCGAGGTGCCCACCTCGAGCAGCGTGGTCAGCCCCGGAATTTGGCTCGCTGCCAGCGTCGCCAGCTCCTTGCCGAGGGCGCCAGCCACCGCGGGTCGCCAGGCTCCTGACACACGCTTCGCCACCACGGGCCGGTCCGTCTCCACCTCGACGCCGATGAAGCCCTCCAGCACACCTGGAGTGACGTTCAACCTGCGCGCGATTCTATAGAGGCCCATCGCTCCGAGACCGCTCCATTTCCACTGGAAAAGTCAATTGTCGTTGTACACGGTTTGGAGCTCGATTCCAAAGGATGAAACCTCGAACGCAGCTGCTCCGACAGTTCAGTGAGGTGGGAGTCTGTATGCGACCACCTTCCTCGAAGCTCCGAGTCTGATGACCACATGAAGAAGGTAGCACGCAGTGCCTCGCTCGCCCCGTCTCTGTCAGGAGAGGGTAGAGAAGGGACATGGACGTCGACATCTTCACCGACGGTGCGTGTCGGGGAAACCCCGGGCCGGGAGGCTGGGGCGCGCTGCTCCGCTCGGGGCGCCACGAGCGCGAGCTCTGGGGAGGAGAACCCGAGACCACCAACAACCGCATGGAGCTCACCGCGGTCATCGAGGCGCTGCGCGCCCTCAAGCGGCCGGTGCGGGTGCGGGTGCACACGGACTCCACCTATGTGCAGAAGGGAATCTCGGAGTGGATCCACTCCTGGAAGAAGAACGGCTGGAAGACGAAGGCCAAAGAGCCGGTGAAGAACGCCGACCTCTGGCAGCAGCTCGACGCGCTGGTGCAGCGCTACGAGGTGAGCTGGCTGTGGGTGAAGGGGCACGCTGGCCACGTGGAAAACGAGCGGGCCGACGCGCTGGCGAACCGCGGAGTCGACGAGCAGCCGAGCCCTCAGCCGAGGAGTGGCCGCTCGTAGACGCGATAGGTGTGGTTCCGCTGGGCGCCAGTGGCCTGAACGGTGCGGTTCATCAGCTTGTCATCGTCCACCACCCAGCCCAGCTCCGCCCCGACGTAGCCGAGCGCGTCGGCCTGTTTGAACGTCTCGAGCGTCAGCAGCGCGTCGATGCCCCGGCGCCGCCAGCCGTCCTTGATGCCGAAGAGCAGCACTCGCAGGCGGTCGATGCCCCGCGCGGCCCACAGCATCTTGGCGAGCCCGAGAGGGAACAGGTACCCGCCCGCCGCCTTGAGGGCGAGGTTCGTGTCGGGCAGGGTGATGGAGAAGGCGACGGCCTCTCCGTCGGCCTCGGCGATGAGCGACATCTCGGGCCGGAGGAGGATGACAGGCCTCAGCCGCTGCACCACGTTCATCAGCTCGGCCTCGCTCATCGGCGCCAGCCCGAAGCCCGGCTTCAGCATCGTCTCGAAGATGGCCTTGATGCGCCGAATGTCGTGCTCCGGGTCGACGGTATTGAGCCGCCGCACGCGGATTCGCCCCTGCTGCTTGACCCGCTCGGCGAGGCGCACCACCTTCTCGGGCAAGCCCTGCGAGGTCAACAGCTCGTAGGTGTACAGGTCTTTGATGCGGGCGAACCCGTTGGCCTCGAACAGCCACGCATAGTACCGCGGGTTGTAGGCCATCATCATCGACACCGGCCGTTCGAAGCCCTCAACCAAGACGCCGCAGTCGTGATGGAACGCCAGGTTCACCGGCCCCAGCACGCGGCTCATGCCTCGCACCTTGAGCCAGGCGAAGGCGTTCTCGAACAGCGCCGCCGCCACCCCTGGGTCGTTCTGCGACTCGAACAGCCCCACGAGCCCATCGCTGGCGCGGTGAAAGCGGTTGTAGCGTGAGTCGACCGCGGCCGCGATGCGCCCCACCGGCTGGCCCCGGCGCCGAGCGATGAAGAAGGCCGCCTCGGCCTGGGCGAAGAAGGGGTTGTGCTTGGGGTCGATGAACTCGCGACGCTCGGCCACGATGGGCGGCACGTAGTTGGGGTCTTGCGCGTAGTGGTCGAGCTGGAAGCGAACGAACTCGTCTCTCCCCTTGTCGGACGTGACCTCATCGACCACCACGTCGGGAGCGCGGGCCGCCAACCGTGGGCCCTCTGGAGGCGGAGCTGCTCTGACGTTCCGGCGTGTCGTCACCCCCGGCGCTTGTAGGAGATGGACTCTCAGCCGTCAATTCGAGCAAATTTTTGCCCAGAATGACGACTTGTAGTTTCAATATGTTACGCACCAATGGCGTCGCGGCTCGCTTCGGTATGCCTCTGGACAGGGTCGCGGCAGTCGGATTTACGAGCAACATATTGCCCACAATCGAAAGTGCCAGGCCTCTCGTTGGCCCCGGGACTCACGATGAATACGCATGTAAATATATAAAATTATTGAGTCAAAAATGATATTCGGGCCCGACGATCGTTTCGCTTTCGGCCTGCAACGAGAGGGTGTCGACGGTCCAAACGGTTGACCAGGTTCGCCAGCCGGGCCTAATCAGCCGTCGCTCTCGAGGTTACCCATGCCCCAGGTTTTTGAGTTCCCCACGCTGATCGCGGCCATCGACGCCTCCAAGGGTCTCAACGAGAAGGGCTACACCTTCATCGATCGCGAGCAGAAGGAGCAGCACTTCAGCTTCGAGCGCCTGCGTGAGGAGGCGATGAAGCGCGCGGCTCACCTGCGGGCTCGGGGCATGAAGAAGGGCGACCGCCTGGCGATGGTCATTCCCGACGGGGAAGACTTCGTGCCCACCTTCTTCGGCGCCGTGTGGGCGGGCATCGTACCGGTGCCGCTCTACCCGCCGCTGTCTCTGGGCAAGCTCGACAGCTACGCCGAGACGCTGGTGTCGATTCTCAGGAAGGCCAAACCGACGCACATGGCGACCGACGCCAACGTGCAGAAGGTGCTCTGGGCCGGGCTCGCCAAAGTGCCCTCGCTCGAAGGCGTCATCTTGAGCGACGAGCTCAGGGGGCCAGCTCCCGAGGGCATCTCGCAGGAGCCAGCCGAGGTGAGCGGCGACGACCTCTGCTTCCTCCAGTTCACCTCGGGCTCGACCTCGACGCCCAAGGGCGTGGCGGTGACTCACGAGAACCTGAGGGCCAACGCCTGGGCCATCATGCGCGACGGCCTCAACACCGACCCCGACGTCGATCGCGGCGTCTCGTGGCTGCCCCTGTACCACGACATGGGGCTCATCGGCTTCGTCATCGCCCCCATTCTCCACCGGGTGCCGGTCACCTTCATTCCCACCATGGGCTTCGTGCGCAAGCCCACCGTGTGGCTCGAGACCATTCACCGAGTGCGGGGCACCATCACCTTCGCTCCCAACTTCGCCTATGCCCTGGCGGTCAAGCGGAGCAAGCCCGAGCAGCTCGCCAAGTGGGACCTCTCGTGCATGCGCCACTTCGGCTGCGGCGCCGAGCCCATCAACCCGGTGACGATGCGCTCCTTCGTCACGACCATGGCGGCGGCCAAGCTCAGGCCCACGGCGCTGTTGCCCAGCTACGGCATGGCCGAGGCGACCCTCGCCATCAGCTTCATCGGCATCTCCGAGGAGCTGTCGTGCGACGTCATCGACACCGACACCTACCAGGAGCAGCACCGAGCCGAGCCGGCCCCCGTCGAGCACCTCGCCCAGAACAAGGCTCAGGAATTCGTCTGCTGCGGCAAGGCGTTTCCCCAGCACGACGTCGGCGCCTTCGACTCGAAGGGCAAGCGCCTGGCTGACCGCGTCACCGGAGAGCTGTGGGTCAGAGGCCCGTCGGTGGCCAAGGGCTACTACGAGGACCCGGAGGCCACCGAAAAGACCTTCGGCGGCGGTTGGCTGAGGACCGGCGACTACGGCTACCTGGTGAACGGCAACATCTACATCACCGGCCGCAAGAAGGACCTCATCATCGTCAACGGCCGCAACTACGACCCCCAGCGCATCGAGTGGCTGGTCGACGAGCTCCCCGAGGTTCGCAAGGGCAGCGCGGTGGCCTTCTCCAGGCCCGGCCAGCAGAGCGAAGAGCTCGTCATCGTGGTGGAGTCGAGGGCCGAGAACGCCGAGGCGTTGAAGGAGCTCATTCGCACCAAGGTCACCGAGCAGATGCAGCTGGTGGCCGCCGACGTGGTGCTCTGTCAGGTGGGCAGCCTCCCCAAGACCTCGAGTGGCAAGCTGCAGCGGGCCAAGACCCGGGCCCAGTACCTCGACGGCACCGTCGGCAAGGACGGCAACCGGACTCCCGGTTCGAGCGGCGAGAAGCTGGTGATGGCCCGCCACGTCGCCCTCTCGCTGGTCGGCCGGGTGCAGCACCGCGCCCGCCGAGTCGTGGCTCACACCAGGGAGATCCGCTCCATGTCTGACGCCTTGGGCAAGTTGAAGCTCGCCACGAGCTACGCCCAGGGCCGGGTCACCCGGCTGTTCGCTTGAACCCCTTTCCCCCGAAGAAGGACATCATGGCCCCCGTCAACGTCACTGAGTTGTTTGCCCAGGCGGCTCTCGAAGTGAATGGCAAGAAGCTCGAGAACCTCGCCAAGGAAACCGTCATCTCCAAGCTCGGCCTCGACTCCGTCGCGGTGATGGAGCTGGTCAGCTACTTCGAAGAGAAGCTCGAGATTCGCATGCCCGATGAAGATCTCGCCAAGGTGCAGACCCTGGGTGACCTGGGCGGGCTGGTCGAGCGCCTCGTGCCCGCTGGCACCGTCGTCACCTACTAGCCACGCCGTCGGGCTGGGCGCTTCAAGAGGGAGGTCCCACGTGAGCAAGGCAGTCGATCGAACCAGCGACGTCGCCGTCATCGGCATGGCGTGCCGCTTCCCCCATGCCCGTGACCTCCCCTCGCTGTGGCGCCTGGTCACCACCGGAGAGGTGGCCTTCGAGGACATCTCCGACGCTCGGTGGACGCACTCGGCCTTCTACGAGCCGACGGACCTCCGCGCGACCGACAAGACCTACGTGAAGAAGGGCGCCTTCATCGAGGGCGTCGAGGAGTTCGCCGCGCTCCACTACGGCCTCGCCCCGCGCCGGGTGCAGGTGATGGATCCGCAGCAACGGCTCGCCATCGAGATGACCCGGCAGGCGCTCCAGGACGCCGGCTACGAGTCGAAGAGCTTCGATCGCTCGCGCACCGGTGTCTTCATCGGGGCCTCGGTGTCGGAGTACAAAGACATCGTCACCTCGCGTCACCGCGCCATTCAAATGGCCAACGGCGACTACGGCGACGAGCTCTCGGGCGCCGAGGCCGACACGCTCAAGACGGCGGTGGCTGACGTGGCCCCCGCACGTGCCTTCACCGTGGCCGGCGGCCTGCTCAATATGATCGCCTGCAGCGTCTCGCAGACGTTCGACCTCTCCGGCCCGGCCATGCAGATCGACGCGGCCTGCAGCTCGGCCCTGGTGGCCATTCACGAGGCCACCATCAACCTGAGGGCCCACCAGTGCAACCTGGCCATCGCCGGGGGCGTGTACCTGAACCTCACGCCCGACAACCTGGTTGGCTTCTCGCGCATCGGCGCCATCTCGCCGTCGGGCGCCTGCCGGCCCTTCGACGCGGCGGCTGATGGGTTCGTGATGGGCGAGGGCGTTGGGCTGGTGGTGCTCAAGCGCCTCGACGACGCCACCCGCGACGGCGATCGAATCTACGCCGTGCTGCGCGGCACCGGCTGCAACAACGACGGCAAAGGCGATGGGCCGATGACGCCTCGGCCCGAGGGCCAGCGCGGCGCCATGTGGCGGGCCCACGCCGACGTCGACTTCCCGGTGGAGACCATCGGGTACGTCGAGACGCACGGCACTGCCACCACCGTGGGTGACGTGGTCGAGGTGGGCGCCCTCAAGCAGTTCTTCTTCGAGCGCTCCCACAAGGCGCTCTCCGAGCCGTTCTGCTTTCTGGGCAGCATCAAGGCGAACATCGGCCACACGATGTCGGCCGCCGGCGTGGCGGGCTTCATGAAGACGTGCCTCATGCTGCACGAGGGCGTCATTCCGCCTCAGGCCGCCGTCACCACCATCAACCCCAAGCTCGAGCTCGACCGCTCGCCCTTCCGCATCTCCGACCGGGCCCAGGAGTGGGTGACGCCAGCGGGCGCCAAGCGCCGGGCCGCCGTCTCCAGCTTCGGCTTCGGAGGCACCAACGCCCACGTGCTCCTCGAGGAGGCGCCAAGCGCCGAGGTGGCGACGGTCGAGCGCGAGGAGCTCTTCCTCCTCTCGGCCCCCAACGCCACGCTCCTCGCCGCCCACGCCGCCGAGCTCGCGACCGAGGTCGTGACCCGGAACCTCGAGCCGGCTGACGTGGCCTTCACGCTCGCGTCGCGAGCCTCGTTCAACGCTCGCATCGCCTTCGTGGCCAAGGGGCGGGCCGCGCTCCTCGAGGAGCTCAAGGCCGTCGCGGCGGGCAAGGCGCCCTCGACACCGCTCCCCGTGGACCAGCGCAAGGTGGCCTTCCTCTTCCCCGGGCAGGGCGCCCAGCGGGTGGGCCTCCTCGAAGATTTGTTCCAGCGCTGGCCCGCGCTCAGGGCCCGGCTCGAGGCGCTCGACGCCGCGTCGAGGGAGGCCGCGGGGTGCTCGCTCCTCGAGGCCCTCTACCCACCCAAGGGCGCCGACCTCGTGCAGGCCCAGCGACACCTCACCCGCACCGAGGTGTGCCAGCCGGCCATGGCCGCGCTCGGCATTGCCCTGGGCGAGCTGCTCCGAGACGCGGGGGTGACGCCGACGGCGCTGCTCGGCCACTCGCTGGGTGAGTTCGCCGCCGCGGCGGTCGGTCGCATGCTCGACGGCGCGGAGGCCGTGCGCCTGGTCGCGCTGCGCGGCCAGCTGATGAACCAGCTCCACCTCGCCGACCCGGGCGCCATGCTGGCGGTGATGGCCCAGCGTTCGACCGTCGAGGGGCGCTTGGCCGGCCTCGACGGCGTCGTCATCGCCAACGACAACCACCCGACCCAGGTGGTGTTGTCTGGGCCCACCGCTGGCATCGAGGCGGCCCAGAAGCGCCTCGCCGGTGCGGGCTTCAAGGTGACCCGGCTCGAGGTCTCGCACGCGTTCCACTCGCCGCTGATGGCGGGCGTCGACGAGAAGATGGTTGGTCTGGTGAAGGCCCTGCCAGTGACCGACGGCGACGCGCCGGTCGTCTCGTGCATCTCCGCGCGAGCCTACGCCTCCGCCGCCGAGGCCCGCGACGTGTGGGCGAGGCACGCCACCTCTCCAGTTCGCTTCGTCGAGGCCCTCTCCTCGCTGGCCGACGACGGCGTGAGCCACTACGTGCAGGTCGGGGCCGGGGGCGCGCTGCTGTCCTTCGCCCGTGGCGTCGCCGGCGCCGATGGAGTCGGCTACTCGTCGCTCGCGCCAGCCGATGGTGGCGATGGGGGTGCCCAGCTCCTCTCGACGTTGGGAGAGCTGTGGCTCAAAGGCGTACCGGTGCGCCCCCAGCGGCTCCTCGAGGGCCGCCTCGTCACGTTGCCCCCCACGCCGCTGGAGACCGAGCGCTACTGGGTCGTCGAGCGCGCCACGCGCACCCCTCACCGGCCGCTGCTCGCGGCTGGCACCACCCTCGCCGCACAACCGCAGGTGAAGTCGAAGGGAGTCGTACCGATGGACAACCTCCTTGCGCTGTTTCAGCAGCAGAACGCGTTGCTCCAGGCCCAGGCCGAGGTGCTCAAGGCCCAGGCCAGCGCCATCGCCGCCATGACGGGCGGAGCGACGGTTGCCGTGGAGGCGCCAGCCGTCATCGTCGCGCCGGCCCCCGTTGCCGCACCCGCGCCGGTCAAGCCGCCCAGCTTCGCGAATCTCGTCGGCAAGGCCGAGGTGGTGGCTCCTCCCGCGGTGAAGGTGGAAGCTCCGAAGCTGGTGGCGGCGCCCAAGGTGGAGGCCGCGCCAGCCAAGGTCGACCCACGGCCTGAGGTCGAGGCCAAGGTGCTGGCATCGGTCGCCCGCATCAGCGCCTTCCCGGTGGCGACGCTTAAGACTCAACAGACGTTGGTGGGCGAGCTGGGCTTCGATTCGCTCATGCTGGTCGAGCTCGACACCGACATCGGCAAGGCCTTCCCTCGGGTGGGCGGGCTGCCGCGGGAGCTGTTCAGCAAGACCACCACCGTCGGGCAGGTCATCGACCACCTGCTGACGGCCTTGGAGGGCGAGGCCGAAGCGGGCCAGGCCCAGGTCAGCGAGGCCACGCAGGCGCTCACCCGTTACCAGCCGGCCGTGGTGGCCGCGCCGCTGTTCACCGTCTCGGAGTCAGTGCTGGGTTTCCGCCGCCCGCTGCTGGTGACGAGAGACGGCTCGGGCGTTGCCGAGGCAGTCGTGGCGCGGCTCAACGAGCGAGGCGTCGCCTGTGAGCTGGGGCCCATCGACGCGCAGGGCGACTTCGGTGGCGTCATTCATCTGGCCTCGCTCGGCGCCGTGGGCGACTACAAGGCGCCCACCCAGGCGCTGCTCGGTCTGGCCAAGCGACTCGGCGCCGAGAAGACCGAGTGCTTCATCACCGTGACTGGGCTGGGCGGTCGCTTTGGGTTCGACGGCGTCACGCCTGAGCGCCTGGGTCAGGTCGGCGCGTTGGGCTTCACCAAGGCTCTGGCCCTGGAGTGGCCCGACGCGACGGTGAAGGCCATCGACGTGGATCCATCACTGGGGGCCGACGTCGTCGCCCGCCAACTCGTCGACGAGCTGTCGTCTGGCGACCGTACCCCGGAGGTCGGCTTTGCTCGTGAAGGTCGGCTCGCCGTGTCGCTCGAGCCGGTGGCGTCGGTGGCCGTGTCCGGCCCGGTGCTGACCAAGGACAGCGTGGTGGTGGTGACGGGTGGGGCGAAGGGGCTCGGGCTCAAGCTCGCCCGCTCGCTGGCCAAGGAATACGGGTGCGCGGTGGCGTTGGTCGGCCGCTCGGCCCGCTCCGAGGAGGCGGCCAAGGCGGCGTCATCGGTGAAGTCGGCCGGGGCGCGGTCGTGCACCTACCACGCGGCCGATGTCCGCGACGCTGGGAGCGTGAAAGCGTGCCTCGCCGCGGTGCGGACCTCCCATGGCCGCATCGACGCGGTGGTGCACGCGGCCGGGGTGCTCGCCGACGCGCTGGTGGGCTCGAAGCAGGCTGGTGACGTCGACGCCGTGCTCGAGACCAAGGTGGGAGGCGCGCAGGCGCTCCTCGAGGCCACCGCCACCGACTCGCTCAAGCTGGTGGCCCTCATCGGCTCGTGGGCGGGGCGCTTCGGCAACGCGGCGCAGACCGACTACTCGGCCGCCAACGAGATGATGGCTCGCCTGGCGGTCTCGGCATCTGGGCCTCGCACCGTGGCCATCGACTACCCGCCCTGGGCCGACTCGGAGATGGCCCGGAAGATCCCCGGCTTCAAGAAGGCCGAGCTCAAGGCACAAGGCGTGAGCTTCCTCACCGACCAAGAGGGCGTGACCTCGTTCCTCGCCGCCATCGCGCAGGGCAAGGGAGAGGTGCTGGTGGGCCACGCGGTGCCCCGGCGCTCCTTCAGCCACGTCGCGGCGTTCCCCGTGTCGCGCTTGAGCCACGTGTACCTGAACGATCACACCATGGCCGGCCAGCGGGTGCTGCCCTTCGCCGCGGCGCTCGATCACGTCGCCGCG
Organism: Myxococcales bacterium; assembly: GCA_003153055.1. Next base: position 13,521 of record PMBV01000122.1, read on the forward strand.
GCGGGGCTCGACGCGGTGGGGGCCCAGCGCCAGCCCTTCACGGTGACGGACTTCCGGCTCCAGCGCGCGGTGTTGGTGCCCGACACCACCTGGCTCGAGGTGGCCGTGAAGCAGAAGGCCACCGCGCAGGGAGCCGCGCCGCTCGAGGCCACTCTGAGCCAGGGTCACGCGCCGTCGTACCGGGGCGTCATCTCCCTGGGCGCGAGCAAAGACGGGGCTCCGGCGCTGAAGAGCTACGCGCCGACCCGAGAGCTGCCGTTGTCGCTCAAGGACTTTTACGGCGGCTTCACGTTCCATGGCCCCCGCCTGCAGGGCATCACCTCCATCGAGGCGCTGGGCGAGGACGGCGTGGCGGGCACGGTGAAGGGCTGCCGACCGACCGATTGGATCAAAGACCCCAAGCGCGCCGAGTGGACCATCGACCCGCTGGTGGTCGACGCGTCGTTCCAGCTCGCGGGCTACTGGGCGTGGGTGAAGCACCAGCGGGCCGGCTTCCCGGTCGGCCTGGGGCGGTTGGTGCAGTTGGCGCCCTTCGGGGCTGGGCCGATCCGCTGCACGGTCACCTTCGAGGCCTCCGACGGCGACGTCTTCACCGGGAGTCTCACCTGGCACGACGCCTCGGGTCAGTTGGTGGCGTTCATGACGGGCATGCAGGCCGAGTTCAAGAAGCGCGACCCGCAGTTCCAGCCCAAGGCCGAGGTCAAGGCCGCTCCCAAGGTCGAGGTCGTCCCGCCGCCCATCGAGGAGCCGGCGCCGCCCAGCGTCACCATCGACGAATCGTCGTGGAACCCGGCCAAGTTCCCCGAGTACGAGGAGCTGCAAGAGCGCATTCAGATGGCCGAGGCCTTTGGTCTCAAGAACCCGTACTTCTCGGTGCACGAGGCCATCTGCGGCGACACCACGGTGGTGAACGGGAAGACGATGATCAACTTCTCCTCGTACAACTACGTGGGCAACTCGGGAGACCCGGTGGTCTCCAAAGCCGCGCAAGACGCGGTGGCCAAGCTCGGCACCTCGGTGTCGGCCAGCCGGGTCGCCTCGGGTGAGAAGCCGTTGACGCAGGAGCTCGAGCGAGCCCTGGCCGACTTCTTCGGCACCGAGGACTGCATTGTGCTGGTGTCGGGGCACGCCACCAACGTGAGCGTGGTGGGGCACATCGTGGGGGCGAACGACCTCATCCTCCACGACGCCCTGGCTCACGACTCCATCATTCAGGGGGCCAAGCTGTCAGGCGCCAAGCGCCGGCCGTTCCCCCACAACGACTACGAGGCGCTGGATCGCATGCTCCAGAGCCTGCGGCCGCACTACCGCCGCGTGCTCATCGCCATCGAGGGCGCTTACTCGATGGACGGCGACATTCCCGAGCTGCCCAAGTTCATCGAGGTGAAGAAGAAGCACAAGGCGATGCTGTTGGTCGACGAGGCCCACTCGGCGGGCGTGGTGGGTGACACGGGCCGGGGCGTGGGGGAGTACTTCCACGTCAACCGGAGCGACGTCGACATGTGGATGGGCACCCTCTCGAAGTCCTTCGCCTCATGCGGCGGCTACATCTGTGGGAGCCACCCGCTGGTCGAGTACCTCAAGTACACCACCCCGGGCTTCATCTTCTCGGTGGGCATCTCGCCGCCCAACGCCGCCGCCGCGCTGGCTGCCACCCACCAGCTCATCGCCCACCCGGAGCGGGTGCGCCAGGCCAAGGAGAACGCCGCGCGCTTCATCGCGTTGCTCAAGGAGCGAGGCATCAACACCGGCATGTCGAAGGACACGGCGGTGGTGCCGGCCATCATCGGCAACTCGGTGCTGTGCCTGCAGGTGTCCGATGCGCTGAAGGACCGCGGCGTCAACGTGCAACCCATCTTGTACCCCGCAGTCGAGGAGGATCAGGCGCGGCTGCGCTTCTTCCTGTCGTCGCTGCACCAGGAAGAGCAGCTCCTCACCGCCGCCGACATTCTCAAGGAGGAGCTCGACCGGCTCACCCGCGAGATGAACGGCGAGGCGGTGGCGTGATGGCTCGCTCTGAAACGAACCCCGAAAGGACGTCATGACCTCGACGCGCGAAGAAGTTGAAGTTGGCTACGACATCTCGAACGAGTTCTTCCGCCTCTGGCTGGACGAGCGAATGCATTACACCTCGGCGGTCTACGACGAGGCCCACACCACGCTGGAGCAGGCCCAGCGCAACAAGTGCCGCTGGCTGGCTGATTTCGGAGAGGTGAAGCCCGAGTCGCTGGTGATGGACATCGGCTGCGGCTGGGGCGCCAACCTCGAGTACCTGGCCCTGGAGCGGAAGGTGCAGCGCGCCCACGGCGTCACGCTGTCACGGGCTCAGCACGATGAAATCATGGCTCGGAAGCTCCCGGGCGTCACCGTGTGGTGCGAGGACTACCGAGATTTTCGCCCGACCGAGAAGTACGACGCGCTCATCAGCATTGAGATGATCGACCACCTCGTCTCTCCGGCCCAGCAGCAGCAAGGCCTCGCGGTTCCCATCTACCGGGAGTACTTCAACACAGTCGCCAAGTGGGTGAAGCCGGGTGCTTGTTTTGGGTTCCAGGCCATTCTGCGAGACCGAGTTCCCCGCGGCCGCAAAGACCTCGAGGACCTCAAGTTCACCGCCGACGTCATCTTCCCTGGTGGGCTGAACCCGCGTCTCGAGGAGCTGGTCGCCGCCTGCGGGCAGTCGTGGGAGGTCATTCAGCTCAACACGCGCCGCCTGGATTACGGGAAGACGACGGCCGAGTGGCTCCGCCGGTTCCGCCTGAGCCGCGATCGCATCATGGCGTCGGGCTGGGGCTCGAGGGTCATGTCCAACGGCGAGACCGTGTGGACCAATTACGAGCGGTACCTTTCCACGTGCGTGAAGGCGTTCGAGAACCATTGGTCGAGCGATGTGCAGATGAAGCTTAGGGTTAAGGACTGAGCACCGGTTGAAGGTGGGACTTGGTGCTCGTGCCGAGCGAGCGAGCGCGGAGGTTCCGCGTTCGTGTATAGGTCTGTCGGGACACGGCGTGACGGGTACGTCCGGCGGGACACGGGTGACGGGCACGTCCGCCCGGGGCCGGGTTCGCGTTCGCGTTCGTACCCGGGTCCGGCTGCGAACGGGCACGGGTAGCGGAACACGTCCGACGGGCCACGGGTAGCGTCGTACTACGTCCTACGGGGCACACCTCCGAAGGGGCGCCAGCATCTAAGGCGGAGTTCTCCTTGTTTGAGTTGCCGGTCGCGTCCCCGTGTCGACCGTATCCGAGCCCGGGCACGCACGCGCACGCGCACGCGCACGCGCACGCGACCCCGCACCCGTCCCCGTTCAACGCCCCCGTTCCACGTCCCCGTTCCACGT
>PMBV01000088.1:0-157 GCA_003153055.1 Myxococcales bacterium
GCAACGTCGACCTGGTGACGCTGGCCTTGAACCTCTACACCCAGGGTATCGACCCGGGGCTCGACTTCGGAGACATCAACCAGATCGCCCGCACGGTGGAAGACTGCACCCAGCTCCCGGTGCACCCCAGACACCCCTACGCCGGCGACCTCGTCTT
>PMBV01000088.1:213-33513 GCA_003153055.1 Myxococcales bacterium
TCGGGCAAGGGCGGCATCGCCTACCTGCTCGAGACGGTGCACGGGCTCACGCTGCCTCGCCGGCTCCAGGTCGAGCTGTCTGGGGTGGTGCAGCGCCACGCCGACAAGACAGGTGGAGAGATCACCGCCGAGCACCTCTGGCGCATCTTCTCGCAGGAGTACCTCGAGGCGCGATCGCCCATCACATACATTGAGCACCAGCTCGTCGCCCGCACCCAAGGCCAGGGCCTGCGGCTCAAGGTCGAGCTGGGCGGTCAACGGCGCACGCTGGTTGGCCACGGCAATGGCCCCATCGACGCCTTGGTGAACGCGCTCGGCCTGCCGATTCGGCTCCAGTCGTACGAGGAGCGGTCTCTCGACGTCGGCGCCGACTCCAAGGCCGCGGCCTTCGTCGAGCTGGCGATGGATGGTTTGGGAGGGCCCAAGTTCGGCGTGGGGATCCACTCCAACATTCTCACGGCGTCGTTCCTGGCGGTGCTCTCGGCGGTGAACCGCGCCTTCGCGGGCGTCGACGAGGCCTCTCGAGCCCAGGTGCTCAGCCAGCTGGATGCCACCCCCACTGCTGCATGAAGGAGCCCCTGCCCTACGGTTCCGGCGGAAGGAGGCCGGCGCGCTCCTCCAGGCGCTCGATTCGGTGACGGAACTGGTCACGATCCGCTCGATGCTCCGCCCTCCATCCGGTGACCGCCTCTCGGAGGCCGGTGATCGTCCCGGTGAGCTCGGTCACCGCAGTGGCGACTCGGATCTCACCCTCGACCAGGCTGTGGCGCAGCGCGGCCCCGTCGAGCTTGAGCTCGTCGCTCACTTCCTCGATGCGGGTGTTCGTCTCGTCGACGCGCCGGGAGAGTCCGTCGACGCGTGTGGACAGCTCTTCCCGTGTTCGCGACAGCTCGCCCTTCAGTGACGAATGAACGCTCTTCAACTCATTCCAGATTTCCCTCAACACCACCACCTCCTCGCCCGTTTGTCGTTCTTCGGTCATGGCCCGCACTATACCGGGTGGTCTGACATCGGGAATCCCGGCAACGTCGCGCCCGCATGCTCCGGGCCGGACGTCCCGCTGGTCCTTGGGCATGCCACTCGCGCCCGACGGACCAGTGAGGTCTCCCATGGGTGCGGTTCCTCCAAAACGACGGGCTGCGCGCGTGATTTCATGAGGTTGAACGTGCGTGGTGCTGAGGGAGCCTCTTCCCAAGGCAGGCCGGTTGCTGCTTTGAACGCGGCCATGAGCAGAGCCACCCTGGCGCGGTATGTCGCCATCGGAGACAGCACCACCGAAGGGCTGGAAGACCCCGACGGCCACGGAGGCTATCGTGGCTGGGCCAACCGCCTCGCCGAGCACCTGGCCCGAGCCCAGGGACCCATCGAGTACGCCAACCTGGCGATCCGTGGGCTCACCGCGAGGCAGGTCCGCGTGGGTCAGCTCGAGCAGGCCGTCGCCATGCGCCCCGACGTGGCCACGGTGGTGGCAGGAGTCAACGACCTGTTGAGACCCAGCTTCGCCCTCGACGAAGTGGCCCAGGACATCGCCGTGATGATCCACCGCTTCCGTGAGGAGGGCGCCGTCGTGCTCACCTTCACCATGCCGGACATGACCCGGGTGCTGCCACTGGCGCGGATCCTCCGCGGGCGGCTGCTGGCACTGAACCAACGGCTGCGGGAGACGTGCGCGGCGAGCGGCGCGTTGCTCCTCGACCTCGAGCACCACGAGGTGGCTGGAGACCCCCGCCTCTGGCACCACGATCGGCTCCACGCCAACACCCTGGGCCACGAGCGCATCGGAGCGGGTCTCGCCCATCGCCTGGGGCTTCCGGGCCATGGAGCTGCCTGGGCCGAGGCGCTCCCGCCGGCTCCACGGCGAACCCCGCTGGAGATCGCCCGAGGTGAGCTCGACTGGGCCCACCAGCACCTGCTGCCTTGGGTGGCGCGACATGCTCGGGGCCGCTCTTCCTCCGATGGTCGAGGGCCCAAGCGCCCCGCGCTCTCGGTCTTCTCACCCGAGCCCTGAGTGATGGCCGCGGGCGAGCCACCGGGGTGCCGAGCCAGTGCAGGCCCGCCGAGGCCAGCAGCACCGGGACCACGAGGACGGCGCAGAAGAAGGACAGCGCGTAGAGCAGTCCACCGGCGGCCTCGAGTGTGCCACCCGGCATGGTCCCCGAGAATATGGACACGTACTCCCTGAGCCCCAGCAGGTGCAGGACGAGGAAGAGCACGGCGAAGCCCAGGCCCAGGATGCCAGCCACGCGGCTCATGAGTGGACCTCCCCGAGGCGGCGCCACAGCGGCCCTTGCACCAAGGCGTAGAGCAGCACGGCGTCAGCGAGCTGGTTGCCCGCCGCGAAGGCCAAGCCCTCACCACGGCGCACCGGGAACGCGGCGAACCGCAGGCTCGTCACCAGCTCGGTCAGGAGCTCCTCGTCGTCGAAGGCGGCCGCCCCGAGCACCAGAAGGCCGCTCGATCCCGCGTTCGCTTGCACCAGAGGCACCGTCGGGCCGGAGTCGACGTCGTCGGGGCCGCCGTGCGCTTCGGGCCACTCGCGGGCCCAGGCGAACCCCAGGGCTTCCGAGACCAGGGCCTGACGCGCGCGCCGGTACTGGTCGGCGGCGAACGGAGCGTCGATGAGCTGGAGCATGTGGGCCGCCAGCCAGAGGCTCGACCCCTCCGGGCCGTCTCGCGGGGCGCCCTGCCAGGTGAAGCTGGAGACGAGGAGCCCGGTGCGTGGCTCCAGCAACCGAGCCTTGGCGGTCGCCACCCAGCGCGCCAGGAGGGCCGAATGGTCTGGGCCACCGAGCGCCTGTGATGCCCTGAGCGCCGCCAGGGCAATGGTGTTGCAGAACGTCCAGGCCTCGTCGGGGTAGCTCTCGCCCGAGAGCACCGGGCCTCGTTCGAGCTGCGCGGCGATGCGCTCGACCCTCTCCCGCAGCGGCTCCTGCCACTGCACTGCCGGCTGCACCGTCTGGCGCGCCGCCAGCATCAGCGCCACCTCGCCCTCGACGAAGAGGCTCCTGGCCTGAGCGTCACGAAACCGGCCGGAGTGGACGTAGGGCAGGAGGTAGACGTCGGCGACGCGCTCGTCGTCGATCGTCGAGGTGAGGATTCGGTCAATGACAGCCAAGTATTCCGGCCGCTCCGACGCCTGTTCGAGCGCGAGGTTGGCGAAGGCCAACACCGAGAACGTGCGGCTCATCAGGTCCCACTCGGGGTTCGACCTTCGGAGGGCCTCCCGCTCCATCTCGCCACTGCGCCAATACTCGAGCTGCCGCTGGGTCAGCGCCGGCACCAGCGAGCGCGGGGGAACGCGGAAGAGCTGGTGGAGCGTGGACACCCACAGGACTCCAGTGACTGCGACGATGCCAACGAAGCGGAGTGGACCCATGGACCGACTCTGCGTGGACTTCGAGGCTCGAAGCAGCGCGGGAGCGCCGAACGGTCAGCGGCCGACGGTGATCGGTCGAGCGCCGGCCTCGGCGGATTCAGAGCGCCGCGCCGACCTCGACCCCGACGAAGGTTCGAACATCGTACAGCGCGATGCCGTCGGGCCAGGTGGTGAGCTTGGTGCCCGTCACCCTCGCCCCGGCGCGCACCGTGAGGTAGCTCATCGGCCGACCTGTCAGCCACAGCTCACCCGAGAAGGCCAGGGTGTCGCGGCCGGCAGCGCGGGTCGAGAAGAGGAGCCGAGGCCCGCCTGAGAGCTCGATGGTGAGGGCCTCTCTCAAGATGGGCTGGAGCGCCTTCAGATGGAGCTCGGTCGAGCCGTAGCCCGTGTTCAACGTCGAGACGTCACAGGTGAAGGCGGTGCGTTCCCAGGCCACGCCGGCCCCAATGCCCAGGCGCGGGAGCGAGGCCCCCAGCGCGTAGCGGTACCCGATTCGACCCAGCACCTCGTCGTCAGCCACTGCGCAGGTGCGGCTGGCACCGGCGGAGTCGACCGTCGCCTGCACCAGGTTGCGGCGGTAGAAGCCCTCGACCCAGAGATCATTCAAGGGGCCTTGCGCCAGCGACGGCACGAACCGCAATGGGAAGACCTCCAGCGTGACACCGAGCGCCGTCATCACCGGAGGAGACTGAGGAGCGACGGGGTTCAGGCTCGTCGCGGTGAAGGAGCGAAAGCCCGGGCCAGCGCCGACGACGACGAGGATCCGAGGCGCCTCGAGAGACGACGAACGGGCCGGCTCCTGTCGATGACCCACCGCCTGTGCGGCGACGTTCTCCGAGTCATCGGAGCCCTCAGCCACGGGAGTGCTCGGAGCCGTGAGGTCCACCGCCGGGGTGGGCCGGAGCGTGCTCTCGCCCTTCTTGAGGAGCTCATCGACCAATTGGCGGGCCACTTCCTGGGTCAGCTTCTTCCCTCGCGCGATGGGGAGAGACGCCTCGGCCGAGGTCGGCGCCGCTGGGCTGGCCAAGAGGCGCGCCTCGACCTTGCCGGCAGGCGCATCGAGCACCACCAGCACCTGCGCCTTGAGCACTTCGGCCAGTCGCTCTCTCGCCGCGATGGTGCCGAGCTTCTGCCCGAGCTTCTCGGTCTCCACGGCCTTCACCGTGAGCTCCGAGGAGACCAACCGCGCGTCCAGTCGCTCCTTGAGCGCCGCGTGGAGCGTCCGGTACGCGTCCTGGTCGATCCGTCCTCCTTGCCGCACTGGAGGCAACGCCGCGACGGGTGGACCTTCGGCAAAGTCGTCCGGCGGCGGGGGCAGCGGCGGCGCCGGCACCTCCACGAGGCCCTTGGCTGGCTTCTTGGTGGGCGTGCTCAAGTCGAGGCCTTCGAAGTCGGGCCCCTGTGCCAGCGCCTGCCCACCCAGCCCCAGCACGATGGAAAGAACGAGCCGGGTGCGCATCAGGTCACTCCGCAGGCGAACTCGACGCGGAATGTGCCCGTGTTGCCGCCGGTGATGGTGTCACAGGTGAGATCGCAGAGGTTGACCTTGGTCGGCGAGGCCGGGTTGTCGAAGTACCAGCCCTGGTCACTCCCGCACGCGGAGGAGCCGCCCCGGCGCGGCACTCGAATCACGGGGCCGCCATTGTCGGGCTCGAAGCGGATGCGGGCCTTGGTGACGTCGATGTCGGTCGCCTGCGTCGGCAAAGCGAAGTCACACCCCAAGGCGTCGTGGCGAATGCGGGTGAGGGCCGAGAGGAACTGCACGTCGGCGTTGCCGGTCACGTCGACCAGCACGGCGCTCGAGGTGCCCCCGGCGTCGGCCACCTCGTCGAGCGAGCCGAGCTCCTTGCCGACTCCGATGACGAAGGTCTTCACCTCGGGCGAGGTGGAAGCCGCGGCCCTCGCGACGGCCGCCACGTTCTCGATGCTGTTGGGGAGCATCCCCGCGTCGGAGAGATCCGCTCCGCTGCAGCTCGTGTCGGGCATGCCGTCGGTGGCGAGCACGATGGCAGCCTTGCGTCCTGCGTGGGCTGGGTCAGAGAGGTAGGCCTTGGCGTACGACACGGTGCCCTGGAGCGCAGGGACGGTCGGAGTCCCCCCGCTCATGCGCTGCACGTCGAGCGAACCCAAGATGGTCGCGCTCTCACCCGGAAGGACGCCGATGGGCACCGCCGGGGTCTCGTAGGCGTCGACCCGGCATTGGGCTCGTTGGGGGAAGTACTGGAGGCCCACTCCAAGGCCCACGAGGTCGGTGCGGCTGACGAAGGACTTGAGCGCCGACTTCACCGCCACCCACTTGAGGTCGTAATCCATCGAGCCCGACACATCGAGGAGCACCAGCAGGTCGAGCGGCACCAGCGTCACCTGGCGACCGAGGCTGGCGCACACCTCGCCGGTGAAGTCTGACTCGTCTCCCGCGTCGGGGACCGATGCATCGATGCCGCCGCCACCACCCTGGCCAGCATCCACACCGGCGTCTTCCTCGAGGTGAATCCGGTAGTCGGCGCAGCTCAGCACCGAGAGCACCGACAGAAAGAGCAGCGTCCGAGTCATTTCAGAAGTCCTCGTCAGGTCGGGCACATGACCGTTCCGCCACAGCCATTGGACTGCACGCCGGAGCCCAAGGCTTTGCCGCAGTCATCAGTGGTGTAGGCCTTGCAGCCGCAGAAATTCGGAGTGACGGCGCCGCACGATGTATTCGGGTACGTCTGGACGCAGCCGCAGCTGACGCTCTGGCCGCAGGCCGAGATGGTGCCGCACTGCTCGCCGGCATTGCCCGCCGGGCAGACGGGGCTGGTGCAGCAGGCGTTGCTGTAGCAGATCTGGTTCGAGCCGCACGTCGATACCATCGTGCCGCCACAGCCGTCTGATTTGTTGTTGTCACCGCAGTTGGCCGGATTCGACTTCGTGCACGAGCAGACTCCGGCGTCCGTCGAGGAGGAACCGAGGCAGGTGTTCTTGGTGTAGCCGCCCGTGGTGGTGCACGGGCAGGTGAGGTTCGCTCCCGACGGCCCATCGGGGAAGGCGCTGGTGGCCACGGTTGAGCACGGGTTGCTCACCGCGCCGTTGGCGCCGTACGACGAGCAGGTGTGGTCCACCACGCAGGTACTGCCCGGCACGCCACCTCCTACGCAGTGGGAGCCGGAGTTGCAGCCGCAGTTGATGCTGGCGCCGGTGCAGGAGTTCTTCAACGTGACGCAGGTGTTGGCCGGACAGGCGGTGGTGTTGACGCAGCAGGCGCCGACCTCGCCCGCGCCGGCCGTGTGTGCGCTGCCCGTGCCGCCGCCCACCGAGCACACCCGAGGGCTGGCACAACCGCAGGTGCGTCCCGTGGTGTCGCCAGGGTATCGCCAGAAGGTGCTGTTGTTGGTGGTGCTGCACTGGGCTCCGGTACCTCCATCAGCGCCGTAGGACAGACACGTCAGGTACGGCAGGCACGCTCCCTCACCGCTGGTGCTGTTGCAGTAGTAGTTCGTGTCGCAACCGGCACAGCCGATGGTCTGGCTGGTACAGGTGTTGAGGCGAGTGGTGTTGCACACCCGGCTGGCCCCCGTGCCGCAGGAGCCGGTGTTGGTGCAGCAGGTCCCGCGCTCTCCGGCGTCGGCCAGGTGGGGGTTCGGCGAGCCTGCATCCACTGAGCAGAAGCGGCCGCCGGTGCAGTCGCAGGTGAGGGCCACTCCACCGCCGTCCGGCAGTTGATTGAAGCTCGCATTGGGACTCGTACTGCAGGTGTTGTTGACGGCCCCATTGGCCCCGTAGGTCGCGCACGTATTGTAGGGAATGCACACGCCCTCCACGCCGGGCGGGGTGCTGCAATATGAGTTGACGTCGCACTCGCAGGTCGCCACCGCACCGGTGCAGCTGTTGGTACTGGTCGTGTGGCAGCGGTTCCCGCAGGTCTGCGTGTTGTTGCAGCAGGTTCCCGTCGTCGACCCGGAGACCTCGGTCGACCCGCTGGAGCACACGTTGGGCCAAGTGCAAGGACAGGGCAGCAGCGTGGGAGGCGTCGCTCCGTTGGAGAAGGCCCCTCCGTTGGAGCAGATCGCCCCCGTTGCGCCGGTCGCGCCATAGTCGTTGCAGGTGAGGTTGGACACGCAGGTGTGGTTGGGGGTGTCGCAGTGAGTGCCTGCCGCGGTGCACGCGCAGGTGATGGTGGTCCCAGTGCACTGGTTGATCTTGGTGGTGCCGCACTCGTTGGCCGCGCAGGCCACGGAGTTGAAGCAGCAGGCGCCCTTCACGCCGGGTGGGGCCATCGTGGTCCCACCGTCGAGGTTGCAAATGCCTCCAACCTTGCACGGGCAGGCGAGGTTCTCGGTGGCGTTCTTGGGGAACTCGGGCGATGGCCCAACCGAGCACGGGTTCCCCGCATCTCCGTTGGCGCCGTAGCTCGAGCAGGAGCGGGTCGTCACACAGACTCCGGCGTCGGCCTGACAGAAGGTGCCCGCGGTGGTGCAGGTGCACGAAATCGCCGCGCCCGTGCAGGTATCAACCACCGACGCGCCGCAGGCGTTGGCCGGGCACACCGCGGTGTTGACGCAGCAGGTGCCAGCGTCGCCCTGAGCCACCACGTGCTTGCTGCCATCGACACAGACGCCGGTGCCGGTGCAGGAGCAGGCGAGGTTGGTGCCACCTCCCGAGGGGAACTGGGGCGATGGATCGTTGGAGCACGGGTTGCCCACCGCGCCGTTGGCTCCAAAAGCACCGCAGGCCGCCGGTGGGTTGCAGGCGCCCAGGTCTCCCGGGAGGCTGGCGGAGCAGAGCAAACCATTGCCGCAGCCGCAGTTGAGGCTCACCTCGCAGCCAGCATCGAGCGCGGTGCCGCACTTGCCCACAAGGTCAGGCGAGGCGCAGGTGGAAGGCGAGCACGGAGGCCCACAGCGGCCGTTGGGGTTGCAGACCTCGGGGTCCGTGCAGGAACCGCAGTTCAACGTGCCACAGGCAGTGTCATAGGTGCCACAGTTGCGATTGGCCGCCACGCACTCATTGGGGCTCTCGGTCAGGTCGCAGCGGTTGTTGACTCCGCGAGCGCCACAGAAGTAGCCCGCGTCGGCATCACAGCCACCGCAATTGACCATGCCGCCGCAGTCGTTGGTGATCTGCCCGCACTCGGCGCTGGCCACCGCGCAGAGGACCTGTGCCGTCTCGGCTGAGCACTGGGGCTCACAGATCTTCAGCGCGTCGTTGCAGGTGGCTCCCACGGGGCAGGTACCCGCGTCGACAGTGGTGTTCGCTGGGCCGCAGCCCAAGAAGACCATGCCGCACTGATAGCCGAGATCCGCCGGAGTGACGTGGGTGCAATCGACGCACTTGTTGGTGTTGCGATCGCATTCCTTGTTTGGGTCAGAGCAGGCATGGCAGTTCTGCACCACCCCACAGCTATTGCGGAGCGTCCCGCACTCGGCGCCCAGCTCGGCGCAGGTGAGCTGTGGCTGCCCGCACACGTTGGTTGCCAGGTTGCACACCTGGTTTCCTCCGCAGCCCCCGCACTGCACCACCTCGCCTCGACAGAAGTCACGAATAGGCCCGCAGCGCCCCTGACACGCAAACGGCGGGCAGCCACCATCGGGCAAGAGGCCACCGTCCCACCCGAGGCCGCCGCCACCGCCTCCATCGCCGTTCACCAGCCCTCCACCCGCTCCACCCGCTCCGCCCACGCCGCCACCCGCGCCTCCCCCTTCGGACACCGAGCCGTCGGACTCCTCGAGCGGGAGCGCCCCACACTCGCAGCCGCTCAGCCCACCCTCGAGGAGGACCGCGAAGACGGCCAGGGCGCGAACGCCCCACCACTGCGTCAAAGGGATGCGGGCACTCACGGCTCAAAGGTAACTCACCCACTCGAACGGAGTGGGACAGAAAGCTCGTGGGGAAAGGTGCGTTGACTTGTTCAGCCCGGGGCGTAAGCAACAACCCGTGAGAAGCCCATCAATGCGACGAAATGCGAGCTTGAGCGTCACGTTTTTGACGCTGGCCAGTGCCGGCTGTCACCCCCGAACCGGAGCAACCCCAATGGAAACGACCCCTCCCTCGGCCCCTCTCGCGGCCCACCCCGCGCTGCTCGATCGCTGGACTGGCCCCTACGGAGGGGTGCCGCCCTTCGGTCACATCACGGTGGCCGATTTCAAACCAGCCATGGAGGCGTCGATGGACGCCAACCGGAAGGAGATCGCCGCCATCGTCGCCCAGTCGGCGCCGCCCAACTTCGAGAACACCATCGCCGCGCTCGAAGACTCGGGCCGAACGTTCAACGACGTGAGCACCATCTTCGGCATCTTCAGCTCGGCCATGAGCGACGAGGCGTTTCAGGCAGTGGAGCGCGATATGGCGCCCAAGCTGGCGGCCTTCGGCGATGAGATCATTCAGAACGCGGCGCTCTTCCAGCGCATCGAGGCGGTCTACGACTCTCCAGAGAAACAGAACCTCACCAAGGAGCAACAGCGGCTCGTCTGGCTGTACCACACGCGCTTCGTCCTGGCCGGCGCCAAGCTCGACCCCGAGGCGAAGGCAAAGGTTGCCGCGCTGAACCAGCGGCTGGCCACGCTGTACACCGAGTTCAGCCAGGCGGTGCTGGGTGATGAGGAGCAGTACACGGTGGCCCTCGAGACGGAGGCCGACTTCGCCGGGCTCCCCGACTCGGTGCGGGCCGCCGCCCAGCAAGCAGCCGAGGCCCGCAAGGTCAAGGCCCTGGGCGTGGTCACCAATACTCGCTCGTCGGTGGAGCCGTTCCTCACCTTCAGCGCTCGGCGCGACCTGCGAGAGAAGGTGTGGCGCAACTTCATCAAGCGCGGTGACAACGGCGACGCCCGGGACACCAAGGGGCGCATCAGCGAGATTCTCCTCGCCCGGGCCCAGCGCGCCAAGCTCCTCGGGTTCAAGACCCACGCCCACTGGCGTCTGGCCGACAAGATGGCGGGAACTCCCGAGCGGGCCATGGAGCTGCTCGAGGCCGTATGGAAGCCGGCGGTGGCGCGAGTGAAGGAAGAGGTCCGCGACATGCAGGCGGTGGCCAACAAGGAAGGCGCCCACTTCGCCATCGCCCCGTGGGACTACCGCTCTTACGCCGAGAAGGTACGCAAGGCGAAGTACGACCTCGACCAGAACGAGCTCAAGCCGTACCTCCAGCTCGAGAAGTTGAAAGACGCGTTGTTCTATGTGGCCGGCGAGCTGTTCGGCTTCGCGTTCCGCCCGGTGGAAGGCGTTCCCGTCTACCACCCCGACGTGCGGGTGTTCGAGGTGGTGAAACGCGACACCGGGGCCCACGTGGGGCTGTGGTACTTCGACCCCTACGCCCGGGCCGGCAAGCACTCCGGCGCGTGGATGAACGCCTACCGGAACCAGGAGCGCTTCCGTGGAGAAATCTCCACCATCGTCTCGAACAACGCCAACTTCGTCGAGGGCAAGCCAGGCGAGCCGGTGCTCATCAGTTGGGACGACGCCCGCACCTTGTTCCACGAGTTCGGCCACGCGCTCCACGGGCTGGCCAGCAACGTCACCTACCCCGCGCTGTCGGGCACCTCGGTCCCCACCGATGCTGTGGAGTTCCCCTCTCAGCTCCTGGAGCACTGGCTCGACACCAAGGAAGTGCTGAGCCGCTTCGCCCTGCACGAGAAGACCGGCGCCCCGTTGCCCGAGGCGTTGGTACAGCGGCTCCACCAGGCGAGCACGTTCAACCAAGGCTTCGCCACCGTCGAGTACCTGTCGAGCGCGCTGGTCGACATGAAGCTGCACCTCATGGGAGAGACGCCCATCGACCCCGATGCCTTCGAGCGCGACACGCTCAAGGCTCTGGGCATGCCGCAGGAAATCGTCATGCGCCACCGGACGCCCCAGTTCAGCCACGTCTTCTCGAGCGACCAATACTCGGCCGGCTACTACAGCTACCTGTGGGCCGACACGCTCACCACCGACGCCTTCGAGGCCTTCACCGAGGCCGGTGGGCCCTACGACAAGACGGTGGCCGAGCGGCTCAACCGCTTCGTCTTCTCGGTCGGTAACACCGTCGACCCGGCTGAGGCCTACCGAAACTTCCGCGGACGCGACCCCTCGGTGGGTGCGCTGATGCGAAACCGGGGCTTCGCCGCGCCCACCAAGGCCCGCCACAAGTGACGTCCCGGCAGGCCCTTGGCGCTACCAGCGGCCGGTGATTCTCGGTATTCCACTGCCGTGGAGTCCCTCATCACCTGGCTTACGCCCCAGCCGCCACCCGAGGCGCTCCCCGCGGTGATGCCCAGCCCCTTCGACGACACGGCGCCCCACCCCGTGGTCGCCGCGGTGGCGCTCGAGCTCCAGGCCACGCTCAGACAGGGCACCATCGCGCCAGGGCTCTCCACCACCGCGCTCGATCGGCCGGAGGGCGGGAAGATGTTCGGGGTGCTGCTGGTGCGCGGAGCCGACGGCCGGGTGGGAGCGCTCAAGGCCTTCTCCGGGCAAGTCGGTGGCACCTGGACCGTGCCGGGCTTCGTTCCCCCGGTGTTCGACGCCAAAGCCCGACAGGTGCTCGAGCCCGCCTCCGACGTGGCGGTGAAGCGCCTCACCTCGGCCCTGGAGTCCCTGGCGAGCAGCCCCGCGCTCCAAGACGCCCGCGCGAACCTCGCCGCCTTCGACGCCCAGCTCAAGAGCCAGCGAGCCTCGGCCAAGGCGGCCCAGCTCGCGCACCAGGAAGAGCGGCGACTCAAGCGAGCGAGCCTGAGCGATGACGATGAAGCCGGCCGACGGGCCTTGGCCACCGAGAGCCGTCGGGAGGCCACGTTCCACCGTGCCCAGCAGACCAGCTGGCGCATCGCTCGAGAAGCGGCCGCCCTCCCCTGGTCTCGCCTGGAGCGACGCAAGCGGGCCCTCGAGCGCCTCCGCCGCATCGTCTCTCAGCAGTCGATGCGGCAGATCCACGACACCTACGTGCTCGAGAGCGCTTCAGGCAAGCGGGCCACGGTGCGCGAGCTGTTCGGTGCCGGAGAGCCACCGTGGGGAGCTGGAGACTGCGCCGCGCCCAAGCTCGTCAGCTACGCGCTCCGGCACGGGTTGACCCCGCTGGCCCTGGCCGAGTTCTGGTGGGGGCCGCCTCCGCCGTCGGGCGCGAGGGTCGAGGGCATGTTCTTTCCCGCGTGCAAGGAGAAGTGCGGCCCATTGCTGCCGTTTCTCCTCGACGGCGTGGCCCAGGCGCCCCGACGCACCTGGCGCCCCCGGATCGTCGCCGAGGACGAGCTCGTCACCGTGCACGAAGACGAGCGGGTGGTGGTAGTGGCCAAGCCCGCGGGCCTGTTGTCGGTGCCGGCGCGCGACGAAACGGTGGAGGACTCGGTGTGGGCCCGGATCCGGCGGCGCTACCCCGGGGCCCGCGGGCCGCTCCTGGTCCACCGACTCGATCTCGACACCTCGGGGCTCCTGCTCGCCGCGCTCGACGAGGAGGCCCACCGCTTCCTCCAGGCCCGGTTCCTCGACCGCTCGGTGCAGAAGACGTACGTCGCCTGGCTCGACGGGGTGCTGGCGGCAGACGCAGGCACGGTGTCACTCCCGTTGCGAGTCGACCTCGAGCAGCGGCCTCGCCAGGTGGTGGACGCCGTGCACGGCCGCGAGGCGGTGACCGACTGGAGGGCCCTGGAGCGCTCCGGGGGCCGCACCAGGGTGGCCCTCTTCCCCCGCACCGGCCGCACCCACCAGCTTCGGGTACACGCCGCTCACCGCAGCGGCCTCAACGCGGCCATCGTGGGAGATCGCCTCTACGGAACCTCCGGGCCCCGGCTGATGCTCCACGCCGAGACGCTCCAGTTCCGCCACCCCGACGGGCGAGAGCTCACGTTCACCACGCTGGCGCCGTTCTAGTTCCAGGTTGTCCGGGAATTCCGACAACCTGTGGCGAGAGGAACGGAGACTCAGACGCCGTCAGTCCTTCACTGGCGTGGCCTTGAGGGCTGCCTTGCCTTCCTTCACGTAGACCTGGAAGCGCACCGAGCGGCACTGGTACTTCGACATCAGCTGGTCCCGATTCTTGAGCAGCTTGGCCTTGAACCGCTCGAAGGTGAGCCCGTCAGCTGGCTCTCCACACTTCTCACGGGTGGTCACGAAGTCGCGGAACACGTCGTGATAGTGCTTCTCTTCCGAGGCGGGCGACGGCGCCACCGACTGCACCCTCGGCATGCCCTCGGTGGACACCTTCATCGTCGGTCGCTCGCCGGTGAAGCCAGTCGAGGCGCCCTGGCGCGTGGCCTTGATGAGCTCCTGAGGCACCACGGCCACTCGAGTGGCGTCGGGGCTGTCGTCGGTGCCCATCAGTGAGTCGCCCGAAGCGAACGGGTCGCCGCCTGGCGCGAACGTGGGGTAGGCCGGGGTGGGCTGGTCGCCACCTTGGTCGAAGAGGCTCCCTGGCCCTGGGCTCGACGCGGTGGGCGGGAAGCCAAAACCTGGCAACGGCGGCGGGGCCGACGGTCGGTTGGCCGGAAAGGGAGCCGGGGCGGCAGACGCGAAGGGGTCGTTCTCGTTCTCGTCCATCAGCGAGGGTGACGACCACACCGGGCCCGTTGGCTCGGAGGGCGCCGGGGCGAAGGTCGACAGCTGAGGCGCCACTTGGGTCGCGGGTGCGATGCCCAGCACGGGAGGCCCCTCGGGAGCTCGCTGCGGGGCGCTCGGCGTGGGAATCGACGCCAGCACGTCTTTCGCCCTCACCGCCGAGACCGCCGAAGGGGGGAAGTGGAAGTCGTCGGGGTTCCCTTCGGGGCCGTGGCCTGAGGGGCCGATGGACAGCGCGACCGGCTGGGGCTCCTCTTTCTTGGGCGGCACGGGCAGCGGCGGCGGCAGGGACATGTGCGTCCCCCCTTCGTCTTCACTCTTGATGAGCAGCCCCACCACCACCGACAGCAGCACGAGGCCGAGGAGCGCAAGCACTCCGAACAGTTGGTAGGCGGCCAGGGCCTCCAGCGGCTCGCGCAGCGACGCCACGGCCAGCACCTCGAAGGGCGTCCCAGCGAGCACCTGCCGGCTGCCCAGGGAGTGGGCGGTGCCCTCGACGAACATGGGCAGCGAGAGCGGACCGAACTGGCGCACCGGGCCCGCGCCGAAGGCCGTCACCTGGCCCGACTTGATGGCCTTGAGCGCCGGCTCGGCTTGCACCTTCTCACTGCCGGCGGCCAGCAGCACCTTGTTCTGTGAGACGACGGCCAAGGTGGTCAGGTGGAGCTCGCGGGCCACGCCCTCGAGGCGCTTGGCGTCGGGCAGCAGCGGCAGGCCCGCCACCACCTGCCCAACCGGCCGAACCTCGTTGTGGTCGACCGCGAGGAGCGCGGTGGCGAAGAAGATGTACGAGGTGTCCTGGAAGGTCACGATGCTGCCGGCGGCCTGGCCTTGAGCAGCGGCGGCCACGTCGAACCCCGCCGGCGCGGCGGCCGGCTCAGCGGAGCCCAGGGCCAGAACCGCGCTCTCAGCGCTGACCAGTGCCACGACCAGCTTGGGCTTGTTGGCCTCGGACAGCACGCTGGACAGCACCTGACGGACGGCATTGAAGCGGTCGACGCCTGCGCCGTCTTTGCCTTGGGTTCTGACATTCCACGCGGCTGGGCTGGTCGAGAGCTGCACCACGGCGGCCTCGAGCTCGGAGCGCTGGGCCTCGATGCGCAAGGCCACGGCCGAGCCGGCCCCGACGACCGCACCGGTCGCCTGCTCGGTTGTCTTCACAACGGCCGCCCCAGACACTACGACGTGGTAGGCCCAGAGGGCCGCCGTCACGAGGGCGAACACCAGGAACTTGACGCGGTTCATCCTCGGCAAGGCATATCAGGTCATTCGCCCCTCGGCGCCTTTTTATCGGCTAGATTTGAGACATGGCTCGCACCTTCACCGTCGCCGCAACCGTGCAGGATCCGCTCTTGGCCGAGCGGCTGGTCGAGACGCTCCAGGCTAGAGGGCTCGACGCCTTCTCGCGGGCGGGGGGCGCTGCCTCGTCAGCGGCCTTTGCCCAGACCCAGGCTGCCTTCTGGGATGTGCTGGTGCCAGCGGAGGCGTCCGACTCGGCCAACGGGTGGATCGGCGAGGTCCTCGAGGAGCTCGACCGAGACGCCGACGAGAACGCCAAGGCCGCTGATGAGGAGTCTCAGTCGCCCGAGAACCTCGACCCCAAAGCCAGGGAGTAGGTTGTCCAGAAATTCCGACACGTATTCCTAGTCCCAGCGGAGCGCAGGGCCTACGACCGAACAACCCGTAGCTACCGCTCCGGGCCGGGCCGGCGCGGCTCCTGGGGCTCGTAGACGGCGAGGCCGACCAGGGGCCAGGTGGCCTGACGACCGGCCGCGAGAAAGTCGGCGAGGAGCTGATCGACCACCAGGTGCTGGGCGCTCGAGGCGTGGCGAAGCATCGGGCCCGACGGGCCCTGCACCAGCACCGCGACATGAGAGATACGTGTCACCATCGACGGAAGGTCGCTGCGCACCACGACCAGCACCAGACCGTCGGGGGCATGGGCGAGGGCCGAGACGGCGTGCGCGGCGGGAATGACGTCGAGCTCGAACGCCCCCCGCGCCTGGTCGCCAGCCTCGAGGCCCAGGGAGCGGCCGAGCTTCCCCTCCCAGGTGACGGGGGTAATCACCTTCTTCACCTTCTGGGTGGTCTTGCCTCCGTAGGCGCGGGTGACGTTCGTGAGCCACCCGAGCTGAAGCAGGTGGGGGAGCCACTGGGCCTCCATGACGTGGTTGCGGTGGCCGTACGACGGGCTGCCGGTGTAGCGAACGCGATCGAGGGTCTCGATGAGGGCCCCGTCGTCAGCGGCGGTGGCGAGGGCCAGGGCCTGCTCCACCAGGGTGACGCAGTCGACGGCGTCGAGGCGCAGACGCGGGTCGGGGTCATGGCCCTCACCTTCTCCCAGCGGTGAGACGGCGTAGGGCGTGCCCAGAAAAGGAGCGGCGGCCCTGGCGAGGCGGCCCGGCCAGGGCTCGGCCTTGAGCTCGACCATCGCGCGGGTGCGCTGGCTCGCCTCGAGGGAAGCCCAGGGGGGCGTGGCGGCGAGAACGAGGGCGAGGAATCGAACCATGGGCACGGAACGGTAGCACCGAGCAATTCGACATTCGACGACACCAGCAGCACGCGTAGACTGGAGGTTGGAGGAGCGTTCCACATGATCTGGAAGACGGCGGCCGTCATCGAGCCTCACACCACCCGCTACAAGGCCCTGCGCGATGGCCTGAAGAAGGCGGGACTGAAGGTCTCGGGCGCGAGGGACGTCAACCAGCTCCAGAAGGAGCACGTGGTGGTGGTCGGGAGCTCGGTGAAGAGCCCCGCGCGGGTGGCCCGAGAGGTGCGCCGGAAGCGCCCCAAGGCCTTCGTGATGGCCGCTCAGTCGAAGGGTTTCCGCGCCGTCTGGGCCGATGCCGTGCTGCCGTTGCCGGTCTCGCCCAATGACCTCAGGCTGCGGCTAGCCGAGCTGTCGTCGAGCTCGCCCACGGCCCTGCCAGTACCCCGGCCCGGCGACGGCATTCTCGACGTGACCACCAGTTTCTATACCTTCGCTCATTTCAAAGAGGTGCTGTTCGTCGAGGTGAAGCGGGCCCGGCGGTACGGGTTCCCGTTGGCCCTGGCCTTGGTGGCCTTCGACCCCATCGACGCCACCATCGAAGACGACCTGAAGGTGCAGCTCATGGGGGGCCTGGCGCTGGCCATCAGGCGCTCCCTGAGGGACACCGACTACCCGGTGCAGCAGGCGGGCGATCGGGTGCTGCTGCTCATGCCGCACACGGACCTCGCCGGCAGCTTGATCGTCGCGCGGCGCATCTGCGAGCGAGTGTCGAAGGCGACGCTCCAGAGCGGCGAGCAGGTGATTCGACCGACCATCTCGGTGGGTGTCGCCGCCGGAGAGCCAGGGCGGGAATACGGGTTCTCGGACCTGGTGCGGCAGGCGCAAGACGGGCTCGACGCGGCGATGGCCAAAGGTGGAAACCGGGTGGAGTTCTTCGACTCGGCCGATGCCCCGACGAGCCCGGTGGCTGCCCCACCGAGAATTCCCCCGGTGCTCCCTTCGACGTGAGCGTGGTGCGCGACACCGGGAGCGGACGCGCGCCCGCCTCGACGTCACTTCGGCTTGAAGAGATCCTGAAATGCCGAGGAGACCTCCGGATGCATGATCATATCCGGCGTCTTGCGCTCCACCCGGCCGCTCCCCGGGATGGCGGTGGCGTTGACGGTTTGGAGGCTCTTCCAGTTGAGGCCGTACTGATTATCACCCTTGTTCACGTCCACCGCGATGGGGCGGTGCTCGTTGCCCGGGACGCGCGCAGCGCCCTCGGGGACGGCGGACTTGCGGATTTTGTCGAAGGTTTCGCCCGGGACGTCGAAGGCCTTCATCACCGTTTTGGTGTGGCCCTGCTCGTGGCGAACCGCGAGGAACTCCTCGGCGCGCGGTCGGTCCCCGAAGTTGAGGAAGGCCCGGTCCTGGTAGTCCATCGGCTTGCGGTAGGAGCCCGCCTTGCTCTCGTTCGTCGCGCTGTTGAAGGACTTCGAGACGTGGGGCTTCCCGTTACCGAAGGAGACCCGCTGGTTCTCCGGGCCTTCCACCCGGTAGACCGTGACCGGCCGCTTGTCCGCCGCTGGCTCGGGCCGACCGCGCGGGGTCCAGCCGGCCGACGTGGTCGCGGCAGGCTTCGTCGCGGGAGCCGCGGGGGGCGCGCCTCGGGTGCGAGCCGAAGGCGTCGGAGGGGCGACTGGGGGGCGGATACCGCTTTTTCGCATGAAGCATTCCTCTCGAAGCAAACGATGAACCTTGATCATTGTCGAAGGTCGGCGAAATTTGTTGCGACCTCCCTCACCGTTCTTCCAAGGGGCGCGGGCGACCTCACCGGGTCAGTGAGGCCAGGGCCCATGAGCGCTGATGGCTTCTCGAAATCATGGCTTCTTGAAGTCGAGGATCTGGTCCTCTCTGTGGCGCTTCTCGCAGTCCGCGGGCGACTGTTTCACGATGCGCCCACGAAAGGAGCCCTCGATCTTGAGCCACCGGGCACTCAGGTCGCGGCCAGCGCCTGCTTCGTCCAGGGCCTCGGCCATGTACTTCTGCCGGAGCGTGAAGAGCTCTTCTGTAATCATCATGTGCGGGTGGGCGAGGCTGGGGGGCCTGCCATGGTACTCGTCGGGACCGCCGAGGGCCGCCACGATGAAGTTCAGTTGCTGCTTCTCGATGTGCGTACGCGGCACCTCGACGAAGTACTGGCTCAACCAGGGATCGGCATAGACCTTGTCGTAGAACCGTTTCACCACCCGCTCGATCAGGGCCTTGCCTCCGAGCATCTCCAAAAGCGACATCGCACGACCTCCAGGCACCGAGCCCACCATCGGCTACGCTCGGCGAAATAGCGCTGAACTGCTCCCTTCGACGTGAGCGTGGTGCGCACCCCAGCTCAGACGCCGCCGAACTCCTTCGCGTCGACCCGATTGCGGCCTCGCGTCTTGGCACGGTAGAGGTAGCTGTCGGCGGCGGCGAGCAGGTCCTCGGGCTGCGAGTACTCGGCGTCGAGCAGCGTCGCCACGCCCAGGCTGATGGTGACGAGTATTGGCGTGCCGTTGAAGTCGTACGGGGCGCGTTCCACCGCCTTCCGGCACCGCTCGGCGCAGCGGATCGCCTTGTCCGCCGCGGCCTCCCGCAGCATGAGGCAGAATTCCTCGCCACCGTAGCGGGCGAACAGATCCTCCTGTCGCACCGTCTCGCTCACCCGCTGCGCCACCTGCTGCAACACCAGGTCACCAGCCGGGTGCCCGTAGGTGTCGTTGACGTCTTTGAAGTGGTCGAGGTCGAACATCACCAGCGAGAGGGGGACCCGATGCCTCAGGCAATAGGCGAACTCCTTGCGGAGCGAGTCGAGGAAGTACTTCTGGTTGAAGATGCGGGTCAGCCCGTCGCGGGTCGCGCTCTCGTAGATGGAGCGCTGGTACTGTTCTTCGAGCTGATCCTGGAGCGAGAACTTCACCACCGTGTTGGCGCCGATCTGAATCTTGTCGCCGTCCTGCAGGGTGGCCACGTTCACCTTGATGCCGTTGAGAAACGTGCCGTTGGTCGAGCCCAGGTCCACCAACTGGTAGGCCCCATTGGGCGCCATGGCAATCTTGCAGTGCTTGCGAGAGATGCCGTCGTCCTCGACCTGCAACTGGGTGTCGGTGGCCCGCCCCATCACCAGCTCGCCCGCGTCGAGCCTCATCATCCGCCCGACCGAGGCCGGCGCCTTGGCGCTGATGATGATGAGGTAGGCCGTGGCCCGCGGCTCACCCAGCAAGTCCCTGATTCTGTGGACTGCTGTTTTTTCCTCGGACATACCTTGATCCACCGCGTGGAATCTCTCCGCCGGGTCTCATGAAGGTAGCACCGGATTCCGCTCTCCCGCCACAGATCGTCCGAGGTACCGGCGGAGCGACTCTCCGCGGAAGTAGCTCAGGGCGTGCATGAGCTTCACCACCGCCGCCGAGACGGTCATGTCGCCGCCGCTGATCGCGTGCTGGGAGCGGGCCGCGTTCCCCGAGGCGTAAAGCGAGAGATCGACCCCGTTTCGCTCGGCCTGGCTCACCACCACCACGGGAATGTCGCGGCGCCGGGCCTCCTCGAAGAAGGGGAGCAGCGAGCGCTCACCCGACGTAGGGAAGTTGCCTGCCCCGTAGGCCTCGAGCACGACACCGCGCACCGACGAGAGGAGGCTCGTGGCCAGGCGCGCGTCGAGCCCGGGGAAGACGCGGAGCAGGAACACCCTCGGGTCGAGCTCGGGCTTCACCCGAAACGGGCCCCGGCGCGCAAGCCCCGGCTCGAAGCGCGCGTCGACCCCGAGCACCCCGAGGCCCGGGTGGTTCGGGCTGTCGAAGGCGTCGTACTCGGCCACCGATACCTTGCGCACCCGGTTGCCCCGGTAGAGGTGCGAGTCGAAGCACACCGTCACCTCCTTGGGCCCGTGGAGCGCGGAGATGACCGCGTCGATGAGGTTCAACCGCGCGTCCGAGCGGATCTCCCCCAGGGGCCGCTGCGCCCCAGTGAGCACCACGGGGCACGGCGGGTTCACCAGGGTGAACGAGAGGGCGCTGGCGGTGTAGGCGAGGGTATCGGTCCCGTGGGTGATGACGCAGCCGTCGAAGTCGGGGAGCCGCTGGTGCAGCCGGGTGGCCAGCTTCGACCACAGCTCGGGTTGCATCTCGCAGGAGTCGAGGTTGGCGAACAGCTCGAGCTCGATGCGCGCCAGCTTCGGCAGCTCGGGGACCCGCTCGCGAACCATGCGAAAGAAGCGGCCTGGCTTCAGCGCGTCGGGCCGGCGCCCCGTCATGCCCAGGGTGCCCCCAGTGTGCAGCAGCAACAGTCGCTTCATCTTGGTTCCTTTACAAGCAGTTGTCGGAGCACTACAACGAAACGCAACGTGGCGCATCTCCTGAAGAAATTCTTCCTTGTGGCGGCAGTGCTCGCGTGGAGCGTGCCGGTCGGCGTTCGGGCCCAGTCGGCCGACCCGGCCAAGGTGCTCGCCGAGCTGCCGGGCTTCGACTTCTCGCGGCTGTCGGGGGCGGCCAAGCGGGAGCTGGCCACGGTGTTGACCGACGAGTTCGACGCCTGCGGCCGACCGCTGACGCTGCTCGCCTCGCTCAAGAAGGGCGATGCCTGCCGGCACACCAAGCGGGTGGTGGGCCTGGCCGCTGGGCTGGCCGCCGAAGGCTCCGGGGCCAACGAGGTGATCGTCCAGCTCTCCAAATACAACCAATCGTTCCTGCGGCCGCGGAGCTCGTTCAAGGTCGATGACAAGAGCTGTACTGGCAAGCCCGACGCCAAGGTGACGGTGGTGGAGTTCAGCGACTTCGAGTGCCCCTACTGCGCCGCCGTTCGCCCCGTATTGGAGGCCTTCGTGAAAGTGAGCCCCGGCGTGCGGCTGTGCTGGAGCGCCTTCCCCCTCGAGCAACACGCCCACTCCGCCCTCTGCGGCCAAGCGGCGCTGTTCGCCCGAGAAGGCGGCAAGTTCTGGGCGGTGCACGACGCGCTCTTCGAGCACCAGCTCGAGATCTCCCCCCAATTCGTGCGCAAGGTGCTTCAGGACAACGGGCTCGACGTCAAGGCCTTCGACAAGGCTGTGGCGGCGGGCAAGTACCTCGAAGAGCTCAAGGCCTCGCGGGAGGCGGGGAAGAACGCGGGGGTCGACAGCACGCCGACCCTCTTCATCAATGGCCGCCGGCACGTGTTGGGTTTCGCCACCGAGCTGCTGTCGGCGTCGGTGGACGACGAGCTCGACTGGCTGGCCGGCAACAGCGGCTGGCCGTCAAACTAGATGGACCCTCGATACCTCGTCGACCAGCGGGGCAGCCTGGTGACGGCCGACAGTCAGCCCTCGCCGCTCGCCGGGCGAACGGGCTACTTCCGGCTCCAGAACACCTCGCCCGACTGGCTGTTGTTCTTTCGCACCCCTGCCCAGGGAGGCCTGATGGAGCGCCGGCCTCGGGTGGTGCTGGCGGGCGACGCGGGCGCCTTCCCCCTGTCGGACCTCATCGGGTTCTTGGGTCAATCGCGGTGGACGGGCGTGCTCCGGCTGGCGAGCCCGGGAGGCGAACGGAGCCTCCTCATCAAGGACGGCGAGGTGCGGTCGGCCGCCTCGGACATGGCCGTCGATCGCATCGGCGAGACGATGGTGCGGCTGGGGTACGTCACCCGCCACGAGCTCGACAAGGTGCTCAACGACGCGCCACCCTCGCGGCTGGGCAAAGTGATGGTCGAGAAGGGCCTCATCAAGGCCCACGACCTCTACCGCTGCCTCAACGAGCAGATCGCCGAGGTCTTCCACGGAATGATGCTGGCCAGGGAGGGCAGCTTCGCCCTCATCGACCAGGAGATTGAAGAGAAGGCCCTGACCCACAACCTGTCCCTCTCGATGCAGGGGCTGTTGATGGACAGCATCAGGAAGATCGACGAGCTGGCCCAGTTCAGAAAGCGCATTCCCCATGGGAGGCTGCGAGTGCTGAAGAAGAAGAACTCCGACGGCCGCCTGGAGACCGAAGAGGACCAACTGCTCGACCAGGTCGACGGGGCCAAGACGGTGCTCGAGCTGGGCCAGGCCGTGAAGGTGTCGGAGTTCGAGGCCACCCGCATCGTCTACCGGTTGCTCGAGGGCGGCTACGTACACCTGCTGTCGAGCGCCACCCCAGCGCCGGTGCCGGCCCAGCCGCCACCCCCTCCGAGCCGGGGCCCGGTCATCGGGCTCACGCCCACCCTCGACGAGCGCAACGTGCTCAACGTCTTCAACGTCATCTTCCGCGAGGTGCGTGACGAGGTCGCCCGCAGAGGCAACCTCGACCTCTTCCTCGCCGCCGCCAACGCCGCCCTCAAGGGCAACGGGGTGACGACGTCACAGGTGCTCAACGGCCTGGGCTTCGGCGAAGACGGCACGCTCGACGATGGGCGGGTCATCGCTCAGTACCAGCAGCTCCGCGACGAGGGACAGATGGGCTCGGAGCCGCTCGTCTCGCTCAAGCAGGCGCTCTCCGACGTGATGTTCTTTCTCCTCTTCCAAGCCGGCGAGATGCTCGAGTCGCGGGCCGACGAAGACCTTGCCCGGCGCGTGAAGGAACTCCTCGCGACGCTCGACGCGAAGTGACGTGAGCCCCGTGGACGAATCACCCCTGCCCTTTCTCACCGCCCGCGTGCCCGGCTGCGGCGGCGCCTTCAAGGCCACCCCGGAGGACTTCGTGGTCGAGGAGCTGCCGGCCTACCAGCCCAGCGGCGAAGGCGAGCACCTCTTCGTGTGGCTCGAGAAGCGCGGCCGCTCGACGCAAGAGGTGGCCAAGGCCCTGGCCCGCCACTGCGGGGTGGAGGAGCGCCTGGTGAGCTGGGCCGGGCTGAAGGATCGCCAGGCCCTCACCCGCCAGTACCTGTGCCTCCCCGCCAAGGCCGGCGAGCCAGCCATCGGCTCCTTCGCCCACCCAGGGGTGACGGTGCTGCGCTGGGCCCGCCATCGCAACAAGCTGAAGACGGGCCACCTGCAGGGCAACCGCTTCGAGCTGTGGCTCCGGGGCGTCAGCGACGTCGGCGCCCTCGAGGCCACCATAGGCGAGCTCAAGGCGAGGGGCGTGCCCAACTACTACGGGGAGCAACGCTTCGGGGTCACCGGCGCCAACGCCGAGCGCGGCAAGGCGCTGCTGCTGGCCGGCGGCCGGCACCGCGATCGCTTCGAGCGAAAGCTCCTGTTGTCTGCCTATCAGTCGGCGCTGTTCAACCGGGTGCTGGCCCAGAGGCTCGACCGAGGCAGCTTCGACCGGGCGCTCGCGGGCGACGTGCTGAAGAAGCACGAGACCGGCGGGCAGTTTCTCTGCGAGGCCCCCGAGGTCGACCAGCCCCGAGTGGAGCGCTTCGAGGTGAGCCCGACGGGCCCGATGTTCGGCCCCGAGATGACCTGCCCTCAGGGCGAGGCCTGGGCCCTGGAGGCCGAGGTGCTGGCCGCCGATGGCGTCACGCTCGAGACCTTCGCCGCCGGTGGTGACGAGACTCGAGGCACCCGGCGGCTGCTCCGCATTCCCCTCGAGGTCGAGCACGCGGCCTCCACCGATGGCGTCAAGCTCGACCTGGTGCTCCCCGCGGGGAGCTACGCCACCGTCGTCCTCCGCGAATTGCTCAAGACCTGAGGGCCTCGTTCCGCCGCCGAAGTGATGCGGACGATCGGTGACTCATTTCCGACCTCCGATCGGCCCGCGCACTTCTGTGTCCCATGAGGCTTCTGAGGGCTCAAAACGTGAGGTGTACAGGCCGTCTGACCGGGCACCGATGTTCAGGATCGAGCACGATTTGCGCGCTACAGGTCGAAGCCACGAACCCTCGATGCTCCTGCTGATCCACGCGTCGAAGGGATCGAGCTTGAGGACAGTCAGCTCTGCACGGTCTTCGCGCAACGAGGGTGGTGGCATGTGTGTGCAGAGCACCCTCACACACGCCCTGTCTGCGCAGACAATGCGTTCTGAACCCTCGCATCATGGGTCATATCCAGCCGCTTGGACGTATTTGACCTCGTGAACAAGAGACGTTAAGGCAATAAAAGTTAAGTGAGAGCCGACGCACAGAAGAGGGAGTGTGACGTGACGACGGGCCTCGTTTGCAGGTCTCGAATGGTGGTTGTGCTGGTGAGCCTGGCCGCGTGCGTTCCACCGAGAGCGCCGAAGCGCGACTCCGGTGTCTCGGTGGCCGACGCGGGAGTGCCGATCATCTTCTCGATCGGCGTCACCGACAGCGCCAGCGTTTCGCACCAAGTGGCGGCGTTCATCAACCTCGAGCTCGAGAACGGCAGCCCGAGCACCGACACGGTGCTGTCGCGGCGGGTGCTGGTGCCGCCCGTGCTCGACGGCGTGGACAGCGAATGGGCGGCCATCGCCGGCAGCCAGATTCCGCTCGAGCCAGCGGCGGCGACCATCGGCATGACGGTCGACGAGTGGAACACCGGCTACGGGCTGTTGGCCGACGGGGGGCTCAGGCCCTACGACTTCGGGGTCGACCACGTGCTGGTGAAGTCTGCCTTCGACGACTCCACCATCTACTTCCTGATTGAATGGAACGACGCGACCGCGAGCACCGCCAAGAACTCGCTCACCTTCACCAACGGCGGTTGGGTGCGCAACACCGACGAGGAGGATCGGCTCTACCTCTCGTTCGACGTCTCGTACCCCGACTTCGCGGCGCTCGGCTGCGCGGCGGCCTGCCACCTGAGAGAGCGCCTCGACGACAACACTGACGCGGGCATTCAATACCGCATCCGCATGCACACCAACGGCCCGGGCGAGGTCGCTGATGTATGGAGTTGGGGCTCGGTCGCCACCAACCCCATCTCGTACGCCGACGACCTCTCCTTCACCCAGTACAACCGCACCAACGACGACGCGAGAGGCTTCAGCACCAGCAACCGAAAGAACGTCTCAGATGGGGGCATCGAGCCCATCTCCATGAGCGAGTACGGCGTGAACTCGAACCCCTCGGTGCTCTACGCCCCCGACTCCGGGCTCCACCCGGCGGCGGTGCCGTACAATCCGACCGGCCTCGACGCGGGCGCCCGCATTCCTGGGGTGGTGCACCAAATCGCCGGCGGCTCGCGGGCCGATGTGCACGCGGTGGGCAAGTGGCGCAACGGGACGTGGACGGTGGAGCTCGCTCGGGCGCGAGTGACGGCGGATCCGAACGATGCGCGGTTCTAGGGAAAACGCTGAAGGGAGTACGGCAGTGCGACTTCGGGTTCTAGGTTCGGTGGTTGCGGCGCTGAGCGGGAGCGCCTGTTGGCCTGGCCCCGAGGTGGGGCCGGTGCTCGAGACGAACGCCTCCTCCATCAGCGGCCCGAACGCGCGGTTTTCGGAGCTTCAGGCCAAACTCTTCACGCCAGACTGCGCGAGCTCGTTGTGCCACAGCGGCAACCCGCCGGCCCACGCGCCCCTGTCGCTCGACGACGGGCAGTCGCACGCCAACCTGATCAACCGGCCGGCGAGCCAGGCGTCGTCCATTGTGCTGGTGAAGCCGGGGTACCCAGAGCAGAGCTACCTGATGCTCAAGCTCTTGGGCACGGTGGGCACCTCGGGCAGCGTGTCGACCCGCATGCCGCTCAACAAGCCGAGCATCGACGCCGACCGCCTCGCCGCGGTGCGCGGGTGGATCCTTCGGGGGGCACCGAATGACTAGCCGCCCACGAGTCCTGCTCCTCGCGACGCTGACCGCCGCGCTGGCGCTCCCCGCAGCCGGGGCAGATGTGAACTTCGCCGGCTCGGCCTATGTCGACTACTGGTGGGCCAGCTCTCCCACGGCGGCCAAGGCCTCGCTCATGGGCATCACGCCCGAGGCGGCGGTCAAGATGGAGGTCGACGTCCACGAGAACCTGTCGTTCTCGGCCCGCGTCTGCTTCAGCTGCCACGGCCTCGAGGTCGACCGGGCGCACGTCGACTTCACCCCGTCGCCGGCGTTCAACATTCAGGCTGGCCGCATCGGGGTTCCCTTCGGCGAGATGGCCGTGCGCTACGACCCCACCAGCCACCGCTCGGTCAGCAAGCCCCTCATCTACGACATGGGCCGCATGGCCTATTACGGGCGGAGCGGCTTCAACCTCGGCGTGGTGCCGCAGCCCTACGTCGACACCGGCGTCGTCATCTACGGGCAGGCCTGGCCGTCGGAGGACGTGCAGCTCTGGTACGCCGGCTACATGGTGGGCGGCATGCGCGGCGAGAACGACATCGACTTCGCCGCCATGCGCACCTCGTTCTACGTCGACAACAACAATGAGCCGGCTGGCGGCGGGCGGGCGGTAATGACCATCTCCTCGTCTGAGCCCGACTCGGTGTTCAAGGACTTCTCCCTCGGCATCTCGGGCATGTATGGCCACTATGACCCGGCTCGCTTGAGAGCCTACACGGCGCTGGGGGCTGATGCCTCGCTCCGCCTGGGCCCGGTGACGATACGGAGCGAGGCCGCGTTCATTCGCATTGAGCTCAACCCCGACCCGACGCTGTACCGCTACGAGCTCATCGACACCTACCTCGACAAGGGCGGGTTCTTCGTCGAGCTCGAGCACCCGCTGGGCAGCCGGGTGGTGGTGCTCTACCGCTTCGACATGTTGGCGCGAAAGGGCATTCCCTTGCCCGGCTCCGACCCCTCGCTGTCGCCCGACAGCCGGATCCTGCGCTACACGCAGGCCTTTCAGTTTCTGCTCTCGAGCTCGATGTATGTGAAAGCAAGCTACGAGTACACATACATGAATGACTTCCCGAGCTTCCATGCGTTTCACGCAGGCGTGGGTGGCTCGTTTTGATTGGGAGAAGCGTCGTGACCAGTGACCCCAGCACTCGGCTTCCCCCGGTCGAGGTTCAACGCTTTGGGAAGTACGAGGTGCTGGGCAAGATCGGCACCGGCGGCATGGCCGAGATCTTCAAGTGTCGGCTGTCGGGCATCGGCGGCTTCGACAAGATCGTGGTGGTCAAGCGCATGCTGCCCGAGCTCCTCGAGGACAAGGAGCTGGTGCACATGTTCCTCGACGAGGCGCGTATCGCCGCCAACCTCTCGCACCCCAACATCGTGCAGATCTACGAGATCGACCAGCTCGGCGATCAGCCCTACATCGCGATGGAGTACGCCCGCGGCCCGACGCTGTCCAAGGTCATTCACGAGGCGTGGAAGCAACAGAAGCCGTGCGCCCGCATCGCCGCCAAGGTGCTCAGCGAGATCGCCGGAGCCCTCTCGCACGCGCACAACGCCGTCGACCACCAGGGCATGCCGCTCAACATCGTGCACCGCGACGTCACCCCGCACAACATCGTGGTGTCGACCGAGGGCGTGGCGAAGCTGCTCGACTTCGGAGTGGCCAAGGCGTCGGGCCGCCTGTCTCACACCAACGCCGGGGGCATCAAAGGAAAGTTCCGGTACATGGCGCCGGAGCAGCTGCGCACCGACGAGCTCAAGGTGGATGGTCGAGCCGATGTCTTCGCGGTGGGAGTGTGCCTCTACCTCGCCGCCACGGGGACCCACGCGTACCCGGCTCGCAACGAGATCGCGGTGCTGAAGGCCGCCGCCGCGGGCGCGTTTCCCCGGCCGGCGAAGGTCTACCCAGACATCGACCCTGACCTCGAGAAGATCATCTTGTGGGCCATGAGCCCCTCGCTGGAGAAGCGCTGCCCCAACGCCCTGGCGCTCCAGCAGGCGCTCGACGCGTACGTCTCTCAAGGGGCCGAGCGGATCACCAACCACCAGGTGGGGCGATACCTCCGACACCTGTTCGGAGACCTGAGCAAGAGCGACCACCTCGCCTGGAGCGCCTACAATGACGAGGCCATCAGCTCGAGGCGCTTCTCTTCTCCGGTGACCGACCAGGAGGTCATCGAGGAGGCGGTGGACGCCGCCGCCAACGACGGGCCGCAGAGCGGGCCAGTGGAGATCGAGGTGGGCGACATCGCCAACTCGGGTCCTTTCGAGATGGCCGCTGCGCTCCCAGAAAGCACTCCGCCCGCCCGCCCCAGCGCCCCCGTGCGAGCCGAGCGGAGCCAATCGGGGCGGCTGACGCCTGCGCCGACCGAGCGGAGCCAGACCGGTCGGGGCCCGCTGAGCGACGACGAGCCAGCCCGGCCGCGACGGTCCAAACGACTCATCGCGGTGGCGTTGGGCGCGGCGCTGTGGCTCGTTGGGGTGGTTGGCTTCGTGCTGTGGAACCGCACGGCGACCCGCCCCGAGGTCAGCCCACCGGCCGTGCCCATCACCGCGGCGCCCATCGCCGAGAAGGAGCCGACTCCACGGGAAGAGCGAGCATCGGCCACCATTCCGCCACCCGCCGCGCCGGTGGCCGAAGAGCCGCCGCGCCAGGAGCCCTCTCGACGGTGGGGCAAGCTCACGATTTCGGCCGACACGCCGGCACGGGTGTTGGTCGATGGCCGCGCTGAAGGCACCACGCCATGGAAGACCCGCCCGCTGTCTCCCGAAGCCCACGCCATCGAGGTGCAAGCGCACGGCTTCCCGTCGCAGCAGCGAAGCGTGACGGTGGTGGCGGACAAAGACCTGTTGGTGACGTTCCACTTCGGGAAGCGCACCGCGACAGCCACGCGTGGTGGTCGCCCCACGGAGGTCGAAGCGAGTGGCGCAGACGAAGCGCCGACCTCACCCACTCCGGCGCCTGAGGCGACACCAGCTCGCCCAGCTCCGAGCGAGGCGAAGGCACCCGAGCCGGTGGTGGTCGCCGAGGCCAAGCCCACCCCACCTCCCGCGCCGGTGGTCGCCGCGCCGCAACCGAGCGAGGCGAAGGAGCAGACCTACGACGGGCCCATCTCGAGTTGCCCCGAGGGCGCGACCCTCGCTGGCGCCGCGCCGCCCGCCGGCACCGCGCTGTATTGCCAACTCGCCTCCGGAGCCAAGCACGGCAAATACCTTCGCTGGTTCGGCAACGGCCAGCGGGCTGAAGCCGGTGAGTACATGAACGGGAAGAAGAACGGCCGCTGGGTCGAGTTCTACGAGGACGGCAGCGAGCGGGAAAAGACGCAGTGGCGACGGGGTGTGAAGACGTGGTGAGTCGAAACAAGCTTCTCGGGCTGGGCGTCGCCCTCCTCGTCCCGTTGCTCCTCGCCGGCGCGCCTGACGTCGGCACGCCGCTCGTCCTGGCTGGGGCACCAGACGTCAACATCGAGACCCTCGACACCTCGGGCTTTCCCAAGAAGTATCAGGACGGCTACAAGGTGTTCGCGGTGCGGTGCAGTAAGTGCCACACGCTTTCGCGGGCCATCAACGGCCGCTTGAGCCCCGACGGCTGGCGAAACTACGTGAAGAAGATGAGCCGGCGCCAGGGGTCGGGCATCAACGAGACCAACGGCGTCGTGCTGGTCGACTTCCTCATCTATTACACCCAGCTGCTCCAGAACCCAGACGCCGGCGCTCCGTGACCTCGAGCTCTATCGCCCGCTGAACAAGCGCTGGAGCTCGGCTCGATGCCGGGCCTGCTCCTCGACACACCGGTCGACCGCCTCGAGGCCGCGCGTCACCAACGCCTCCGCGCCGTCCACCCGCTCCGCCCGTGGCTTCAAGAAGGCCGCTGCCCTCTGCCGATGGGTCGGGTCACAGAAGACGCCCGCGAAGGCCCCCATGAGGTTGGCCGCCTCGTCGCTGCGCACGCGGGGGAGCAGTTGGTCGAGGTGCGCCTCGAGCCAGCTCCAGGTCAGCGCCCGGGTCTCCCGCTGGGCGAGGAGCCGCAAGGTGAGCCACTCGGTCTCCCGGAGGTCGAACTCGGTCCCGGCCACCACCTCGAGGGTTCGACCGGCAAGCGTGGGGTCGATGAAGGCCCCCAGGGCCCCCAACAGGCGCGCCTTGTTGGTGCGGTCAGTCGCCGAGCGGGCGGCCCTGAGCAGCCGTTCGAAGAAGGGCTCGTCTCCGGCCCGAGCGGCGACCGACAAGGAGAGGCCGACGAGATCATCTGGCAGCTCCGAGCGTGAGGGATCGTCGAGCCAGGCGAGCGCGAGGCGACGGCCCTCGGCGACGAGGCTTGAGTCACCGGCCGAGGTCGCGACCGTCAGCGCTCTCCGGCGCAGCTCCTGGCGCTCGTCGGTGTCGGCCGCGGCGCGACGCCAGCCGAGACGACGGGCCAGAGGGCCGAAGGTCTTCAGTTGGAATCGCTGGGCGCTCCGGTAGGCCGCGTCGTCCATCACGTCGGTGCGTAGCGACGCGAGGTCCATGGCGAGCCCGGCCACCTGATCGCTCGGATCCGACGCCACCAGCGGCGCGAGGCCAAGCGCCTCGTCGAGCGGCACCTCGCCTCTGGCCACGGCGGCACGGAGGTCCGCCATCAGCATCGACCGCTCGGCGACGGTGAGCCCGGCCACGCGGGCCTCGGGTGACGCGGGGGTGAGCAGCTTCCGCGACAGCTTCCCGTCGACGGCGCTTCGGTAGTACCCGTTCGCGCCGGCGTTGAGCAGCACCCAGGTCGGGCAGGCAGGCATGTCCAGCCCGAGCTCGACCGAGCCCTGGGTGAGCTGCACGCAGCTGGCGTGGCTCGTCTTCTGGTCGCCGTACCGCAGGCACACCGGCACCTTCCAGCTAGACGCCATGGGGTCGATCACGCCCGGGGCCAAGGAGCGAACCTGAGAGATGGTGAGCGTGGGGTGTGGGCCGCAGCGGAACGACCCCGTGATGAGCGGGACGCCCGGCTGCTCGAGGAAGCTCGAGAGCCCTTCGGCCACCGGGGCGCCGAGCTCCTGCCGCAGCACCGCCAAGAGCTCATCGGCGGTCGCGGTCTTCCACTGGTGCACCGCGAGGTATCGACGGAGCGCCGCGCGCCACGGCTCGGCCCCCACCCAGCTCTCGAACATGCGGAGCACGCTGGCGCCCTTCAGGTAGGTGAGCTGGCCATCGAACGAGGCCGCGATGGCCTCCTTGCTCGCGACTGGCTGGCGAATGGCGCGAGCCGAGGGGAGCTCGTCGGCCGCCATGGCTTGCACGGCCTGACCGACCCGGTGGTCACGCACGCTCCATTGCGGCTCCACCACGTCGGTGATGACGAGATCCAACCACTCGCCGAGCGCTTCGTTGAGCCAGGTGTCGTTCCACCACGCCATCGTGACGAGGTCGCCGAACCAGTAGTGCCCAAGCTCATGGGCGAGGATGTTGACGTACTGCTCCTTCCGCGCCCGAGTCGCCTGCTCGGGGCGAATGAGCGAGAGGGGCTGGCCCATGGCCACCAGGCCCGGGTGCTCCATGGTGCCCCAGTAACGAGGCACCACCGCGACGTCGAGCTTGCCGAAGGGGTACGGCATGCCGGCCCAGTCCACCAGCGCGGTGAGCACCTTGGGCGTCGTCTCCTTGGCCCACGCCAGCTCCCCGGCGCGGCCCCGCGGCACGATGAACCGAATCGGCGTACCCGCGACCGCACCTCCGTCGACCACCTCGAAGGGCCCCACCACGAAGGCCACCAGGTACGACGGGAGCGGCGCCGTCGGAGCCAGCTCGACCCGCTTCAGGCCGTTGGGCTCGTCGACCTCTCGCAGCACCGGCGCGTTGCCCAGCGCCACGTGCTCCCTCTTCACGTGGAGCGTGAGCTGCCAGGGCACCTTCATGGCTGGCTCGTCGAAGCAGGGGAACGCGCGGCGGGCGTCGATGGGCTCGAAGAAGGTGTAAGCGTAGGCCTCGCCGCCTTCGGGCACGGCGTACACGCCTTGGCTCGCCTCGTGGTCCACCAGGGCTCGGTACTCGACGTCGATGGTGGTGGAGCCAGGATCAAGCGGCGACTCCGGCACAAGGGCGACGAAGTCCTCGCCGGCCGCGAGAACCTGGGCCGGGTTCCCGCCCACTCGAGCGTGGAGGAGCTCGAGGTTGGTCGCGTTGAGCCACACTACGGAAGCGCGGGTTTTGACGACGGCCTCGATGTGCACCGAGCCCGTGAGGTGGCGCTCGTCGGGGAGCACGGTGAGGTCGAGGCGGTAGGCGGTGGGGACCACGTCACCGGGCAGCCGGAGCGGCGGCGGAGACACCTCGACCTGGGGCACCACGGGTCGAGCTTCCACTACCGGCTTCTCGGTGGGCGTGCGGCAAGCGAAGAGGAGGCAACAGGCGACGGTGACGAGGGCTCTCACCGGACCCTCTCTACTGCGGAACGCGGTGAGGGTCAGCGTCGCGACCACCTGCTGGGCGATGGAAAGGTACCTCCACGGCGGCGTCGTCGGGTGGGCTGTCGGCCAGCGTCTCGACTCTGGCTGGCTTGGCTGAGGCTCAAGCGGCGTGAACGCGGAGGCGATCCGCCCGGCGTCACGGCCCGCCCTGGAGGCCGTGCCGCGCGAAGCCCCGGCGCTCCGCCAAAAAGTCGCAGTAGCGCTCAACATGCCCGTAGGGCTGGGTTGCCGCGTACCAGCCCCTGGAAGGCCACGCGCCAAGTGTTGTTCAGGTCGGAGGCCTGCCAGTCCATCCACTGCTCCACCCGCGCTCGCGCCGCTGGCTGTTCCGGCAGCAGGTCGATCCTGCCGCGGCTGGCCGCCAGGTAGCGGACAATGACGTTGGACTCCCAGACCCGCACCCCGTCGTCGTCGATGACCGGCACCAGACCCACCGGGTTCAGCGCCCGGAGCTCCGGCCCGGTCGACGGGCGCGTTCCCCCGCCGCGGTCCTCCCGCTCGAAGGGCAGCCCCAGCTCCTCGCACGTGGGCGTGAACCAGCGGAGCTGGAAGTCGTCGCCGGTCGGCACCAGGAAGGCGGTCTCAGCCAGGTTGTTCTCTGCGGCGATGGCCTGCAGCCGCGCGGCGTCGGGGTAGGCATCGAGGAGCAGGACGGCAGCGGGGTTGCCGCCGAAGAGGCGGGCGGCGAAGGCATCCACCTGGAACAGGGTGGGTGGGATTGGTGGTGGGCGATCGTCGTGCCCCTGGCGATCAGCTCCTCGGGACGCGCGGCCATCGGGCGAAGCTGGTGCCGGCCCGTGGGCCTCGAAGGGACGGAGCGAACCCTCGACATCAGAGCCTCACTGAGCGGGCAATGCGTTCAG